>NC_019729.1:4476181-4776465 GCF_000317475.1 Oscillatoria nigro-viridis PCC 7112
ACCCCAATTCCTTCTCAATTTCGTCCAACAAATCCAAAGGATCTCTGCTAGGGCGATCGAGCTTATTAAAGAAAGTAAAAATAGGCAAACTTCGCAGCTTGCAAACTTCAAATAACTTCCGAGTTTGCGGTTCCAAACCCTTAGCAGCATCCTCAAGCATTACTGCATTGTCAGCCGCCGCCAGAGTGCGATAAGTATCTTCGCTAAAATCTTGGTGTCCCGGAGTATCGAGCAGATTAATGTGATATTTTTTATACTCAAACTGCAAAACAGTAGAAGTAATAGAAATTCCCCGCTGCTGTTCCATCGCCATCCAGTCAGAGGTAGCGTGTCGCTGGGCCCGCCGCGCTTTCACAGAACCTGCTTCGTGAATTGCACCTCCGTACAGCAGCAGCTTTTCTGTCAAAGTAGTTTTTCCCGCGTCGGGGTGCGAGATAATAGCAAAGTTGCGCCGGCGCCGGGCAGCAGTTAGCAGTTCAGTTTCGAGTTCTGTTGTCATCACAAATTAGGTAGGGGAATCATCACCCGATCGCCATTATAGCCTGTGCTACAGTTGCTTTTAAAGGTAAAATTATCACTACAGTCAAGGAACAAAAGTAATATGTACGACTCGGACAAGCGGAAGCTGCTATCACTGGTGTGCCACGGGGCGATTTTTTTTAGTACGTTACTGTTCTCGATCGGAGCGCCGATCGCTGTATTGTTAGTATCAGATGACCCCGTTGTCAAAGAAAACGCCACAGAAGCCATCAATTTTCACCTTAATGTATGGCTGTACAGCGCCGTAATTGTGGCGTTAACTGTCGTCACTTTCGGTCTTGCTGGCTTTATCCTAGTGCCCCTAGGTTATTTGCTGCACTGGGGACTGACAATAATGGCTATCCTCCACGTTTTGCAAACACCCAACCAACCTTACCGCTACCCTTTGATTTTCCGAATAGTTTAGACAGAAAATCGCGCTTCACCATCGATTTCAACAACCCGATTTCTTCAATAAGAAACCGGGTTTTTAATTGTTTTTTAACTCACATTCGTTACCTCCAACTGACCAATACACTGCTTAAGTGACAAGGAGGGTTGATTGTCGGAGACAAGATTCAGTAAAAACACTTAAAAGAAAGTTGGTTGAACTAAGCATCATCTAGTTGGGATTCCAGAAAATTCACCTAACATCATGAGTGAAATCTTCTTAATCCATAAAACATCAAAAATTAGAGCACACTCAACTATTAATTATGGTGTCTTCGCCCTGTTGCAAAGCTGTTGTGAACGCTAAGCTCATCTTTCATTGATGCCGTTTCCCGCACTATGCTAACGCCTTTGGGTTATTTCGCGGAGTTAGGGCGGATGTTCGAGTTCCGAACCATCGTTTTTGCTTTAGCTGTGCTATTTTTGCATCGGGCGATCGTTTTATTGGAATATTCCACCAATTCTATCTCTACCAGGTGTATTAAAACTTAATACAATATTTTGCCAATAAAAATCCCGCTCTTGTGGAACGGGAAAGCCATCAGGGTGCATCTATATACCCACATTCCGCACCCTCAACTGGCACACACGCAGTTGGGGTGCTCCGTCCGAGTCTCTCGTCCGAGATAATAATCAAAAATACCCGCGACCTGTTGGGTCACAATCGCATCGACCTGTTGGGGCAAGTTGAAAATTAACTGCTTTCGGGCAAATCCTAGATTCTCGATATCTAACAACACCTTCATCCGTCATAATTAACTATTAATCGACAGCAGATATTTCCAGCAGCCTGATAATTACACATCACTACTGAATCAAATATTTATGAAATTTCTGTCAGTTTTGCTCATCAAACAAACTGCTCGATCTCAGATTAATAAATAATAAGACTTACAGGAGAGCGGCAGCAAGTTCAATATAGCCATTCGCTCGGCTGTTAAATTAGAAATTTGTTGAATCCCTTGTAGGCTCACCAGATGAATTGATTGAAATATCTGGCAAATCCAACGGAGCGTCGGTCGATTAGTTTGTTTGCCCAACTGATTTTTCAATTGGGAATTAGTGCGTTGCAAACTGTGACGCAGTAACCTTTGACCTAAAGTATAGACTAACAAACACAAACCCATTACCAATGCCAAAGCTTCGATTCTTTCCGGCGACTTGAGAAATACACTGTCCGTAAAAAACAGCGGATCTTTCAAGAACCCAAACCCTCTTTCTGCTGACTGCTGTTCTTTGTATTTCACAATCATATCGTCAGGCTCTAATTGCTGAGTTTCCAGCACATTAGTGGCGAGAATAAACCTGCCACAGGCTTTGGTTTCTTTGGCGATCGCACCTGTATCTGGTTCCAGTTTTGCTTGAACTTTAAATCTCTGTTTCGAGCTGGATTTCTCGCGAGCATTTGGATCGTTAGTATTAGTCTTTACTGTAATTTCTTTGCTACTAACTTGGGTGATATTGTAAAATTTTAGTTGTTTGGATAAGCGATGAGCTGCGGCGGCAGCGTCGGCGGCACAAGCAAATTCAATTTTTGAGAGTTCTTGCAGTTTATTCTCAGCTTCAGCCTGGGCTTTTTTGAGTTTTTTTCGAGTTTTTGTCGGTCTGAATCGCGTCGCAAACTGCTCTCTACTACTAGCCATCTTTGTTCAATTCCACCATAATTACTTTTGTGTTCTGACCAGCTATATCCACTCACAGAACTGGGGGTAAATTCTGCTTCATTTAACTGAGATACCAGTTGCTGCGCTTGCTTGATACTCAACGGTACGCGGGTTAACCATCTTAAATTGGTTAACATTTCTAAGTTAGGAGCTGAATATAATGCACTATCTGCAACCATTAAACTGTCAAGGTTTAACTGTTGTTTAAACTCCTGACAAATTGATGCGAATATGGCTCGATCTGATTCATTTCCCGAACCCACCCGTAAAAATAGCGGTACATCTCCATCGCTACTACAAATTAAATCTAAAATGAATTGTTTTAAGTCGGGTCTGCGATCGCGGGAGTAGCCGTAGGTAATCTTAATTGGCACGGCAGATGACACGGGTTTAGTTGACTCGCTATCTTCGCTATCTTCGCTATCTAGCGCCGTTTCTGGCTCGATAACAGATACAGATGGTAGCTCGGATTCGTATTTGCCATGCAGGTGAAAGGAAGTTGAATCTAAATGGGATGTCTCTGTATCGAGCTCAAATTTTTGAGCTGCTGAAGCGGCAATAGTTGTAAATATTTGGCTGCTGCCTGCTAAATATAGCTTGTCTAATACTCTACCTAAACGGTATTCATTCAGGTGTGATGCTTGAATACCTTCACCCATTAAATGTTCGAGCGCTTTGCCTTCAAAAAATTTAGGAAATAAGTATAATGGAGCGGAAACAAGCCCTAACCCATTGATAATCATTGCTTTGACTGCTAGACCTGGACTGACAATCTCACCCGGTTGTTCCCCTACTAACTCATTGATTTTTTGGACAATTTCTATTTCATCAACTAGACCTGCTATTAAACCAAGATGGTCGAGGTTAGAGACGGCGAGTTCAGTTGCTTGATGCACGGGTTTCATTCGATCGAGCGAATTGTTTGCTACTTGAGTTTAGACTATTTTTATCCTCCGCGTCGCACGGGGGATAATTGGTTTTTGTTGTTAATTTACACGCTCGTACATTTTCCAACTGAATCGATCGCTTGCTCGATCACCTGACACGGCAGGCGAGAGTATTTCTACTCATCTAGAGCCGACTGATCGACTCGGACGGGGCACCCCAACTGCGTGTGTGCCAGTTGAGGGTGCGGAATGTGGGTATATATATGTCACTATAACTCATAGGGGGTATAACCCCTCGTAGCTTTATCGAATCTTTACAATCACAAAATTTTTGTAAAGATGGATGTTTTTATTTGACCGATCGGTCGTTTTATGAAATTAAAATGCTGATATTTATTAAGTTAAATGAGTGTCCTCTGAATTACCAAAATTCTAAGCTCCTTTACCGTGCTTCGGCAAATGGTGCAGCAAATACCATAAGACGGCTAAATTTGCGATAAATACCGCTAACTTAAGTACCGTGACCCCGTGAACTAATTCATATATTTCAGGGGGTATACTGATGCTTACCAGCACTACAACTAAGATGGTTGCCCAGTCTTTTTCGTACCACAAACCAACGGCTTCAACAGCAGTTAATACTGCATAAAGTGCTGCGGCAAGTCCGCTAAGCAGTAAGCTTTTAGGCTTGAGAATGAGAATTTTGTCTAAGATGAATTCAATAAGTTTTAGTTTGCTTTCTAACAAATAAGATTGCGAAACTTCTTCTAAGACGTGATGATTTTTTAAGGCAAAAAGCAACGCAATCGAAGTTACTGTCAAGAGCGAAGCCACAAATGTTTTGTAAAGGACAATTGCTATTAAAGCAGGAGCGTGATGTTTTTTCACCTTAATTCTAGAAATATCAATAATGTGCGATCGCCTGGTTAGCCTGTTTGGGATTGACAACTAAAAATTCAGTAGAGTGCGTCAGCAATTAGCTAATCTATTATATCAAAAATAACGCGCTGCTGACGCACCTTACTAAGCTTGAGGATAACGTTGTGCTAAGAAAGAGATAGCCGCAGCCCGATCGCCCAAATCGCCATCCAACTTCGCCGCCAACAAATCATCCAACATTCGTTTAAACCCAGGCCCGGGCTTATAACCCAAAGCCTTCAAATCGTTGCCATTTAAAGGCGGATCGACATTCGCCCATCTGGTGAGATATTCCCAAATTTGGCGGCGTGTACTTCGCGGACTTTGCAGGGCGATCGCAATTAACACCGGAAATTCATAATTCTTCAACAGCAGCACCAATTGACTCGGCAACTCGCACTTAGGCAAATTTTCTACTAACTGGTTCTTTCCGGCTTCCAAAGCTTCCAGCCGCTTAATGCTGTCAGCAGGTAACTGAAGATTTGCAGCCACCTTGCCGCGATATTCCGGCGCTAAATAAGCGATCAAAACTTCCAGCCGCATCTGCCAATCGGGAATATTGATAATGGGGAATGGGGCATTGGGAATTGGGCATTGGGCATTGGAAATAGTTGCTTTTTCTTTTTCTTCCTTCTTCCCTATTCCCTCTTCCTTCTTCCCTCTGACTCGTGACTCACCCTCAATCATTAATCCGTGTATCCGTGTCAAAATCCGTGTCGTGCCTTCCTTCCTTCTTCCTTGCAAACACCGATCGAGCAAACGCAGTTGCCGCCACAACTCCCGATCCAACTCCAAACTAGGATGAATGCAGCGCAAAGCCTGCAAATCTCCCAGCATTTGCAAAGCAACTTTCCAGTAAGGAGCTTGCAAAATGTATTTTAATTCGCTTTTGAGCCGAGTTTCCAAAGCCGGAGCTCGGCCGTTTTCCCCCTGAATTCGGTAATAAATCCCGCTGGCCAAAGCGTGGCGGATGTATCCTTCCGTCTGCGGCTCAATTTCAAACCCCAACCGCACCGCAAACCGCACAGCGCGATAAATTCGCGTCGGATCTTCGATAAAACTATTGGCGTGCAAAACTCGAATTTGCTTCGATTCCAAGTCCAGCAAACCGCAAAAAAAATCTAACAATTCGCCGCTGCGAGGAACACCCAACCGCACAGCCAGCGCATTAATTGTAAAATCCCTGCGGTACAAATCTTGGCGAATCGAACTCGCTTCAACTTCAGGATTTGCAGCCGGATAAGGATAAAATTCAGTACGAGCCGTAGCGATATCCACCCACAGCGAGCCGAAAGCAGAGTCTTTGTGCCACAAAAGCGCGGCGGTTTGAAATTGACCGTGAACGTCCAAACGCGATTCTGGGTAAAGTTTTTGCAGCGAGGAAGCTAACTCGACACCTGCACCGGAATCGTCGGAACCGGACTTTCCATCCACAACCAAATCGATATCTGTTAGCCCCACTGTATCATCCGCAGCCAACAGTAAATCCCGGACTGCTCCACCCACAAGATAAAGTTGCCAGCCGCGGTTTTGGGCAATATTGGCCGCGATCGACAATAATTGCCATAATTCGGGACTGATGCGCGATCGCAACAATTGCTCAACCGATTCGGGCATGACACAATAAGACAATTCTGCATTGCTTCCCCTGTCTCGCGCTTTTTGCTGGTGCAATTCCCGCAACACGTCAGTGCGGGTAACAATTCCCACCAGTTGACCGTTTTCCAATACTGGCAAGCGCCCGATATCGTATGTCACCATTAAAGATTCAATTTCCGGCAGCAAGGTATCTGGGGCGATCGTTTTTAGCTGCCAAGTCATGTAACCCTTCACCGGGGCGTGACTGAAACCGTGGTGCAGGGCAATGTCAATGTCGCGGCGCGAGATAATGCCGGCGAGCCGATCGCCCGCATCGACCACACAAAGCCCCGAATGTCCGTAACGTAGGAGGATACGGTGAGCTTCCCCCACCGATGTTTCCGGGCGAATACTCCGCACTGGAGACGACATTAATTCGCGCGCTGTCGGAGGGTGGGGAATTTGAGCTTTGAGTTCGTCAGCTAACTGATTTAAAGTCAGCAGGGGGTCAACATCGCGGGTGGCGAGGGAAGCAGCGCGGGCGTGGCCTCCGCCGCCGAAGGGTTTGAACAATTCGCTGAGGTTTGTGCCTTCGATGCGCGATCGGCCGATAATACTTAATCGATTGGAAACTGGCGATTCGGGAGCGATGTTGCGGTTGTTTTCGTTTTCGCCAAATTTATAAACATTACCTAACAGCAGAGCATCGGTTTCAGTTAAATCCAGCAAGCGAGAAGCCAGCGAAGAAAGTCCCGGAACGTAGGATTCAGTAGACAGCAGCACCCAGGCTACGCTGTAACCGTGCAAAGTTTCCGATCGCAAATTATTCAGCGCTTCTGGGAGCAAATCTTGCAATTGAGGAGACAAACCTGGTTCTACATATTCAGCGATTACCCGCAAACTCGCTCCCTGTTCCATCAACCAGCCCAAAGCTATTGCATCTCGCGCCGTTGCGCCCTCAAAGGTGAGGGAACCTGTATCGACGTGGATGCCGAGGGCCATGACTGTTGCTTCCGAAGGCAGAAGGCGAGATGGTGTGTCGCTGTTTTCTGCTTGATTTTTGAGCTTTTCGACAATTAATGTAGTGGTGGCTCCGACTGCTTCGATTTGGGTAACAGTAGCGGGGATGTCTGAATGCGCCTCTAGGTGGTGGTCGAAAACGGCAATTTCGCTCAGGTGCCGCAAATCCAGCCACTCGGCGGCTTTTCCCAACCGATCGCGCGCGGAGGCATCAACTATAGTAATCGATCGAATTTGTTGCGGATTGACCGATCGGCGTTCAATCAGCGGGTACTCGTCGCGGTGTAGCGCCAAAAAATCCCGCACTGTCGGGTGACACCCGCCAGTAAGTACGATCCTGCTACCGGGGCGCAGCACGCAAAGTCCCACCGCCGCCCCCAAGGCGTCAAAATCTGCTGTTGTGTGGCACAAAACTAAGTCCATAGTCGAACATCCCGCATCTCTAACTCAAACAGTAGCAATTTCTCGCCCTCTGAAACCGGATGTGTCGATCGGGCTTTAACTTAACCTTTCCAATTTTCTGTCGTGTAGCGAACAATGATAAAATTGATCGAAATCTCAAGAGCCGCTGATGCCTGTTCGCGCAACGCCCGAATTTGCCTGGGTTCTTTCGTATCAATCAACCGACAATTTCTCGATCGACGATCGGGAAACTGTCAAAAACTAGAATTTGGAAGATTTTTTTCGGTTCTGGGAAACTATTTCCGCTCAACGCACGGTTATATCGAAAGGAGAAAAGATGTTATCAATTCTGTTTCAAGTGGTTTTACTGGGTCTGGTACTGCTGTCTTTTGTGATGGTCGTTGGCGTGCCAGTTGCTTATGCTTCTCCCCAAAACTGGAATCAGTCTAAATCCCTGATTTATGCTGGATCTGGTCTCTGGTTTTTGCTGGTTATTGCAGTGGGTGTATTGAACTTTTTAGTCGTTTAATTTCACCCAGCCTTATCGAAAAAAGAAGGTAAAAGATAGAAGGATGAAGGCATTCACCAGCGATTGAAAGGCATTCGGCAGAAGCTAGGAATTTTCCATACCGCGCGACCCTGTATGTTTTTGCACTTGAGATTCAGATGAGATGCTGCTACTTTCTGGCTTTTGCCTTCTCACAAACAAAAAACTAAAACCTAAAATCTAAACTAGAACACTATGACTGTTTACGAGGGAACTTTTACTCACACCGAATCTTTACGATTTGCTATAGTCATCGGTCGTTTTAACGATTTGATTGTAAACAAACTCTTGGAAGGATGTCAAGATTGTTTGAAACGCCACGGCGTTGATATCAATCCTCACGGTAATCAAGTTGATTTTTATTGGGTTCCGGGAAGTTTTGAGATTCCTTTGGTGGCGCGCCAAGCTGCTCTTTCTCACCGCTACGATGCGGTAATTTGTCTGGGTGCGGTAATTCGGGGCCAAACTCCTCATTTCGATTTTGTGGCTGGTGAGGTTGCTAAGGGAATTGCTGCTGCTGCTTTTCAGACAGGGGTGCCGGTGATTTTTGGGGTGGTGACGACTGACACGATGCAGCAAGCTTTGGAAAGGGCTGGAATTAAAAGCAATTTGGGCTGGAATTATGCGATGAGTGCTTTGGAAATGGGCACT
The DNA here is from genome assembly GCF_000317475.1 of Oscillatoria nigro-viridis PCC 7112. NCBI lineage: Bacteria > Bacillati > Cyanobacteriota > Cyanophyceae > Oscillatoriales > Oscillatoriaceae > Phormidium > Phormidium nigroviride. The sequence goes on from NC_019729.1 coordinate 4,484,818, forward strand.
TTGATGCGCCAGGTTAAGGGTTTGGGCGCACACTCTTACGGTCAATTAGCTAGTGGATCTGCAGCTCAAGTGCTTTCGGGCGAAGCAAATCTGGCGATCGCCCCAGATGTATCGTCGGATCAAATCCCCTCGTAAGTTCGGCTAGCAGTATTTTTCAGCTCAAAAAACATCAAGATTTGCATCGGGAAAAATCTTAAGACTCTTGTGGGGTGATGATGATGCCCGCCCCCAATGTAAAAATTCTACTCTCGGCCATTGGTAACAACTTAAGCTGAGAAAGCATTTGTCAATCAGCAATTATGCTCGAGATTTACTCGGATTTTGGCCATAAAACTGAGATTTGGGCGATCGAGGAATCCTGCCGGGGGTGATATTTATACTTACTCCCTCTCTAATCGTGAATTTTCTACTCCTAAAAAAGCAGTTTTTTGAGTAATATTACGGATTGACAAATGCAATTAAGTTTTAACTTGTCACCAATGAACCGGAAATGATATTAGACCCATATCTTGCCAATGGGAAATAGCCACTTTGATGCGTCAAGTTCATGCTTGAGACGGAAATTCTGATGCTTCATTACCTGCGCCTGCTGCTGTTCAAGTGCTGTCGGGCGAAGTAAATCTGGCTATAGCCCCCGATGTATCCTCAGATCGAATACTGTAATTTCTACAAGGCATATTTTGCCAAAAATAGCCACAGTTCCAAATTCAGATTTTGAATTGTGGCAGCATTTGATTCACTTCCTGTTCTGGAACACATATACCTTATAAACAGCCGATCTCCTCCTAAACTGTTGAATAATGTGGCATATCTAGACGAGCGTCTATGCCCAAAGAGGTATTATGGAATTTTGGTGTTGAATAAGGTTGAATAAATATCAAAAATTCGTTATGTTAACTTAGGTGTAAGTATTGAGCTTCTCTAAACTCGCTCCTGGCAGGGGTTTCAGTATAAATGCTGTAGTAGGATAAGTATTTAACCTCTTCTTAAGAAACAGCCCTGAAAACAGCTTTCTAGATTAATTGTTCAGATAATATCGAATTACAATATTGTCAAGCGAATGCCTAGAAAGCTTTTCTGCTAAAGGGTTCAGCGTTTTTGCCGTGACCTGAATACTTACAGTTACTTATCAACGAAAGTGCAAAAATCTTATGGGTGACATTCAAGCTACCTTTACATCTACCGATCGAGCTTTTCAGATTGAGGGGTACGAAAAAATAGATTTCAGCTTGCTCTACGTAGATGGTGCTTTTAAGCTGGAGAATCCTGAGATTGCAGATAGTTACCGCCAATTCGGTCGCTGTTTAATGGTTGTAGATGAAACAGTCTACGGTCTGTACGGCGCACAGATGCAGAATTATTTCAAGCATCACGAGATAGATTTAACAGTCTTTCCAGTTAATATCAAGGAACCTGATAAGACGTTAAAAACGTTTGAAAGCATCATAGATGCCTTCGTTGATTTCGGACTCGTGCGGAAGGAACCTGTTTTGGTAGTCGGTGGTGGATTGACGACAGACGTAGCTGGTTTTGCCTGCTCGTCTTATCGCCGACGGACTAACTACATTCGCGTACCGACAACCTTAATTGGGCTGATTGATGCCAGTGTGGCGATCAAAGTAGCTGTGAACCACGGTAAGCTGAAAAACCGCCTCGGCGCCTACCACGCTTCGCAGAAAGTAATTTTAGATTTCTCCTTTCTGAAAACTCTGCCGATCGACCAAATACGAAACGGCATGGCAGAGTTAATTAAGATCGCCGTAGTAGGCAACAAAGAAATCTTCGAGTTGTTAGAAAACTACGGCGAAGCATTGCTGCACAGCCATTTTGGTTATTTAGACGGCACATCAGAACTGCGCGAAGTAGCCCATCGCTTAACCTACAACGCGATTCAGTCCATGCTGGCCTTAGAAGTACCAAACCTCCACGAGCTAGATTTGGATCGGGTAATCGCCTACGGTCACACCTGGAGTCCGACGCTGGAACTAACGCCCGAAATTCCCATGTTCCACGGCCACAGTGTCGCCATCGATATGGCTTTTTCGGCGACCATTGCCCAACTGCGGGGCTACATTTCGATCGCCGACCGCGATCGCATCTTAAGATTAATGAGCCGCCTCGGACTAGCAATTGATAGCCCTTATCTGACATCAGAACTGCTCTGGAAAGCCACAACATCGATCAGTCGTACCCGCGACGGGCTTCAGCGCGCTGCGGCTCCCTGCCCCATCGGCGAATGCTTTTTCATGAACGATTTGACTCGAACTGAGTTGGATGAAGCCCTAGCGGTGCATCGAGAAATCTGTCAGGGCTATCCGCGTCACGGTGATGGCGAGGATATGTATGTGGTATTGCAGAAAGTTGGAACTCTTTCCAAATCGGGGGTATGACCGTGAGACCCGTTACCCCAGTCGGGATTTTAGCGGCTAAACTCGAAAGTCTCGTCTCGCAAGTAGAAAAAATCGACAATCTCGATCGAGCTTTCAAGGCCCAATTACAACAAGCCTACGAACTCGCCAACGGTCTCGACCCGTACCTGAATCTTTGTACCACGCCGGAATCTCCCGCCTTAGCCGCGTTAGTAAAGCGCACTCAATCAGAAGATTGGAGTAAGCGATTCTCTGACGGCGAGACAGTGCGCCACTTGGAACAGGAAATGCTATCGGGTCATGTGGAAGGCCAAATGCTGAAATTTCTCGTCCATCTCACCAAAGCACAGCGCGTACTGGAAATAGGGATGTTTACCGGGTACTCAGCACTAGCGATGGCCGAAGCACTGCCGGTGGATGGAGTAGTAGTAGCCTGCGAAGTAGATGCTTACGTCGCTGAATTTGCCCAGAAGTGTTTTGACGAATCTACTGCCGGTCACAAAATCTCAGTGAAGGTGGCACCGGCTCTAGAAACCATGAAACAATTGGCCCAAGACGGGGAAGTCTTCGATCTGGTTTTTATCGATGCTGATAAAGCTGGATACACAGATTATCTCAATTTACTCCTCACCACTGGGCTGTTGGCTCCCAATGGCTTGATCTGCGCCGACAATACTCTGATGCAGGGACAGCCATATTTGTCGGGTACTGCCACTGAGAACGGAGTTGCGATCGCCAAATTCAACCAGGCTCTAGCTGACGATCCGCGCGTAGAGCAAGTGTTAGTGCCGCTCAGAGATGGATTGACCTTAATTCGGCGCGTTTAGAGCGTGTTCTCTTGCCCCGGAGATTCCCTTAATCAGGCTGGCTAGGAGCGCTCAAAGTCCTAATGCGGATTTAGCCGGATCGGAATCTGTGCAACCGGAATCTATCTAATTCATCTGCGTTAATCTGTGTTTATCTGCCCTCATCTGCGGTTTAAAAAAGACAATTTCAGCAAGCGCAGATGACAGTGGATAGACGCGGATTTACGCAGATGAATATCGGATAGACGTGAATATTTCTGATGCTCACAGATTTGATATTACTTTTAATTAGAGTGTCTACTTACTAGAAAATTATGCTCGAAACAGTTTCTGTGGCAGCGATGCCATCTGAACGGGAAACAAACACTGGGAATAGGCGCTTTCCGACTGCATTCAAAACCATAGCAACCTTAATTTTACTGCTATTAGTAATGCCCCTGAATCTCGCTTTAACTGCGATCGCCCTACTGAGATCCATCATCATCAAACCGTTTCAGTCTCGATCGACTACAGCGACTCCCCAAACGATTTTGATTAGCGGCGGCAAGATGACCAAAGCATTGCAGCTAGCGCGATCGTTCCATCAGGCCGGTCATCGGGTAATTTTGGTTGAAACCGAGAAATACTGGCTGACAGGTCATCGTTACTCTCGGGCAGTCGATCGCTTTTACACAGTACCAAACCCGCAGACAGAGGAATACCCCCAAGCACTCTTAAAAATTGTCCGACAAGAGGGAGTTAATGTTTACGTTCCCGTCTGCAGTCCAGTCGCGAGTTACTACGATGCCGAAGTCAAAAGGGTACTTTCCGGGCACTGTACGGTAATGCACGTAGATGTCGAAACTCTGCAGCGTTTGGATGATAAATATGAGTTTGCAACAGCCGCCCAAGCATTGGGGCTGCCAGTTCCGAAGTCTTACCGCATTACTAATCCCCAGCAAGTAATCGATTTTGATTTTAGTGATGCACAGCGCAAATACATTATCAAAAGTATTCCCTACGATTCTGTCCGCAGGTTAGATCTCACTAAGTTACCCTGCGAAACCCCAGCCGAAACAGCCGCTTTTGTCAACTCATTACCAATTTCTGAGAGTAAACCTTGGATTATGCAAGAGTATATTCCGGGGCAAGAATTCTGCACTCACAGTACCGTCCGTAACGGTCATCTTCAGTTGCACTGTTGCTGCAAATCGTCGGCGTTTCAGGTTAATTACGAGAATGTCGATCGCCCGGATATCGAAAATTGGATTCGTCAGTTTGCCAAGAGTCTCAATCTGACTGGGCAAGTTTCCTTTGATTTCATTCAGGCGGCGGATGATGGAGAGATTTACGCGATCGAATGCAACCCCCGCACCCATTCAGCCATCACGATGTTTTACAACCATCCCGATGTGGCAAAAGCTTATTTGGAACCCGACCCTTTACCGCAGACTGTGCAGCCTTTGGCATCCAGTCGCCCGACTTACTGGATTTACCATGAAATTTGGCGGTTGGTGACTCATTTATCGTCGCCAAAGCTCGTTTCTGAGCGGTTAAAAATTATCGCCCAAGGCAAAGATGCTATCTTCGATTGGGACGATCCGCTGCCGTTTTTGATGGTGCATCATTGGCAAATTCCATTATTGTTATGGGGAAATTTGCAGAATCCTAAAGAGTGGATTCGGATTGATTTTAATATTGGCAAGCTTGTGGAAATAGGGGGAGATTGAGTATGTCAGTATTGCGGGTTTTGCATTTAGTCGGCTCGGCAGTTAGCGATTTTTTCTGTAATTTATCGCGCCTTTATGCAGAAGATTGTCTGAAAAATACGGCTAATTCAGCACTCTATGAATTTCATATTGCCTGTATTTCTCCCGATCGCCAATGGCGTTTTCCTACATCTCTAGATCCGAGTGCGATCGCGGCCGCTAATCCCATGTCTCTAGCGGGCGCTGTAGAGGTGCTGACACAGCTAAAGATTGACGTAATGGTACCGCAGATGTTTTGCATCCCCGGCATGACTCAATACCGCAGCTTGTTCGATATGCTGAGTATTCCTTATGTGGGTAATCCGGCAGAGTTGATGGCGCTGGTGGCTGATAAAGCGAAGACTAAGGCAGTAGTAGCGGCCGCTGGGGTAAGTGTACCGTTGGGAGAAGTTGTCCGCGCGGGCGATCGGCTTTCGATTGATTTGCCGGTGGTGCTCAAGCCACTAAATGGTGATAATTCCATTGGAGTGACTTTGGTTAAAAATGCTGCTGACTATGATGCGGCTTTGCAGACAGCATTGACTCATTCAGAGGAAGTGCTGGTAGAAAAATTCATTGAATTGGGTAGAGAAGTTCGCTGTGGGATTATTGTCCAAGCTGGCGAGCTCGTCTGCTTGCCGCTGGAAGAGTATGCTGTGCATCCTGATACGAAGCCGATTCGGAGTTATGCCGATAAGCTGAAACAAAATGACGATGGCAACTTGAGTTTGACTTCTAAGGATATTACCAAGTCGTGGATAGTTGACACCAGCGATCCGATTACTCAGAGAGTTTGGGATCGGGCCAGAAAATGCCACATCGCTTTGGGCTGTCGCCACTACAGTTTATTTGATTTTCGCATCGACCCGCACGGACAACCTTGGTTCTTAGAAGCGGGGCTGTACTGTTCTTTTGCCGAAAAAAGCGTGCTTTCTACTATGGTCAAAGCATCGGGAATTTCTCTGGATAGTTTTTTTGAAAGTATGTTGCAAAATGCCTTGCAGAGATGACTTATATCAATTCCGTTAGCATCGGAATTATTCATTTCTCTCTGATCTCTCTGTGTTCTCTGCGTCCTCTGTGGTTAAATCATTCCGATATATAGTGGTTCTCAGAAAGATGAGGTACGTAGTTGGGCTTGGGCCCTATACGTTTCAGTGGTTAATAAGCTGTCATTCATACCTCATCTTTTTGAGAAAGGCTATAAAGGTCAACGATATTTGGCTGAGTTTGCGATCCGAGTAGGTAAAACATCACAAAATTTGTGAAATCATTATCGTATCAAGAACTTATGTAGATACTTTGAGATTCAGTCGATCGGCGCGATCGGTATTTTGAGATTGTGGACGCATAATTATATCAAACTTCACTTATTATGTCAATGATTGTCGGTAACAATACCAACAGGACTTGTGCCATCTTCTAGCTTTCCGCATACTAATCACCAGACAGAGGAAACCACAACATGATCCAAACCATATCGAAAACAATCACGTTTGATGAGTTCGTTGCTTGGTATCCAGAGAACTCTGTCCACAAGTACGAACTGCACAATGGAGTAATTGTTGAAATGCCTTTAGGAACCGGCCGTCATTCCCGCGTTACAGGTTTCATCCGTTCAAAACTATCAATCGAAATTGACCGCCGCTCCTTACCTTATTCCATCCCCGGCGACTGCCTGCTCAAACCCGTCCGCAACGAGGCGGGCTACCTGCCAGACGCAGTTGTCCTAGACGAAGCAGCTCTGCGCCAGAGAGAACCGCGCTGGGATACGGAATCCATCATCACGATGGGGTCTTCGGTGCGGTTGGCTGTAGAGGTCGTCAGCACTAACTGGCGGGACGATTACCATCTCAAATTCGCTGACTACGAAGAAATGGGCATCCCCGAATACTGGATTGTGGACTACCTTGGTTTGGGCGGTCGCAAGTTTATCGGCACTCCCAAGCAACCCACGCTCTCGGTTTGCCAGTTGGTTGACGGCGAGTATCAGGCAAAACAGTTTAAGGGCGATGACACAGTTGAGTCGCTGGCTTTCCCAGAGTTGAGGTTGACGGCCGAGGTGATTTTTCGAGCCGGTCTGCCTCCAACCGAGCCGAGCTAGAAGGAGTGGGGGGCGATCGGGTATCAAAAGGATATCAAATGGGTACAAAAGGACACCAATTTTGTGACAAATCGGCGTTTTGTAGCAAGTGCTGTTTTGTCAGGACGGGCGATCGAACTTATATCAGCTACAGTTTAATTTGTCAAGGCTTTGCGATATTGATATCGCAAAGCCTTGTGTAATATTTGAGCTTTCCGCATACTAATCGCCAGACAGAGGAAACCACAACACGATCCAAACCATATCCAAAACAATCACGTTTGATGAGTTCGTTGCTTGGTATCCAGAGAACTCTGTCCACAAGTACGAATTGCACAATGGAGTAATTGTTGAAAGGCCTTTAGGAACTGGCGACCATTCCGACGTTACAGGTTTCATTTCCGGTGAAATCAATTTTGAAATCAGGCGACTGCAATTGCCTTACTCAATCCCTGGTGACTGCTTGCTCAAGCTTGCGCGTAACGAATCTGGCTACCAGCCAGATGTAATTGTCCTAGACCGAACCGCACTTGCAAGCGAACCGCGCTGGAAAAAAGAATCAGTCATCACGATGGGATCTTCGGTGCGACTAGCTGTAGAGGTGGTCAGTACGAACTGGCGGGATGATTATTTTTTCAAAGCTTCCGACTATGAAGAAATGGGCATTCCCGAATACTGGATTGTAGACTATCTTGGTTTAGGCGGTCGCAAGTTTATCGGCAATCCCAAACAACCCACTCTCTCGATTTACCAGCTAGTAGATGGGGAGTATCAGGTAAAACAGTTTAGCTAGACAGACGGGAATCCCCACACCATACCGATCAAGGTTGGTGTGGGATGAAAGGCGCGTGAGACGAGGATTCCATCTGTCCACAATCTCAAGGCGCAGCTTTGAGCGGTGGACAGATGGATGACGAGACGAACAAATCTTATTCTACAGGTCTATCTTGCCCCTCAATATACTTCTTTAATTGCTCAACCGTCACGCCACCACATGAAGCAATAAAATATCCATTTGTCCAAAAAACATCTTTCCAGTAAACTTTTTCAACTTCATCTACAAACTCTTTCCGCAAATAGCGACTAGATACAGTCTTAAGATTGTTGATAAGCTTACTTGGTTCAGTTTGCGGTGTATATTGAAGCAGCAAATGTACGTGGTCACGCTCACCATTAAATTCTACCAATCTTCCTTCCCATTTTTCCATTAAGTTCTTGAAAATTTCCTCAAGCCTAGACAACATTTGATCGGTCAGAACTTTCCGCCGATACTTGGTTGTCAACACTAAATGACACTTGAGATCGGAAACTCCTCTGGCTTTATGGATAAAATCTGTACTCATAGACTTGACACCAAACAACATTCTCTGATAAATTAACACTAATTAATGCGTATCGGCTACGATGCAATGAAAGCGACCTACCAGTACCAGTTCTATCCCGACACTAATCAAAAGTTAACCCTCAACCATTGGCTGAGAATCTGTCGCTATTGGTATAATCGACAGTTAGGTGATCGATTTGATTGGTGGGAGATGAACCGCACTGCTATAAATGCTTGTCCATTGATTGCTAGCATCTCTGCGCCCCGTGCGAAGCCCAACTACTACTCCCAAAAACAACAATTGCCCGTCATTAAGAAAGACCTAGTAAAAGTTTTTCATAGTGGCGAACTTTTGGATTTTAAGCAGGTAGATTCAACCGTACTGCAAGATGTCTCTAAGCGAGTAGACAAAGCTTTCGAGCGGTTTGTCATAGGGGATAGTAAGGGCGGAAGATCGGGTAAACCCCGCTTCAAGACTGAGGCAGACTACCGGACGATGACTTTTTCTACAGCTAACAGCGACTGGATTAAGTTGGTTCGTAAGAATTGGCTTTATATCCGACTGCCAAAGCTAGGCATCATAAAAGTTCGGATGCACCGTCTAATCCCTGATGGGTTTAGCGTCAAGCAAATCAGCGTAACTAGGAAGGCTGACGGTTGGTTCATCCAAATAATGCTTGAAGACGCTTCAGTACCGCAGTTTATTCCTGATAAAATTACCCCAAACTGGAACAACTCGATCGGGTTGGATGCGGTACTGCATGAAGATGTCTACCTGGCATCATCATCGGGCGAAAAGTTGCCTTCGTTAAAACCACTTACGTAAAAACCAATCTAAGTTAGACCGCATTTCAAGGAAGCGGAATAAGCAAAAACGTGGCTCTAAATCTCGACGAAAATTAGCCAAAAAAGAAGCGAGACAACACCAAAAAATAGCGCGTTCTCGCCAAGACTTCCATTACAAAACGGCTCACAAACTTGTCAAGTCTGGAGCTAAGTTTTTCTTTCACGAAGATTTGAACTTAAAGGGCTTAACAAAGCGGAATAAAGTTAAGCAAGACGATGAGGGTAATTACCTTCCGAACGGTCAATCAGCAAAATCAGGATTGAATAAATCTTGGTTGGATGCTGCGTTCGGTCAATTTTTCAAGACGCTGGAATACATAGCCGAAAAAGCTGGATCAGTCGTCGTTTCGCAAAAACCTGCTTATACTTCAATGGTTCTGTGCTATCGGAATGAAATCATTTTTACCGATTGTGGGATACGGAATTATTGGGATGAGCAAAACTCTCTGATGGTTGATCGCGATATTAATGCTGCGATAAATCTAAAGAGACTTGGGTTGGACATTTTCCCAAGTATAAAACGCCGTAGCGGGAATCTTTCTGTGGTGGGAACTATGGATGACAGTACCGTAAAGGAAATCTTGCACACCCTTCATCGGGCTGCTAAGAAGCCCACATCATAACTGTACTCAGTTTGATGTGGGAGTATGTCACGGGAAGCGAGACTGTTGAGTCGCTGGCTTTTCCAGAATTGAGCTTAACAGCAGAGAAGATTTTTCTTGCTGGCTTGCCGAACTAGCAAGTCGAAATTATGCAAAGGGCGTAAGATTGTCGAAGCCTTCCGACGACACCAAAACCTGACAATTGGGTCAAAATCTGGCAGCGAAAAAGCGGGAAAGTACGATCGCACAAAGCCTAAAAAATCTCATCTCGCCCACGATCGCACAAATATCGCACAACAACTGCGGACACCACAACAGTCCAGAACTTCCACATACACATTGCAATTTTTTTAATTGTGTGATATCATAAAACGTTCTTAAAAATAGCGCAACACTAACTATTACTGCATGGCAACGAAGCCAACGATCGCATTTAGTCACCTCGGCTGCGAAAAAAATCGCATCGATACCGAACACATGATCGGCTTGCTGGCTCAAGCGGGCTATCAAGTCGATTCTAATGAAGAATTAGCCGATTATGTTGTAGTCAATACTTGCAGTTTTATCCAAGCGGCGCGAGAAGAGTCAGTCCGCACCTTGGTAGAATTGGCAGAAGCTAATAAAAAAGTAGTCATCACCGGCTGCATGGCACAGCATTTTCAGCAGGAATTGCTGGACGAATTGCCCGAAGCAGTCGCAATTGTCGGCACTGGCGACTATCACAAAATAGTCGATGTTATGCAGCAGGTGGAAAAGGGCGATCGAGTTTCCCTCGTCTCTTCAGAACCTACTTACATCGCTGACGAAACTACTCCCCGCTACCGCACGACATCCGAAGGTGTGGCTTATCTGCGAATAGCAGAAGGCTGCGACTACCGCTGTGCATTTTGCATTATCCCGCACTTGCGCGGAAATCAACGATCGCGGACGATCGAATCTATCGTCGCCGAAGCTAAGCAATTAGCCTCCGAAGGGGTAAAGGAAATTATCTTAATTTCTCAAATTACCACCAACTACGGCAAAGATATTTATGGCGAACCGAAACTAGCCGAACTGCTTCGGGCTTTGGGTGAAGTAGATGTACCTTGGATTCGGATGCACTACGCCTATCCTACAGGTTTGACTCCCCAAGTTGTCGCAGCCATCCGCGAAACGCCCAACGTTTTGCCGTATTTGGATTTACCCCTGCAACATTCCCATCCCGAAATTCTGCGGGCGATGAACCGACCTTTTCAAGCCGGGATCAATGATGCTATAGTCGATCGGCTCAAGGCAGCACTTCCCGGCGCCGTGATGCGGACAACTTTTATAGTCGGCTTCCCCGGCGAAACCGACGAACACGCAGCACACTTGCTGGAATTTGTCAAGCGCCACGAATTCGATCACGTAGGAGTTTTTGTATTTTCGCCAGAAGAAGGAACCCCAGCCTTTAGCTTGCCTCAGCAAATACCTGCAGAAATAATGGAAATGCGGCGCAATGCGGTAATGGCGGCACAACAACCTATATCATTGAAGAAGAATCAAGAGTCTGTCGGTCAGGTAGTTGATGTCCTGATAGAACAAGAACAACCAGAGACAGGCGAGTTGATTGGTAGATCCGCTCGGTTTTCCCCAGAAGTAGATGGACTCGTCTATGTGACAGGAGAAGCGCGGCTGGGATCGATCGTACCTGTGAAAATTACTGGTGCAGATGTCTACGACCTCTACGGTCAAGTCGATTTTAGATTGTAGATTGTAGATTTTAGATGGACTGCACAGACTCATCTGGGAGTTCGATCTGTGGTCTAAAATGGTGGGATCGACCCTCATGAGTTGACGTGGCACTGTATCTACTGCTGGGCGGGGTCAAGTCTGAGTGTTGCTGGAACTGTCGCGATCGGCGGTGTGGCGAACCAAAACCGGACACCAGCCAAAAATGATTAGCGGATTGTGCAGTAAAAGTAACTTTTTGTACAATATTGTGCAAAGATATGTAGCAAAGGGGTTCTAAACTTTTTTAGCCTCTCTCTGGCAATCGACGCTCCCCCTAGGAGTGCGGTAATCTCTACAGAACGATCGGAAAATTTTAACGAATTTAATGTTTTGTTTCTGAATGTAAAGAGTTATGATGATAACAAGCCAGAAATAAGCGGGGATAATTTGAGATTGCTTCGCCGTCCGCCCTACACCACAACGGTATCCCGAAAGAGTGTTGAGATGGATAGGCGGTAACGGTAGCCCAAAAAGGAATACAAGCCTCCGGCTTAAGTCGTGGAGAGATAAAAATTTTAGAGGAAAGTTAAAGCTCTCTGATTCATCAGTGGAGTCAATCTAAAATCTAAAATCTAAAATCTAAAATCGACTGACGGTCGCCCCATCCCCTGCTCAATCCCGCAGGCGACGGATTGCGGGATAGCGCCTGAACCAAACAACCTGTTACTACTATCAGTAGTGAAGTGGGGCTGGTCATGATCCTCACTATAAAATGCCCTAGAGGGAAAGCTTGCAATTACCTCAAAGGAAGTCCAATGTCCTGTTTGAAGAATGTTGGAAGCCTATAACCCGACCCCTGGCGGTTGGTATCGGCGATGTCACAAAATCAAAGACGGCTGTCGAATTGGTAAATTTAGTCACCATCGACGGAGCTGCCCTATACTCGATTGCTATTTAAGAAGGTGCGCGCAGGCGCAGCACCATAAAGAACTCTTATGAGTTCCTGCCGCCGAGCAGAAATCCGCATCCGAGTTGGGCAACTTAGAAGGCTAAGACTCGTTATTAGGAGCATTAATGAATTTATTGTTTGAAGGCTTAGGTCTTTCGGAAGAACTCGTTCTCCATCTGGAAACACTAGGCTTTACAGAACCTACTCCCATCCAAGTACAAGCAATTCCGCACCTGTTAGCAGGTCGCGACGTTGTGGGTCAAGCCCAAACAGGGACAGGCAAAACGGCAGCATTCTCGTTGCCCATCTTGGAGCGGATTGATTTAGATGTAACTGCGGTGCAAGCACTGGTGCTGACGCCGACTCGCGAATTGGCGATGCAAGTAACTGACGCCATCCGGGATTTGAGCGGCATTAGCGGCGACGGCCCGGTAAAAATTGGTCGCTCTCTGCAAGTTCTGACGGTGTACGGCGGTCAATCGATCGATCGTCAAATGCAGCGTTTGAAGCGCGGCGTTCACGTCGTTGTCGGTACACCCGGACGCATATTGGATATGCTCAGCCGCGGCAGCCTGAAACTAGACAAGGTAAAGTGGCTCGTTTTGGATGAAGCAGACGAAATGCTGAGCATGGGCTTTATCCAAGATGTGGAAAAAATCTTGGATGCTGCACCACAAGAACGTCAAACGGCATTTTTCTCGGCGACGATGGAACCTTCCATTCGGAAGTTGGTGGCGCGGCATTTACGCAACCCAGTCAACGTCACCGTAGAACAGCCAAAAGCAACGCCGAAGCGCATCAGCCAAGGCGTGTACATGGTTCCCCGCGGCTGGTCGAAGGCAAGAGCCCTACAGCCAATCCTAGAAATGGAAGACCCGGAATCTGCACTGATTTTTGTGCGGACTCGGCAGTCGGCGGCAGAACTCACCAGCCAACTGCAAGCAGCAGGTCACAGCGTTGACGAGTATCACGGTAATTTGAATCAGGCACAGCGGGAACGTTTGTTGCATCGGTTCCGCCAATGTCAGGTGCGCTGGGTAGTGGCGACTGATATTGCGGCGCGGGGTTTGGACGTGGATCACTTGACTCACGTGATTAACTACGATTTGCCCGACAGTGTGGAAAGCTACGTTCACCGGATCGGACGCACGGGCCGGGCTGGTCGCGAAGGAACGGCGATTACGCTGATTCAACCGGTCGATCGCCGCAAACTGCGCTTGATTGAACGCCACGTGCGATCGAGTTTGACGGTGCGAAACATTCCGACACGGGCGCAAATTGAAGCACGTCAGTTGGAAAAGATGCAAGGTAAAGTTCGCGAAGCTTTGGCTGGCGAACGGATGGCATCTTTCTTGCCTCTGGTGTCTCAGTTATCCGAGGAGTACGACTCCCACGCGATCGCCGCTGCTGCTTTGCAAATGGCTTTCGACCAAAGCCGTCCTGCTTGGATGGGCGCGGATTACGCTCAACAAGAAGATCCCCCGATTGGTGGAGAAAACAGCGTCAAGCCAATCTTGATCAAAAAACGGGCTAAGACTCCTGCGCCAAGTAATTCTGTAGCGCCGACTTTTTCTGGAGCACCGAGTGCTCCTGTTCCCCAGAACAGCTAATTGGTAGGGTGCACATTGTGCACCTTATTTAGAATTTTTGTAGTAGAGATGCGATCGATCGCACCTCTACTTTTTTTTATGGGTGCGATCCCAAATCCGAGATCGCTGGGCGGTTGAAACCGCTCCTTGTCAAACAAAGTCTGCCTCCGCAGACTAAGAAGTGGGTACTTAAAGATGCAAGACGTGCGATCGCCCGTTTGAAAGATCGATATGCTATCTTGAAACCGGGATAGTGAGAAAGTTACAAAGCTATAGTTCTGGTTCTATATACCCGACTGGTGCGCCTACCTTTGGTTTGAGTGTATACCGCTAAGTAATTTTAACTATGTTGATTAGAGCAATGGTAGCTCGATCGGCTTTCCGATAGGTAGCAGGTTCGATTCCTGTGTCAACCCCCACAAAGTTAGCTCAATTGGTAGAGCGATCGACTATTAATCGATTGGTAACAGGTTCAATTCCTGTACTTTAAAAACCCTGGCCCTGGGTACGGGTAGGTAGACACCTAAAAATGGCACGGGAGAAATCCCAAGACGGTTCGATTCCGTTATTTTACAACTCTGTGATGCAAGTGTTTGTTAGCAGTCAAGGAGCTCGCGCAACTGTATCTCTCCCTGATTTGAGTGTGTTCCTTCGCTTTGCTAAATTTCGTTTTCCTGCGGGGATTCTGGATTGGTTGGGCGATCGGCATATTTGAGCGTTACTATCTTTTTCGAGATTACCTACGGGTGGTTTTGCAGAAGTTGTGACAATCTTAATCTAGTCTTGGAGCGGCTTTTGCCCGCATCTGAACTGTAAACACTTGCACTTGCAGAGTTAAAAAAATATTGTAGTATGTATGCTATAGATTGATTGAATAGTAAGCAATTATGGCAAGTAAAGCTACATATAAATTGCACGTCACATCTGTATCTGCTGAGGGGCATCCAAAAAATTTACAATTGCACGGTTTAGCCGAATGCAACACCGCTGAAGAAATCGCTTTGGCAATGGGAATTAGCCGGGGAAAACTGCGCTTTTTGACATTAAACAGTCCGGCATCCACAATTACGCATTACACCCGCTTCAAAATCTCGAAAAAAACAGGAGAGGAAAGAAGTATTGTGGCACCTGGACCAAACCTTAAGTCGGCTCAAAGGTGGATTTTAGATAATATTTTAGAAAAATTAGAAGTTCACAGTGCAGCACATGGATTTTGTAAAAAGCGCTCGACAGTCACCAACGCTAAACCTCATGTCGGTGCAGATATCCTAGTAAAAATAGATTTGCAGAACTTTTTCCAGTCAATTTCATACAAGCGTGTCAAAGGATTATTTAGCGGGTTGGGTTATTCGGAAACTGCGGCGAATATTTTCGGATTGATTTGTACCGCTTTTGAAATAAAGGAAATAGAAAAAGAAGGACAAATTAATTATACAGCTTCAGGAGACCGTCATTTACCTCAAGGCTCGCCTGCAAGTCCTGCTATTTCAAATCTAATTTGCCGTCATCTGGACAGCCGGATCGCGATCGTGGCTAAAAATCTTGGGTTTTGCTATACGCGGTACGCTGACGATTTAACATTTTCTGGCTGTGGGGAAGCAGCGCGCCGAATATCTAATTTGATGAAAGAAATTAAATTGATTATTGCTGCTGAGGGTTTCAGCATCAATCGCGATAAAACTAAAATTATGGGGAGATCGGTGCAGCAGGAAGTAACAGGTATTGTTGTCAACACGCAATTAAATATATCTAAAAAAACTTTAAAAGCTTTTCGTGCGACTCTCTATCAAATAGAGCAAGAAGGATTGTCAGGTAAAAAATGGGGAAATTCAACTAATTTAATAGCCTCGATTGCTGGCTTTGCAAATTACGTGTCAATGGTTGATCCCAGCAAAGGTGCAGAATTGCAATTGCGTGTCGCTCGAATCAAGCAGAAATATGAAGGCAAATAATACCGCAATTACTAAATTATATAAAATTTTAGCTGACGGATTTTTCCTTGTGCTATGCTGGAAATCGAATAGTAAAAAAGTCACAAAGCTGTGGTTCGGGTTCTGTATGCCCGACCGGTGCGCTAACCTTTGTTAACAGCGTATACCGCCCAGTGCTTTTAACTATTTCACCCTCTAAAGTTCACCCCGAAAGTTAGCTCGCTGGTAGAGCGATCGGTGTATCGCCGATTTGTAGTAGGTTCGATTCCTACACTTTCCAACACCCTGGCCCTGGGTACGGGCACCTTGTTTGGGACAAGGCGACAATTTAAGGGTATTGGGAAAAACCTCAATCCCATAAAACTTCTTTTGTGTTAATTACTCTGTCGTGCAAGTGTTTATAGCAGTTAAGAAGCTCGCGCAACTGTATCTCTCCCTGACTTGAGTGTGTCCCTTCACTTTGCTTGCATCCGATGTTCCTGCGGGGATTTTGGATGGGTTGGGCGATCGGCATATTTGAGAATTGCTATCTTTTTCGAGATTGCTGAAAGGTGGTTTAGGAGAAGTAGCGACAATCTTAATCCAGTTTTGGAGGCTCTGAATGCCCGCATCTGAACTGTAAGCACTTGCACTTGACAGAGTTAAAAAAATATTGTAGTATATGTGTTACAAATTGATACCAAGAAGGCGATCGATGTTTAAATTAAATCTTTTTCGCTGGTTTCGCCTGGCCAAATTATCTCTAAAAATTTCTATGTGGAAAACCTTTTACATCCAACCTAACCAAATCGGAATCTTATATCACCGCAGCGACTTTAAGAAAATTTTGCTCCCCGGTACATACACTTATTTCGGTAGCCATTGGAACCTAAAAAGCTATGACCTCAACCAGCCAGAAGCTAAGATTGACAACTTAGAACTATTGCTGAGAAACCACGGAACCGAACTACAAGAACATCTCTCGATTGTCAGAACAGCATTCAATCAAACAGCTTTAGTTCGTTTGGGTCAAACTTGGATCGGTGTTTTACCGAATCAATTGCGGGCATTTTGGCGAGGTTTTATTGAAGTAGAATGTCATATTTTCAATCTAGACGAGAATTTAGAATTGCCTGCTGAGTTTGTCCAAAAAGTGCGATCGACCTCTTTGCAAGGACTGAAAAAGTTCCAAGTCTCCGAGTCTGAACTAGGCTTACTGTACGTACAAAATAATTTTGTGCGCCCTCTAGAATCGGGAGAATATGCTTTTTGGTCTGTGGATAAAGATGTCACAGTTCGTACTTTGGGCCGAGATAATCCCAATCCTGAATTCCCACAAGAAAATGTACTAATTGAAAAACATCCCGATTTTGTAGCAGCCTATTGTGAACTTGTGCAATTACTCGGTCATCAAATTGGAATTGTGCGAGATCGAGGAAAAGTTGTTGATTTTTTGCCACCGACAAGCCGCAAGCTATTTTGGCAAGGTGTTGAAGTGGAAATAATTGACATCAATACTGATTTTAGTTTAGAGCATAGCTTAGTAGCTGAGTTGGTGGCTGGCACTCCAGAAGCTCTATTGCTCAGTGCCAAGTATTTGCATCTTTGTGAAGTTCCGGCACAGCACATTGGACTATTATATATTAACCAAGAGTTTCAATCGCAATTACCACCAGGAACTCATGCTTGGTGGAAGTTTGGACGCTCTTTTCAAACGGAAGCGATTGATTTGCGATTGCAAAATATCGAGGTATCTGGTCAAGATATTCTCTCAAAAGACAAAGTGCCTCTGCGCTTGAATTTGACTGCTGGTTATCGCATCCGAGATCCGCTGATGGCAAAAAATGGTTTGTCGGATATTACGGGATTTTTGTACAAGGAATTGCAGTTTGCTTTGCGCGGTGCGGTGGGAGAACAGACTTTGGATGGGTTGTTGGAGAGCAAAGGTGCGATCGATCGCAGTATATCTGAATACATCCGCGCCAAAACCGCAGATTATGGCATTGAAGTCGATTCAGTAGGTGTCAAAGATATTATTTTACCTGGTGAAATTAAGACTATTTTGAGCAAGGTTGTGGAGGCGGAAAAATCGGCTCAAGCAAATGTAGTGAGGCGCAGGGAGGAGACGGCAGCTACTCGGAGTATGTTGAATACTGCGAAAGTGATGGAGGATAATCCGGTGGCATTGCGCTTGAAGGAATTGGAGGTTTTGGAACGGATTGCTGAGAAGATTGACCGGATTCAAGTTAATGGGAGTTTGGATAATATTTTGACGGATTTGATTCGGATGAATCGAGAGTGATATCAATTCCGGTAACACTCCTTATGATATAAACGGAGGAGATGGCAGTTCCGTGTCCCTACCCCAATTAATTGTAGTCCAAGGGCACTGCCGTCTCCTAATTGTGGGTAATATTAATTCCCGTGCTACCGGATTTGATATGATATTCTCGTAAATGCCATATCTGCATAAAATAAGTAATTTAGATGACCGCAACAGATTCTGCTAAGCACCAAAAATCCAAAGCCCTCAAACCGGGTAGCCGCCGCCCCGCTAAAGAACTTTGCAGCGAGTGCGGTTTGTGCGATACATATTACATCCATTATGTCAAGGAATCTTGTGCTTTCTTAACACAGCATATCGCAGAATTAGAAGCAGAGATTCACGGGCGATCGCGCAATCTCAACAATCCAGACGATTGGTATTTCGGAGTCAGTCAAAATATGATGGCGGCTCGCAAAAAAGAGCCGATCGAGGGTGCTCAGTGGACGGGAATCGTCAGCACAATTGCCATTGAAATGCTCGAAAAAGGAATTGTAGAAGGCGTTGTCTGCGTCCAAAACACCAAAGAAGACCGCTTTCAACCGATGCCGATTATTGCTACAAATCGAGAAGAAATTCTCGCAGCCAAAGTCAACAAACCAACTCTCTCTCCCAATCTTTCAGTATTAGAACAAATCGAAAAATCTGGGATGAAGCGGCTGTTAGTAATTGGTGTCGGCTGTCAAATTCAAGCTTTGCGAACAGTCGAGAAAAAACTCGGTTTAGAAAAGCTCTACGTTTTAGGAACTCCCTGTGTAGATAATGTCAGCCGTGCAGGCTTGCAGAAATTCCTAGATACGACTAGCCGTTCTCCCGAAACAGTTGTATCTTATGAGTTTATGCAAGACTTTAAGGTTCACTTCAAACACGAAGATGGTTCGGAAGAAAAAGTGCCGTTTTTTGGCTTGAACACTAAGGAATTGAAAGATGTTTTTGCTCCTTCTTGTTTGAGCTGTTTTGATTATGTGAATTCTTTAGCAGATTTAGTTGTGGGCTACATGGGCGCACCTTTTGGGTGGCAGTGGATTGTGGTGCGAAATGACACCGGGCAAGAAATGTTAGATTTGGTAACGGATCAGTTAAATACTCAGCCGGTGATGTCTAAGGGAAACCGAAAAGAAGCCGTTCAGCAAAGCATCCCGGCTTATGAAAAAGGAGTGACATTGCCGATGTGGGCGGCGAAGTTAATGGGAGTGTTTATTGAGAGAATTGGGCCGAAGGGTTTGGAATATGCCCGTTTTTCCATTGATTCTCATTTCACTCGCAATTATCTGTACGTGAAGCGGAATTATCCGGAGAAATTAGAGGCTCATGTGCCGGAGTATGCTAAGCGGATTGTGGGGCAGTATAAGTTGCCAGATGTGTAAACTTGTAGGGTGCGTCAGTCAAAAGCTGTTGGATTATTGAAAAAATAACGCTAACTGACGCACCCTGCTACTCAAGGATAGCAAAAGATAGAAAACAAATGCACTTGGGAAAAATCGGATTATGGAATCGCGGAACGTTAACTAGACTGGTTATCCTTAGTACGATCTTAATTACTCTAATTAGCGGGATATGGTTGAGTATGATTGCAATGCCCGGAAAAAGCTACAGCGGGACAATTCCCCCTTTAACAGCACAGGAAATCTCGCTCCGAGATGCTTTACAGCGCGATGTGGAAAAGCTCGCTGGTGAAATCGGAGAGCGCAACTTTATACAATATCAAAAACTTGGAGAAGCTGCTGACTTTCTCGAAGCATCATTTCAAAATGCTGGCTATAAAGTTGAACGACAAGGATATAAAATTGATGAGAAATTTTATTATAACATAGAAGTAGAGATGACCGGGGGAAAAAAGGCAGATGAAATAGTTGTAATTGGGGCACATTATGATTCTGTGGTGGGGAGTCCAGGGGCAAATGATAATGCAACTGGGGCGGCGGGAGTGCTGGCTTTAGCGAGAATGTTTGCGGATAAAAAGCCTGAAAAGACTGTGCGTTTTGTTGAGTTTGTGAATGAGGAACCGCCTTTTTTCTGGACTGCTGATATGGGGAGTTTGGTTTATGCGAAAAGATGCAGAGAGCGTAATGAAAAAATTGTTTCGATGCTCAGTTTAGAAACAATTGGTTATTACTCAGATGCCAAAAACAGTCAGAAATATCCACCACCGTTAAACCTTTTTTATCCTACATCGGGAAATTTTATCGGATTTATTGGCAATACATCCTCAAGTAAACTGGTTAGAGAGGCGATCGCATCTTTCCGCGGCCATGCTGAATTTCCCTCGGAAGGTGCAGCAATTCCGGGTGGCATTCCTGGTGTTGGTTGGTCTGATCAATGGTCTTTTTGGCAACATGGTTATCCAGGGCTGATGGTGACAGATACTGCTCCCTATCGCTATCCTTACTATCACACGGCGCAAGATACACCCGATAAGGTTGATTGGGAACGGACGGCGAAGGTGATAGCTGGATTGGAGAAAGTTGTGGCAGACTTGGTGCGAGTTGATATTAATTAGTTGCGTAGAGAACACAGCAGAGAAATATGCTCGCTGGGAACAGAATATCATGCAAATTGACCACATAAAAATGAGTATAATTTGCCTGAATGAGGTGAGTAAAAGAGTTTGTAATAGATGTTTTGCACGGACACAGTAAGGCAGTGTCTTTGTTGTATAAGGTTGAGAAAATTAGAGAAGATTATCACACTCATAGTTGCACAGAAACACATGAATTTACCAACGTCGGTCGCACTTACTTGTTGTGCGATCCTAGCATTATCTGGAAATGGAGTGTCGGGGAAAGCAGCAGCAGAAGTGCGATCGGGAAACAAAACATTTGCTCAATGGTGTCGCGAAAAAGATTCTTTGAGTCCTGAAGCTAAACATACTGTTGAGGTGCTGTTGAAGGAAGCAGGGACTACTGAGTGCGAGGCGGCTAATCAGACACTTTTGAGTCTCCCGGGACTCGTCCTCGACAACAATCAAATCAGCGACATCAAACCGCTAGAATCCTTGACTAACCTGACTTTGCTCTACCTCGACAACAATCAAATCAGCGACATCAAACCGCTACAATCCTTGACTAGCCTGACTTTGCTCGTCCTCGACAACAATCAAATCAGCGACATCAAACCGCTAGAATCCTTGACTAACCTGACTTTGCTCAGCCTCGCCAACAATCAAATCAGCGACATCAAACCGCTCGAATCTTTGACTAACCTGACTGTGCTCGTCCTCGACAACAATCAAATCAGCGACATCAAACCGCTAGAATCCTTGACTAACCTGAATTGGCTCTACCTTGGCGACAATTCTATCAGCAACATCAAACCGCTAGAATCCTTGACTAACCTGACTTTGCTCTCACTCGATAACAATCAAATCAGCGACATCAAACCGCTCGAATCTTTGACTAACCTGACTGAGATTCCCCTCAGCGGAAATCCGATCGCCCCCAAAACTTGCCCCCTCAAACCCGAGTCTATCTGTAAGTGGGAACCACTAGCTAAACCATAAAACTTTACCGTTTAGGAAATTAGAGGTACAAGATTATGACACTTATAGTTGCACAGAAATACATGAATTTACCAAAGTCGATCGCACTTACTGGTTGTGTGCTTCTAGCATTATCTGGAAATGGAGTGTCGGGGAAAGCAGCAGCAGAAGTGCGATCGGGAAACAAAACATTTGCTGATTGGTGTCGGGAAAAAGATTCTTTAAGTTCAGAAGCTAAGCATACTGTTGAGGTACTGTTACAGCAGGCTGAGACTAATGAGTGCGATGCAGCTAATCGGAAACTTTCGAGTTTCACCGCACTCTTCCTCATTGACGCTCAAATCAGCGAGATTAAACCGTTACAATCCTTGACTAACCTGATTACACTCCACATTAGTAACAATCAAATCAGTGACCTCAAACCGCTAGCATCTTTGCCTAACCTGATTACACTCTCCGTCGGCAACAATCTTCTGGGCGACATCAAACCCCTAGCATCCTTGACTAACCTGACTACTCTCCAACTCAACAACAATCTTCTGGGCGACATCAAACCGCTGGCATCTTTGACTAACCTGACTTGGTTAGACATCAGCAACAATCAAATTAGTGAAATCAAACCGCTAGCATCCTTGACTAAACTGACTTGGTTAGACCTCAACAATAATAAAATCAGCGACATCCAACCATTGCTATCTTTGACTAAACTGGCTGCAATCGATCTGCAAAACAATCAAATCAATGACATCAAACCATTGCAATCCTTAACTAACCTGACTTGGTTACAACTCAGCGGAAATCCGATCGCCCCCAAAACTTGCCCTCTCAAACCAGAGTCTATCTGTAAGTGGGAAGCACCAACTCAACCATAAAACTTTACAGTGACGCGCGATCGCACTTAAATATTTCAGTGACGAAGGATAAATTTGCTATTCATCAGAAAAACCCGATCGCCCTTATTGACTAAAAGCGATCGCACACCAACATCCTCCTACAAATCAGCAGCGTGCTGCTTCAATTCATCCAAAGAAACGTATTCCAAAGTCAAGGCGTGAGTCGCAGCCAAAACCACAGGTGGCGCAACTCCTGCATCCATTGCTTCCTTCCACCGAGACGCACACAAGCACCAGCAATCCCCAGACTTCAAACCGGGAAAGTTAAATTCGGGAACCGGAGTGCTCAAATCATTTCCCTTCGATTTAGTGAATTGCAAAAACTCTTCTGTCAGTTGAGCGCAAACAGTGTGAACCCCAAAGTCGCCACCGCCTGTATTGCATTTGCCGTCTCGATAATACCCCGTCATGGGCGACGTGCAGCAAGTCTCTAATTTTCCGCCCAAAACATTTGTAGCTTCCGTCACCATCGCAACTCCTGAGTTAGAACTCTTCGATCTAATTTTACACAAATCGTTGTTTATATATTTTTTTCCATGGCAAAGTTGATGAATTTTTGTCCTCTGCATTCTACTTCTTGTTTTCTAATCACAATAAACCCTTGGCTTTCAAAAAAAGGTCGAGCTGTAATGCTGGCTTCGGCAAATAACTTGTTAATTCCTAAGTCTTGGGCTTTTGACTCAATTTGTTTTAAAATTAGCCTGCCGACTCCTTGCCTTTGAAAATGTTGATGACAGAAAAAGCAATCGATATGGCCGCTTGCTTCTAATTCCCCAAAACCTGCAATTCGATCGCCCTCTTCTGCTACGAAAGTAAATTTACTGCTTAAACTTTTAGTCCAACTTTCGATATCCATATCGGCTGGAGCCCAAGCATCTACTTGTGCTTGTGTGTAATCGCGGATGTTTACTTCGTGTATGGTGTCGTAAAACAGTTTTACAATTTGTTGGGTATCACCGATTTCGTAGGTTCGTACTCTCATAAATTATCTCACTGCGATCGCTTCTTTAATATGAATTTGGGATTTTTAACCGCTTCGGAACGCGGATGGATGTTGGCTTTTACCATTGTGTCTCATTTCTTGCAGGGCGATCGACCAAAAAATTATTCTCTACCCCTTGACAAACTTTATTAGTTTATGTTAATCAAGCAGAAGCAAACCTAACTCAAATTAACAGTATAGCCTTTCTCAAAAAGGTGAGGTACGAATTTTGACCTGGAAATCTTGACAATACAAGGTTTCTGTATACCTCATTTATCTGAGAACCGCTATACATCAATCCAGCAGCTTAACGAATAAGGCTTGAAACTTATGACAGAAATTGGGCCAGATCCAAACCGACCCTATCCGATGGCCGACCAAAGGCGCGTATGCTTCATCAAAAACTTTATTAAATCCCCCAACATTATCGTCGGCGATTACTCCTATTATGACGATCCAATAGAGCCAGAAAACTTTGAAAGAAATGTACTTTATAACTACGGAAACGATCGATTAATTATTGGCAAATTTTGTGCGATCGCCACCAATGTCAAATTCATTATGAACGGTGCAAATCACAAACTAGACGGCATTTCAACTTATCCTTTTCCGGTTTTTGGTAATGGTTGGGAAACAGCCATGAATTTAGTAATGGAACTGCCAAGTAAAGGCGATACCGTCATTGGCAATGATGTTTGGCTCGGCTATGAATCCCTGATTATGCCTGGAGTCAAAATCGGCGACGGTGCCGTCATTGCCGCCAAATCCGTTGTAGTAAAAGACATTCCCGCTTACACCGTTGTGGGCGGAAACCCCGCCCATCCAATCAAACAGCGTTTTAGCGATGGTGAAGTTGCACAACTATTAGAAATTCGGTGGTGGGATTGGGAAATCGACAAGATTTCGCGCCATGTCAGCATAATTATGCAAGGCGATATTCAAGCACTCAAAAATGCCGAGTAAACTCGCAAATACAGCGATATGAATTTTAATTCCGATCCTGTGTACGGGTTCCGGCGCGATCGAAGGCGAGCCAACTCCCAGCAGCCGAGCCCGGAGAGATCTTCTAATCTGCGTTCATAGCGCGTCAATCTGCCTGCATCTGCGGTCAAAAAATCCCCAAAAATCACCGTGCAAACCCAGGGAGCCCCCGTACCGCACCGCCCCTACAACTTACTTAGCCGGGCCCACAGCCTCGATCGCATCCTTCAGGGCGATCGATACATGAGTCCAATGAGTTCCCCCCTGACAAAAAGCCACGTAAGGCGGACGCAGAGGCCCGTCAGCCGAAAACTCCGACGTACTCCCATCAATAAAAGTACCCCCCGCCATCACTAACTGACTTTCATAGCCGTGCATCGGAGCCGGCACCGGATCTAAATAGGAACCGACGGGGGAATTTTGCTGAACAGCCCGACAAAAAGCAATTAACTTATCAGCAGAACCGAATTCGATCGCCTGAATCACATCTCGTCTTCTAGCCAAAGGAATTGGATTCACCCGATAACCCAACTTATAAAAAACATAAGCCGTCAAATGATTTCCCTTCATCGCCTCCCCCACACAACCGGGAGCCATAAACAAACCCTGAAACAGCAACCGATTCAAATCAAAAGTTGCGCCGCCGCTGCTGCCGATTCCCGGCGCCGTCAAGCGACAAGTTGCCGCCTCCACCAGATCCGCCCTGCCGGCGACGTAGCCTCCAGCAGGGACGATTGTACCCCCCGGATTTTTGATTAAAGAACCAGCCATCAGATCCGCACCTACAGCAGTAGGTTCGCAATCATCAACAAACTCCCCGTAACAATTATCAACAAAGCAAATTGTGTTAGGATTCTGATGTTTGACTATGGCGACGATTTTTTCAATCTCAGAAATAGACAAACTCGACCGCCAAGAATAGCCGCAAGAGCGCTGGATAAAAACCAGGCGAGTTTTTTCTGAAATAGTAGAGCTCAATGCCTGCCAGTCCACACTTCCTTCGCGAGTTAGAGGCAACTCACGGTAACTAATACCAAACTCAATCAGTGAACCTTGACCTTGCCCCCGCAAGCCGATCACTTCTTCTAAAGTATCGTAGGGAGAACCAGCCACTGCCAACATTTCGTCACCAGGACGCAGGATGCCAAAAAGAGCACAGGCGATCGCGTGAGTACCCGAAACAAACTGTACCCGGACAGCCGCGGCTTGGGCCCCTACCACTTCGGCAAACACCCTGTCCAAAGTCTCCCGACCCAAATCATCGTGGCCGTAACCCGTAACCCCTGCAAAATGGTGGACTCCAACCCGGTGGCTGCGAAAAGCTTTTAAGACTCGTTGAAGATTTTGCTTGACTGTAGTGTCAATACCAGAAAAAATCTGAAAGAGTGCCTGTTCTGCTTCCTGTAGCCGTGAAACGCTATTCATCTATACCTCGCTCACCCTTTGCGTGCGCGCTGTTCATTATGGCGTAGATGCGGCCCCTAGTTTGTAAACACAATATATTCATGACGATTGCAACTTCCAAAAAAACTTCTCCTGATTGGCCTGTCATAGGCTTTATGGCCTTTCTGCACATCGGTGCTTTATTTGCTTTGCTGCCGGGTAATTTTAGCTGGTCTGCGGTAGGGCTAGCAGTCTTCCTGCATTGGGTAACAGGTGGTTTAGGAATTACTCTCGGATTTCACCGCCTCGTCACCCACCGCAGTTTTCAAACACCGAAATGGCTAGAGTATTTTCTAGTTATTTGCGGTACCCTTTCCTGTGAAGGTGGCCCGATCGACTGGGTAGGAATGCACCGGTTACACCACATACATTCCGACACCGAAACCGATCCCCACGATTCCAATCAAGGCTTCTGGTGGAGCCACATGGGTTGGATGCTCTCGGATCTCCCGATCAGAGTAGAAATCCCCCGCTTTACTAAAGACATCGGCGACGACCCAGTATACAAGTTTCTCCAAGCATATTTTATCCCCATCCAAGTTGTCTTCGGTGTGTTGCTTTATTTATTAGGCGGCTGGTCTTTCGTGGTTTGGGGCGTGTTTATGCGGATCGTGGTGGTGTTCCACTGCACTTGGCTGGTTAACAGCGCTACCCACAAATTCGGCTACCGCACCTACGAGTCGGGCGATCGATCTACCAACTGTTGGTGGGTGGCTCTGCTCACCTACGGCGAAGGCTGGCACAACAACCACCACGCCTTTCAATACTCGGCTCGCCACGGTCTTCAATGGTGGGAAATCGACTTCACCTGGATGACAATTCAATTGCTGCAATCCCTGGGTTTGGCAACCAAAGTGAAATTAGCAGAAAAATAGCGATCGGCAATTAGTCATTGGTTGTCGCTCATCAGTTCTGGACTAATGGCTGGTGACCAATGCCTAACCCTGTTTTTGCGATCGGGTACAGGTTGGGTTGAAGTAAGCTCGCATCCTCTGGTGCGATCGACCCAACCAAAAAAATAATCAGTTATAATAGATTTGGGAAGAAAAAATTTTGTTTAGCAGCAAAAGTTTTTATTGTCAAGACAAAACGGTAATTTTTTTTTCAATCCTAATCCAAAATCTATCATTCATTATTTATTAGTTTGGGCAAGTGTGCAGCAAAAAAGTTCACTGCTCAATCCAAACTATTATGCGTGAATCCCGGTTGGCATCTCATCAGAAATCAAAAAAAGAATGACAATTGCAACGCAAGAAAAACTCCAATACAATTGGAAGCACGTTATTAGTTTAGCAGGACTTCATATCGGCGCTTTGTTCGCCCTGCTACCAAGTAACTTCAACTGGACAGCAGTGGGTTTAACAGTATTCATGCACTGGATAACCGGCGGTTTGGGAATAACTCTCGGATGGCATCGCCTGCTCACCCACCGCAGTTTTCAGACACCAAAATTTGTAGAATATTTTCTAGCATTTTGCGGAGCCCTTGCCTGTCAAGGAGGAATAATTGATTGGGTTGGGCTGCACCGATTGCACCACACCCACTCTGACGAAAGCGCCCTCGACCCTCACAATGCCCAAAAGGGTTTTTGGTGGAGTCATATCGGCTGGATGCTATATAAAGGTCCAGCTCACGCTGAAATTTCCCGCTGTACAAAAGACATTTCGAGCGATCCATTTTACCAATTTTTGCAAAACTACTTTCTCCCGATGCAAATCGTCTTTGGTGTCTTGCTTTACTTAGCAGCAGGCTGGCCGTTTGTAGTGTGGGTAATTTTTGTACGCTTAGTTTTGGTATATCACTGCACCTGGTTTGTTAACAGCGCCACTCACAAATTTGGCTACCGCACTTACGAAACCGAAGATAGTTCTACTAACTGTTGGTGGGTGGCTGTCTTGACTTACGGCGAAGGCTGGCACAACAACCACCACGCTTTTCAATACTCTGCGCGTCACGGAATGGAATGGTGGGAAATTGACTTCACTTGGATGACAATTCAAGTTTTGGAAGCACTAGGTTTGGCTACTAAGGTGAAATTACCAGCCAAGTAGCAGCATGGGCCAAACAGGGCATTGGCCAAACAGGGCATTGGCCAAACAGGGCATTGGTAACAACTCACCAATAACCAACTGCCCACTGTCAACTGCCCACTGCCAACTGCCTAATGAGTCCGTTTTTGTTCGCCTCGACCGCGCAAATATTCCGCTAAAAACGCCAATCCTCCCGAAGCTACTATCAACAGCACGCTCAAAGCATTAATATCCGGTTTTACCCCAGTCCGAATCCGGCTAAAAATTTCCATCGGCAGAGTTGTAGTCCCGCTACCTGCGGTAAAACTGGCAATCAAAAAATCGTCCATGCTGAGGACAAAAGACAGCAGACAACCCGAAACAATTCCGGGTATTAATTGAGGGAGCAAAACCTGAATAAAAGCCTCAACAGGCGTTGCACCCAAATCCAAGGCAGCCTCTTCTAAATACGGGTTTAAATCTGCCAATCTAGTAGAAACAGCTAGGGCGATGTAAGCCAGACAAAACACAATGTGAGCGGCGACAATTGTCCACAAACTCAGAGGAATAGCCAGCGCCGCTAAAAATACCAGAGTAGCAACTGCGGTAGCAATATCTGGAATAATAATCGGCAAGTAGGAGATTCCCTGATATAAACTCTTGCCAGGAAAGCGGTAGCGGGCTAAACCAACTGCCATCAAAGTGCCTAGTACAGCCGAGATTGCAACTGCACAAACAGCCACTGTTAAACTGTTTCTCAGGGCAACTAAAATCCGCGTATCGCTAAATAATTTAACGTACCAATCTAAAGTAAATCCTTCCCAACCTGCGCTAAAACGCGATTTGTTAAAGCTGTAAAATGTGAGTACCAGGATAGGCAGGTACATATAAAAAAACATCAAAACGGCAAATATTATCTGCCAAGAAACCTTAAATTTAGGTTTTAAGTACATATCGGCTTGTATTTCCTCCTGTGGATTTTCGGCGGTATTTTCCATTTCTCGGTAATTGGTAATCGGTAATTAGTAATTAGTAATTGGTAATCGGTGGTTGTCAGTTGTTATTTGTGATTAGCTACCAATAACCAGTAACTAATAACTAATGACTAATAACTACTGACTAATGACTTCTTTAAATTGCATTACGATCGCCATATTTGAGCAAAAGGGCAATTCCGATACTCACTGCAAAGATTAATACCATACTCAGAGCCGAACCCAGCCCCCAATTTTGAGTCGCCCCCAAAAACTGATTGTAAATCAAACGAGCCGCCGTCATGCTCGAAGCTCCACCGAGCAACTCCGGATCGACAAAATCGCCCAAACAGCTAATAAATACTAGCAAAGAACCCGCAGCAATTCCCGGCATCGTCTGAGGTACTGTCACTTTCCAGAAAGTTTCCACTGGATTGGCGCCCAAATCCTGAGATGCTTCTAGCAACCTGCGGTCTAACTTTTCCAAAGAAGCGTAGAGAATGGTCACGATATAAGGCAAATAACTGTAAGCCATGCCGATTAAAACTGCGGAACTTTGATTGAGCAATTCCAGAGGAGGAATGCCTACAAGTGCCAGCAGCGAGTTGAGAACCCCCGTAGGACGCAGAATTGTAATCCAAGCATACGATCGCAACAGAGAAGAAGTCCACAGCGGCAACACAAAGCCTAACAAAGTTAAATTCCGCCACTTTTTCGAGACATTGAGGGCGATCCAGTAAGCCACGGGAAATCCCAGCAGCAAACACAGAATAGTAGTCCCCGTTGCGAAAAAGAGCGATCGACCCATCACCTGCAAATTCAGCGGCTCAAACACTCGCAGGTAATTGCCGATTCCCGAAGGATTCACCAAATCTCCTGGCTTAATATTCGGCACCAAACTAAGCTGAAAAATCACCAGGGTTGGTATGACTAATAATAAAAGCAGCAACAATCCAGAAGGGCCCAGCAATGTTAGTGGCCCGGCCCAAGCAGACCACGGGGAAACCGTTTCAGCCTTCAATGGAGAATTGGGAGGAATAGGAGGGGGAGTTCTAGTTGAAACAGCCATAAATAATTGTTTTGAGTTTTGAGTTGTGATTTGTAGGGGCGGGTTTCACCTACAATCATCGCCTAAAATAAACAATCTCATAAACCCGCCCCCACCCCACGGTAAATCGAAATGTACATGAAATTTCTGGCAATAAATAAGATTAGCCGCTGGTTAATTTAGTCCAATAGCGATCGTACACGTCTATAAATTTTCCGACCGGAGCAACACCTTCGCAATTTTTCAAAGTAGCCTCAGAAGGGAAAAGAATTTCATTTTCGCGGACTTCCGGCGTCAGCAAACTAAAAGCATCTTCCGAAGGAGTTGAGAAACTGAGCCGTTCTACTAAAGAAGCAGCGACATCGGCTTGCAGCATAAAGTTAATCCACTTATAAGCTGCTTCTGGATTGGGAGCACCTTTAGGAATTACTAAAGTGTCAGTCCACAGAGAAGAACCGCTTTTTGGCACAACATAGCGCAATTTGTCATTATCTGGAATTACCTCATTAGCATCAGAAGAATAACACATAGCTACCTTCAAATCCCCCGTCAGCATTTGCGGCCGCCAAGCATCAGTGGTAAAAGATGCGATCGCCGGTTTGAGTTCAACCAACTTTTCGTAAGCTTGTTTCACTTGCTCTTGGTTCGTAGAATTGAGAGAATAGCCCAACATCCGCAGCGCAGCACCCATCACTTCTCGAACATCATTTGCCAGCGTCATTCGCTTTGCTAACTCCTGTTTATGCTGCCACAAATAGTCCCAATCTTCTGGCTCTTCTTTGAGTTGTTCGCTGTTGTAAATTAAGCCTGTGGTTCCCCAACTCACAGGCACGCTGTAGCGGTTTCCTGGGTCATAAACAGGGTTTTGAAACTGTTTTTTGAGCCGATCGAGTCCGCCCAAAATCGAGTGGTCTAATGGGCTCAACAGCCCCAGTTCCGTCATCTGAATCACCATGTAGTCAGACGGGTAAATGATGCTGTAGGCCCGGCCACCGCCAGCTTGAACTCTAGCCAGCATCGCCTCATTGGAGTCAAATACATCTGCAACCACGCGAATGCCGGTTTTTTCGGCAAAGCGATCGAGCAAAGCGTTATCGGTATAGCCTGCCCAAGTATAGATGAAAAGTTGGTCGGCATCACCTTTGACGGGAGGAGCAGATTGTACGTCTGCAAGCCGCCAGCCGCAACTCGAAACAGCTAACCCGGAAATTGTCGCCGCCGAATTTTTTAGGAACTGACGGCGTGTAGAATTAGCCGGAAAAATCCTGGAAATTGGTAAGTTAGTCGGAGGCACAGTTCGATTTTAGATTTTAGATTTTAGATTTTAGATTTTAGATTTGGAGATTGAAGATTGGGGAATTGGTAATTGGGAATTGTCCTATGTTATTTGTTAGGAGAACCAACGACCAACAAATAACCAATGACTAATGACTAATGACTGATACCAACTACCAACTGCGAACTGACTAATTCCGATCGGTCAAAGCGAGACAATCAGTAGTTCCCCAATAAGCGTAAATCGGCGTGTGCGGATCGGGGAAAGAACCGCCAGTATTTGGCTGGCGTACAGTAATTTTATCGCCCGACGCCAACTCAACGACGTAATGAACGTGCGTGCCCATGTACATAGTATTTTTGAGCCGCCCTTCAAAACAGTTGACCGACACTTCCGGCTGGTAGAGATTCAAATATACTTTTTCCGGCCGAACGCTGACCACCACAGAGTCGCCTGTGACACCACTCCACATATCCGACTGCTGAACGACTATTTTCAGATTGGCTGATGTGCGAACTGTGATAGTCGATCGGTCGATCGATTCTACCGTACCCGCAAACAAATTCGTATCCCCAATAAAATCCGCCACAAAAGCCGTCTGCGGGCACTCATAAATTTCTTCAGGAGAGCCAATTTGCTCAATCCTGCCCTCGTGCATCACCGCAATCCTGTCAGACAGACTCATCGCCTCTTCTTGGTCGTGAGTCACCATCACAAAAGTCAAACCCAATTCTTGATGCAAATTCGACAGTTCCAACTGCATCTGCTTCCGCAACTTCAAATCCAGAGCACCCAGGGGCTCATCCAACAGCAGAACCGCCGGTCGATTTACCAGAGCTCTCGCCAAAGCCACTCGCTGCTGCTGGCCGCCCGACATTTGACCGGGAAACCTGTTGGCGAAAGATTCCATTTTCACCAATTGCAAAACTTCCCGTACCCGTTCTTCAATTTCCGCTTTCCCCAGCTTTTTTATCCGCAATCCAAAAGCGATATTGTCCCAGACATTCATGTGTCCGAACAAAGCATAGCTTTGAAACACAGTATTTACCGGACGGCGGTAAGCTGGAGTGTTGGTCATCGACTGGCCCCGAATCATCAATTCGCCCGCCGAGGGAGTCTCGAACCCAGCGATTAAGCGCAGCGTCGTAGTCTTGCCGCAGCCGCTAGGCCCGAGGATGCTAAAAAATTCTCCTTGGCGGATGTTGAGGTCTACTCCGCGGACTGCGGTTTCGCCGTTAAATACCTTAAAGACCTTGCGGAGTTCAACGTCAAGCGCTGTATCCGTTGCTGTCGTACCTTGGTTGAGTGCTGTCTGAAACATATTCGCCCTTTCCTGGGGGTAATGCACGCCACTTAAATACAGTTTAAGTTTAGACTTTTCTGTATTTTAGGTGAGGAATGTTGGATGTAACAGGTTTTGGGATTTGTTCTTTAAATTCTATCCCAGAGTGCGCCATTGTCAGCAACAGGCTTTCGGGCCCCTGAAGCGAAGAGTGAATTTTCTCGCTTCAGGGGCCCGACAGCCTGTTCATAAAAGCCTGATTGAGAATGGTGCAACATCTCTGTTCGACCGGTCATCTATTTATTCTCAGGACTTGGCGTCGGAGAGGGTTTTTGCGGTTTCTCTGTTTTGGGTTCTTCTGCTTTTTTCCACTCTGACAAAGGTCGCTGGACGGCATTTTTAAAGTCAAAAGGCACTAGCAGCACGGGCAAATTTTGGGCGGAACTTTGAGGGGGCGCTTCCGGCGGATTGGCTTGAGCGTACAAGAAGCGGCCGCTAAAGTCTGTTTTGCCTAATACTAGGCGGTGAGTTTCCTGGTTGTCCAGTTTTACTGTGACTGTAGCTTGGGGTTGGTCGAGACCGAATTCGGGCAGTTGAGCAGCAGTAATATTAATCGTGCGATCGCTCTTTCCTGTTGCCAGCCTGTCTAGCAAAAAATCCACCGATGCCTGACTTGCGTGTGCTTGCACTGGCAATTTCATTTCCCAACTGGACTTGCCTCCTTTTCTAGCATAAACTCGCTCAAAAGTCAATATTTTTTCGGGAGTTTTGACTGTAAAGAATTGTACGCGATCGGACTTAAAAGCAAAAATTTTCTGTTTTTCTTCCTTAGCGGCTTCCTGTTTCGGAGACACTTCCATCTCGAACAAAGCAACCAACCCAGTCATGCTTAGCGCGACGGCTATCAATACTAATGTATTTTTCTGCAATTTCATAGTAACTGAGAATTGGGCATAGGGAATTGGGCATTGGCCATTGGGGAGTCTGTTATTAATAACAACTGACAACAGTCAACAGTCAACTGTCAACAGTCAACTGTCAACTGACAACAGTCAACAGTCAACTAACTTATCTTCTCTTCCACCAGATAGCGCCGCCAATTCCCAGTCCGAGTAAAGGCCAAATTAGCCAAGCTAAAACCAGCAATCCTACTTGGATGGCCGTCATGTTAATGCGGCGGTTGGTAGCTTTTTTCGGACTGATAGAAAAGCTTTGCTGGTCTGGTTTACTCAACCAACTGACTGAATTGAGAAACACGTCGCTATTGAGTTGTTGGTCAAACCAACCGTTAGTCATAAATTGAGATGTGCCAATTACTACCATTCGGGATGTTTTTCTAGGAGTTGAAGGCGCAGAAGGAGTTGCCGTTGGACTGGGAGATGCTGTGGGAGATGCTGTCGGTGTTGGCGAAGCCGTCGGTAATGCTGGAGGCGTTGCTTCTTGCGAGACAATCACCGAATAGCTGATTGGGGAAGCTGTTGGTGATGTTGTCGGTGATGGCGATGTTGTCGGTGATGGCGATGTTGTCGGTGATGGTGATGTTGTCGGCGATGGTGATGTTGTCGGTGATGGCGATGTTGTCGGTGAAGTTGTCGGTGATGGTGATGTTGTCGGCGATGGTGATGTTGTCGGCGATGGCGATGTTGTCGGTGAAGTTGTCGGTGATGGTGAAGTTGTCGGCGATGGTGATGTTGTCGGCGATGGCGATGTTGTCGGTGATGGTGAATCTGTCGGTGATGCTTGGGGTGAAGGCGAGGGCGAAGTTGGCGTTGGTGAAGGTGAGGACTTTAAGGGAGTGCTGTCAGTGGACGATCGACGAACTAAAGCTACACCTAATAATAGCGGGCCTTGTTTATCGGTCTTCTGATCGAACTCCAATTTCTTAGTCGTCAAATCGCTTTCCGCCCAACTTTCCTGACTCGTCCAAATCAGCGGTTTTTCCTCTATCCCTTCTACTGGCGAGGTTTCCAAAGCACGCGCAAACGGATAAAATGAAATACCGTTGCCAAAACTTTGAGTAATCGGATGTTCGCCGTAGCGCCTGACTGTGGGAACCGTAGGGCCCAGCCCAAATCTTTGACCAGTTCCCGAAGCATCGATGGCCAAACGGGCGTCTAGTTTTACGCCCCATTCTTGCAGAAATTTGTCCAATCCCGTATTAGTTGCCGGGTCTACCATTAAAAATAAACTGCCGCCGCGATCGAGATAAGCTTTTAGTGCTTTAATTTCTGTATCGGAAAACGGTTTTTCCAACCCAGGAATAATTAAAGCATCTGCATCTTCTGGCACTTCTTTGCGTTCGGTCAAATTGAGTGTTTGGGCGTTGTAGTATTTATCTTTCAAAGCTTTTTCAGCTTGCTGAATTCCGCCTTGACCTTCCTTTAGCGGGCGGGCTCCTTGACCTTGCAAAAAGTAAACTGTAGCAACGCGAGTGCTCAGGATTTCTTCTAAGCCATTGGTAAGTTTTATCTCTGAAAGACCTTGATTCGGGTCGCTACCAAAAGCAGTGCCGCCTTTTTGCAGTACCTGTTTTTTGTCGCCGGATTGCAGGTAAACTTCTCCGATGCTGGTAATGCTAAATTCCCGCGCTTTTCCCGGTTGGGTCTGCGGGTCAACAAACTCGAATTGGAATTTTTCGCCTCCCTCGCGTTTGTAGCTTTGCAGCAATTCTTTAATTTGGGGGTTTTGGATGGGGTCAAATACCCAAACTTTGACTGTTTGTTGCAGGTTTCGCAGTATTTGTTGAGTCTGGGGGGCGAGGGTAAATTGTTGGCTTTCGGTTAAGTCGATGCGGACGGGATAGCGAACGGCTATGAAGTTAATTACTCCGAGAATCACAAAGACGGCGAGGGTCGCAATCAGGGCGTTGGTGCTGGCTTGAGTGGAACGCCGCCCCCAAAAGCTTTGTTCGTAACTCAAATATAGCAGCCAAAGTGCGATCGTCACTGCTCCGGCAATAACTAAACCGACTGTCAGGGGGTCCCATACTCCAGATACAAATGCTGCTGTTACCCCCGCTGCGATGAGGAGGGGGCCCAGCAAAAAAACGTATTTCCAATTTTTTTTTCTAATTTTCATAAGGTAAATCTTGAGGGAAAATTTTCCGAGTCTAGGATGTTATTCTATATCGCTTTAGCCTGCAACCATGCTGTTAAATCTGACGGCTTGTTGAAATCGAGCACGGCATCTCCAAGTTCTTCTAATTCCTGTATACCTAATTGACGGATGCAGTTTTCGGTTTCTGGTTGTATTGTGCCTAAACGCCGCACTAGCTGACGCAATATTAATGAGAGTTGAGCAGTTTTTGTCACCTGTTCTCTTGCTACATCTATGGCAATCTGCTGGTCTTGAATCCACAGTTCTTGCTTCTGCAATTCATTTAATTCTTCCTGAGTGAAGTTCTCCTCGTTGGCAATGTTCAAAGCTTTCTGAAGTTCGGGAACTGTACTGAGTGTTTCTGGTACTGTCTCCAGATTGCTGGTATTTTCGAGAAAGTAAATCCATTTGTCCGCCACCGTTTCTAATTGGGCTAATTCCTTGCTAAATTTTGGGAGTTCGATAAATACTAATTCTATTTCAGTATCTGGACACTCAAACTGTTGCTCTTTTTCTTGGAAAACAAACCGCGACATAAATTCCGGCTGATTTTCAAACATTTCAAAATCAGCAATTTTTAAGGAAATTACTGTTTTTAGTCTTTCGTAGCGTTCTTTTCCTGTTAATTGCTGGCTGTAGCTTTTGGCAGCGTTGTACAAAACTCTGTTCCCGAAGGAAGGCACGTTGATCAGTTGAATTTCAACGAGGGCGATTCTGCCGCCGTTAATTGTGGCTTTGACATCTAGGTGTGTGTCTTGGGTTGGGAGAGTTTGAGGTTCTGGTTGGGAGTCGATTATTTCTAAGTCTTCGATCACCGGCTGTGCTTCATAAAGGATGGCGTTTAAAAAATTAATCAGGATGTCTTTGCTGTCGCTGGAACCGAATATTTTTTTGAACGCAAAGTCGATTTTGGGATTGATAAAACTCATTGTTTGAGGTGTTTTGGAGAATGATTCACAGGGAAAAAACAACCTTTCCTTTGCTCTTTACTTGTCTTTACTTCGGCAAAAATAACCTGCTCTGTCTCTGCCTTCCCTAATTTTTTTTAAGAACGCTGATATCGCAAAGCATCGATGGATTGGGCGGTCAGAAATACTCCTAAAATGATGTAACTGGCAAACATAATTAAACTGCTGGTATCGAAAACTCCCTTGACAAGATTGGTGTAATTTGTTAGGAGCGACAAATGTCCTAATGCTGTTCCGAAGGGGCCACCGATACCGACGGCGGCTGCATCGATCACCCAGAGAAATAATACTAGAGCGAAGGTGAGGATGGCGGATAAAATTGTGCTGTCGGTGAGGGAGGAAATAAACATTCCGAGGGACAATACTCCTGCAGCTAGTAAGATTAAGCCGCCGTGTCCTAGCAGAAGAACTCCGGGGGGTACGGGTGGGCTTGAGGAACTGAGGACGATCGCCTCGCAGAACAGCAGGGGCAGCAACATTGTGGTATAAAATGTTAAAACGCCGAGGAGTTTGCCGGTAGCAACTGCCCAGTTTGTTAAGGGCGATGTGGCTAATAGTTCTAAGGTTCCACGTTTGCGTTCTTCTGCGTAAAGTCCCATTGAGAGTGCGGGTAGTACGAATAAGGAAAGGGAACCCATGATTCGCAGGAAGAGTTGCAGGAATTCGTAAGCAACGTCGATCGGAGGTTCGGTAATTCCCATTTGGTCTCGCTGGCCGATTTGGGGAATTAACCCGTCGGGGGCGAGGAGGATGGCTATTAAAAAGTAGCCGGTGATTAGCCAAAAGACTGCTGCGATGGCATAGGCTAATGGCGAGGCAAAATAGCTTTGTAGTTCTTTGCGGTAAATTGCGAGAATATTACTAATCATTACTAACATTTAGGAATTGAGAATGTGTAATTGGGCCTTGGTAATTGCTTCATTCTGAGTCGCTTGGAGGTGGTGTTTCGCTGCCGTCGCTATCCTGTTTTTTTCTTTCTATTTGTCGCTTTTTGGTAACAGGTGGCTGTTCTGGTAGAGAATCGCTACTCGGTTGTGGCTTTTTTTTAACTTGCCGATTTTTTACAACTGGTTCGGATTCTGACTGAGAATGGTCGATCGACTTTGGTGCATCTAAAATCGGTTCGGGTTCTGGTGCAGAATGGTCTAGCGACTCTACTGTTTCAACAACGGGCAGAGTTTCGACAATCGGTTCTGGTTGAGAATGTTCGATCGACTTTGGTGCATCTAAAATCGGTTCGGGTTCTGGTTGAGGATGCTCTAGCGACTTTGGTGCATCTAAAATCGGTTCGGGTTCTGGTTGAGGATGCTCTAGCGACTCGACGGTTTCAACAACGGGCAGAGTTTCGACAACCGGTTCTGGTTGAGAATGTTCGATCGACTCCACTGTTTCAACAACGGGCAGAGTTTCGACAACCGGTTCTGGTTGAGAATGTTCGATCGACTCTACTGTTTCTACAATCAGCAGATTTTCGACTATCGGTTCTGGTTGAGGATGTTCGATCGACTCGACGGTTTCTACAATGAGCAGATTTTCGACAACAGGTTCTGGCTGAGAACGTTGGCCCGACTCTACTGTTTCTGGAATGAGGAAATTTTCAACAATCGGTTCTGGTTGAGGATGCTCGATCGACTCTTGTTTTTCTACAAGTTCCAGAAAATCTGCCACTGGTTGCATTTCTGGTTCTAAATCGCTTATTTCCTCTGGTGTTTCTGCAACTGGTTGGGGTTCTGGTTCAGGATGTTCGATCGACTCTGGTGTTTCGACAATAAGTAGATTTTCGACAACCGGTTCTGGTTGAGAAGGTTCGATCGACTCTACGGTTTCTACAACTTGCAGATTTTCGACAATCGGTTCTGGTTGAGGATGCTCGTTCGACTCTACTGTTTCGACAATAAGTAGATTTTCGACAACCGGTTCTGGTTGAGGATGTTCGATCGACTCGACGGTTTTTACAACGGGCAGAGTTTCGACAACCGGTTCGGGTTGAGAATGTTCGATCGACTCGACGGTTTCAACAACGGGCAGAGTTTCGACAACCGGTTCTGGTTGAGAAAGTTCGATCGACTCTACGGTTTCTGCAACTTGCAGATTTTCGACTATCGGTTGTGGTTGAGGATGCTCGATCGACTCTACGGTTTCGACAACTGGTTCGGATTCTGGTGGAGAAGGTTCGATCGGGAGTATCTCACTTTTGTAAAAAACATTTTTTACAAAAGTGAGCATCCTGCTTGCTTGTTCAGATATCTGTAGCGAGTAAGATGATCTGGTTCCTGTGACACCCAAACTGAGATGCTTCCCTTTTATCGGCTGTACGGTTTCTGGAACTGGTTCTGATGCTGGTTGAGGAGGTTCTCTCAACTCTACGGTTTCTGCAACTGGTTCTGATGCTGGTTGAGGAGGTTCTCTCAACTCTACGGTTTCTGGAACTGGTTCTGATGCTGGTTGAGGAGGTTCTCTCAACTCTACGGTTTCTGTAACTGGTTCTGATGCTGGTTGAGGAGGTTCTCTCAACTCTACGGTTTCTGTAACTGGTTCTGATGCTGGTTGAGGAGGTTCTCTCAACTCTACGGTTTCTGTAACTGGTTCTGATGCTGGTTGAGGAGGTTCTCTCAACTCTACGGTTTCTGTAACTGGTTCTGATGCTGGTTGAGGAGGTTCTCTCAACTCTACGGTTTCTGCAACTGGTT
Organism: Oscillatoria nigro-viridis PCC 7112; assembly: GCF_000317475.1. Lineage (NCBI taxonomy): Bacteria > Bacillati > Cyanobacteriota > Cyanophyceae > Oscillatoriales > Oscillatoriaceae > Phormidium > Phormidium nigroviride. The sequence continues at coordinate 4,524,158 of NC_019729.1, forward strand.
CTGATGCTGAATGAGAATCATAGAGAGACTCTTGCCTATCTGAAACTTGCAGATTTTCGACAATCGGTTGCGATTCGGATTGATGAGAATCCGCGATCGAGTCTTGAGTTTCTGCCGCTGCTTGCAGATTTCGATCTACCTCCGGTTCGCTGTGAACCAGATTTTCTTCCGGTTTCTTTTCAGCCGCTGTCAGCCTTAAAAACACATCTTCCAAACTAGCCCGATTGCGACGCATTTCGCAAAGTCCGAATCCAGAGGTGATAATAGCTGCGGCAATTTCTCGTCCCGGTTCTATGTCCGGTTCGCACAAAGCCCGCAGCCGGTAGCGACTCACTAAAAATTGCTGGCTGGGAATCAATTCGACCGATCGAACTCCCGGCACATTTTCCAAAGAAGGCAAAAGCAGACTGTTTACCAAATCCCCCTCGCCTTCAACTTCGAGTTCGTAGCCCTCTCCGGCGGCCAACTCTCCCATCAAATTTTCGGGAGTACCAGCAGCGGCGATTTTTCCGCGATTGATGATGGTGACGCGGTTGCAAGTCATGCTGACTTCCGGCAGAATGTGCGTGGAAAGGATGATTGTGTGCTGGCCGCCAAGGCTTTTGATTAAATTGCGGACTTCGATGATTTGTCGGGGGTCGAGACCGACGGTTGGTTCGTCTAAGATAATGACCGGGGGGTCGTGGACGATCGCCTGGGCGATACCGACGCGCTGCCGAAATCCTTTAGAAAGCTTGCGGATTAAAACTTTGCGTTTATCAACCAGGCCGCAGCGTTCGATCGCGGAGGTAACTCGTCGCGCGCGATCGCCTGCTGGTACTTGCTTGATCCTGGCCACAAAAAACAGAAACCCTTCCACAGTCATTTCTGGATAAAGCGGCGGGTTTTCCGGCAGATAGCCGATGCGCTGTCTGACTGCCATCGAGTTTTCGTGAACGTCGAGGCCGGCGATGCGGGCCGTACCGCTGGATGCCGGCAAATATCCCGACAAAATCCGCATCGTTGTGGTTTTGCCCGCGCCGTTTGGTCCCAAAAACCCCAGAATTTCTCCTGATTCGACCGAAAAAGACACGTCCGCGATCGCTGCGGTCGAACCGTAAGTTTTGCTTAAGTGTTCTACTTCAATCATTTTTCAGAAGTCACGCGATTTTAGGTTTTAGATTTTAGATTTACTTTGCCAACCACAGGCGGGACGCCTGTTCCACGAAGTTGAGAGTCCCGCCCGATCGGGCTGTCGATCGAATTTATGGCGAAATTTTTAATTTGATTTTGTCTTCCAGTGTAGTCTGGCAATAACCAAATCTATCATAAGTGTCGATCGGACTTAGAAGCGGGCCGCTAGTAGTAGAGTGCGGGACGATGGGAGGGCGTCTGTTTTTGCGAGTTTGATAATTTTCACATCTTGCACCATTCTGAAAAACAGGCAGGATGCCTGTTCCACAAAAAGTGTATTTTCTTGTGGGGTGGGCATCCCGCCCAAAAATACAATTTAGATCGACAGCTTAGCTGCCTTCGCTACTACTAGGGGCTGTTTCGAGATTGAGCTCGGCATTAAAAACAATCACAAATTCAGCCTTGGGGATTAACTGACGGATAATCCGCAGATAGCCGTCAGCATCGGAATGTTTGAAAAAATGGGCAACAGTGATTCGCTGCATATTCGGAAGCAGGCGAACAACCAACCACCTGTTAAGGCGCTGTTTGTAGGGCATAATTAAATTTGTCTCCATTGAGTTTTGGAGCCAAAGCCAGTTCAATGCTTGTCTAGGGCGCGGACTGGCTTTTGACCTTTGTTAGACTTTGTGTCTGTCTATAGAGTAAGACACGAACTACATATAGTCAACTGAATAAATATAATCAACTGAACTAAGTACGGGACAGATAATGACGCTGGGGCAAAAGCTAAGAGAAAGACGTGAAAGTCTAGGTTTGACTCGAATACAAGTGGCAAGAGCGTGTAATGTGGTGGAATCGACAGTCATCAACTGGGAAACCGACAGACACGTCCCCAAGCTTTACCCAGCACAGATGAAAGCCCTGTGCGACTTATTGAAATTCACGATCGAAGATTTAGTCGTGTAGCTTCGGGAGTTAAGATCTAGTAGGTTGGACAATCGCGCTTTTTTGCAGAGAGGGCGATCGCTTTCTATTTGGATTACTGCTGAAATTGAGCCAACAACCAAGCCCCTACCTGTGCTCGATCTTCAGTGCGACTCCGCCGCCAAGCGTCTTCCAACAAAGCAATAGTTAATCCCGGCAAAACTTCCGATCGCACAATCCGCCGACTGCCATTATCAGCAATAATAGCAAAGGCAATAATTTGAGATTTCTGCACGTCTACTACCCAATATTCAGCGACTTTTAATTCTTCGTAAAGCAACCGTTTTTCACCGATATCATCAGCCAAAGTAGAGTCAGCAACTTCTATGACTAAATCTGGCGGTGGAGTAACGTCAAGACTTGCGATCGAAGTTCCTTTAGGTGCTAATTGCGCTCTTTCTCCAATGTAGTAAGATAGGTCTGGCTGACACTCTCTGACTTTTGTTGTCCGGTAACTACAGTTAGTAAGTCCTTTCATAGAAGTACCTTTTATGGTGCAGAATAAGTTAACAGCAAAGCTAATGATCGCATTATCCTGTGCACGATCTGGCCCTACCGACATAGTTTCAATTCTCATTTGTCCGTTGCGGTAATAGCATTTGGCTTTACTGTAAGCTGGGTCATCTGCCATTGCGATGAACTCTTCCCAGGTTGCTGCTACCCAGATATCAGTTGGCAATTTAGTCTTTAGTCCACTCATTTTTTTATCCCAAATATCTCGATCGTATAACACCACTCAATCAAATGCAAACCCTGTTCTCTCTACTCTTCCTCTGCGCCCTCTGCGCCCTCTGCGGTTAAATCAAAAAAATCTCAACTCCGTTTCCAAATCTTAATTTCCCCCAACCAACCCGCACTAACAATAGTCTTCCCATCGCTGCTAATCGCCACAGCACTAACATAGCCAGAATGACCGCTCAAAGTACCTCTCAAATCGCCCGATCGCACATCCCAAAGTCTCACACTCTTATCCCAACTCCCAGTAACCAGCGTAGTGCCATCCCGACTGAATGCCACCGACCAAACCCCGTCGGTATGCCCGCTTAAACGCCGAATTAACTGCCCGTTTCCGGCATTCCACAACCCAACAGTGCCATTGCTGTTTCCCGCCGCTAAACTTTTGCCGTCGGGAGTAAAAGCTAGCGACAAAACAGACAAGTTTTTGCCGCTAATCGTGCGAATTGCTTGACCGCTAGCTAAATTCCACAACCTAATTGAACCGTCTTTGCTGCCGCTAACTAAAGTTTTGCTATCGGGACTAATTGCAACAGCATTCACCAACCCAGAGTGCCCGGTCAAAGTCCGCAGCAACTCCCCCGTTTTCGGGTTCCAAATCTTAATCGTTTTGTCCCAACTGCCGCTGGCTACAAATTGACCGTCGGGACTGACGGCAACGCTCGAAACTGCATTGGAATGCCCGCTTAAAGTGCGTACAACCGCGCCCGTTTCTAAATTCCAAAGTTTCACAGTTTTGTCGTCGCTGCCGCTAGCTAACACCTTGCCATCCGCACTCGCAGCCAGTGCGTTTACGGCTTCCGTGTGTCCTTGCAGGGTAGTTTTTAATTGCCCGCTGGGAAAATTCCAAACAGAGATTGTGCCGTTGCTATTTCCTGTGGTAAAATAAGTTGAAGCAAGGGCAAGGGAACTGACAACTTCCGAAGGCCCTTTGAGGGTATTTGTGGCAGCAAAGGCGATCGCACTTGCGGGCGTGCGGGGCGCATTATTCGCCGGAGTTTTCGGGTTTCCGGCAGTAGGAGATTGGGGAACTACTGGCAGCGAAATAGTCGATCGCCATTTCATGAAAGTATTGATTTCTATTCCCGCCGCCACGATTTTATCGGAATTGTCCTCTAACCTGACAATGCCGTTAATTGCGACAACTCGCCCTGCATCGTCGAGCACTGGGCCGCCGCTCATGCCCGCTCTCACTAAGTTGTTGTATACCAAAGTATAGCCGTTCCAAGCAGTTTGGCGGCCGGTAAGCTGACCTTCCGTAGCGAGGAAAATCGGCTGTCTCAGAGAACCGCCGGATATCGGCCAGCCGGCCACATAAGCCTTGTTTCCCTTAGTTGCTGCGGAATTGGCTAATTGAGCCAGGGGGTAGCTTTGAGTGCTGCTGAAGGGCACGATCGCCAAATCCGCACCGGGCATTCGCCGCACGAGGCTGTATGATACAGAGTGAGCTTGGCCGTCGGGAGTTACAACCTCGTAATCGCCGGCTTTATCGACAACGTGCCAGTTTGTGAGAATATAGTATGTGCTGCCCCGCTTCTCTAAAATTACTCCCGAACCGCCTTTTGGCCCCTGGATGCGAACAGTAATTTGTTGGGCAACGGTTTTAACTTTGTCGGCGGTTAATGCGAGGGCAATTTGAGGTGATGTGAGTGGGATGAGGGCGATCGAACTCAGGGCGATCGCAGCACTCAAAATAGCCGGAATTGTTCTGCTGTAATTCATTATTGTGTCAATTTAACATACCCAAATATCAACTGACGGAAAAGTTATCCGGTTTGTGGCATATTGACCGTTGACAACGCGAAAACGCCTGCGCGATCGAACTTTCGACATTCGCACAAGCCTAAAAATATCTGACACAGCCCTCTGGCTAGCAGAAAAATTTAGAATCGGGAACCGCACCTAGCCTCAACAATCGCGACTGGCCGATCTCTATTTTTTTCTCGGCAAATCAGAATTTGAGCCAAACGCTGCTCGGAATAATACCCATTAGCCATCCAGCCGAGGGGTGCGCCCGCGATCGCGCCGACTGCTAAACCAGTGATCGGGATCCAAATAAGATGCTTTCTGGCGATCGGCTGGTGTTCCATAAAAATTTATCCTAAACAATTACCCTTACCAGAAATACCAAAAATAAAAGTTAGTTTCTTCCTCCTATTTACTTATTTCCTAAGTAGTAACCCACCCTAAGTAAGGTGCGGATTTGGCACCTTACTTAGTATGTAGGATGCCCAATTTTATGCCAAATCAAACAGCAAAAATTCAGCATCTTCCGTAGCTTCAATCACCAATTCAGACTCACCGCTAACCGCCGCAGCGTCGCCATTTTTCAAAGTCAAACCGTTGAGCAAAACCGAGCCGCGAGCAACTTGTACCCAAGCATGGCGATTCGGCTGCAAAGCATGAGAAACCCGCGATTCTTTATCCAAAACAGTCGCATACAAATCCACATCTTGATGCACTTTTACAGCACCATCTCTCGCATCTCGCGCCGCCACTAACCGCAGTTTTCCGCGCCTTTCTTCCACTGGAAACTCCCGCTGCTCGTAACTCGGCTGCAAGCCTTTTGTATCGGGTAACAGCCAGATTTGCAGCAAATGAACCGGGTCTGTTTGCGAGTTATTGAACTCGCTGTGCTGGATACCTGTACCCGCAGTCATCCGCTGCACTTCACCGGGTTTAATCACTGCACCGGTACCCAAACTGTCCTTGTGTTCTAATGCTCCTTCTAATACATAAGTAATGATTTCCATGTCGCTGTGGCCGTGAGTGCCGAAACCTCTGCCGGGGCTAACGAAATCCTCATTAATTACCCGCAAAGAGCGAAAATTCATATAATTTGGATCGTAATAGCCGGCAAAAGAAAATGTGTGGTAACTGTCTAGCCAACCGTGATTAGCGTGTCCTCTTGCTTCACTTTTTCTGACGGTAATCATTCTTTGAATCCTCATCCGATTTTAGATTTTAGATTTGCGATTTTAGATTGGGAAGGACTGATGAAGCTCGTGGTTTAGAGTACAAGCCTACAGTTCCATTTTTTTGGGGAACTGGTATCAGTGAAATTTATTGGGTGTTTCTGAGATATTTCTACTTTAAACCCAGTCAAGCTATTATGGGAAGTACGCACTTAAAAGTAGGGTAGTTACCAAAAATATACTATGCAAGTCCAAGAAGTAAAGGTCGATCGGGCAAATTGCCCTGTAGAACGCACTCTAGAGGTGATTGGCGGGCGCTGGAAAGTCTTGATTCTGCGGGAGTTGTTTCCAGGAGTGAAGCGCTTTAACGAGCTGCAACGAGCTGTCAACGGCATTACTCAGAAGATGCTGACGCAGCAACTGCGGGAAATGGAATCAGACGGGATCGTGCACCGGGAAATTTACCTGCAAGTGCCGCCAAAAGTTGAATATTCGCTAACCCCTTTGGGCGAAAGTCTCAAACCGATTATTAATGCCATGCACGAATGGGGAATTCAGCATATTAGCGAAGATGGAAAATGAGCGGTTTCTAGATGGTTTTTTCCGTCTTCCGACAGATTTCAAATTTTCAAGCTAGTTCAAGAATCATAATATGAACAACATAGAGCGTCTCGCCACCCTCAACCGCATCCGCAAACTCAGCCGCCTGATGGATACCGCCATTGGCATCCCCGGCACTAAATTTCGCATTGGTTTAGACCCCATTATCGGTTTAGTTCCGGGTGCTGGGGATATCGTAGATACCGCATTTTCCGCCTACCTAATTTATTTAGCAACTCGATTCAACATCCCCCAAAAGACTCTAGGGAAAATGATTTACAATATCGGTCTAGAAGCAGTTGTGGGATCAGTACCTTTAGTCGGAGATATCTTCGATGCCTTTTATAAATCCAACATGAGAAATCTGGCGCTTTTAGAAGCACACCTCGAAGCAGTTGAACCCGAACTAGCCGCAGTTGCAGAACCTATTCCTGAACCTATTAAAATCTAGGGCGGGTTTCACCAACAATAATTGTAAATAACCAACAATCTCTCAAGCCCGCCCCCACCAAACGAGAAATCCCCGCGCCTATTTTTGGCATTTAAAATGTAGGGGCGGGTTTCACCAACAATAATTGTAAATAACACACAGTCTCTCAAACCCGCCCCCACCAAACGAGAAATCCCCGCGCCTATTTTTGGCATTTAAAATGTAGGGGCGGGTTTCACCAACAATAATTGTAAATAACACACAGTCTCTCAAACCCGCCCCCACCAAACGAGAAATCTCCGCACCTATTTTTGGCATTTAAAATGTAGGGGCGGGTTTCACCAACAATAATTGTAAATAACCAACAGTCTCTCAAACCCGCCCCCAGCAAACGAGAAATCTCCGCGCCTATTTTTGGCATTTAAAATGTAGGGGCGGGTTTCACCAACAATAATTGTAAATAACCAACAGTCTCTCAAACCCGCCCCCACCAAACGAGAAATCGCCGCGCCTATTTTGGCATTTAAAATGTAGGGGCGGGTTTCACCAACAATAATTGTAAATAACCAACAGTCTCTCAAACCCGCCCCCACCAAACGAGAAATCCCCGCGCCTATTTTTGGCATTTAATATAAATCAAGGTTGATGTGGATTATTTGTTAGGTGGGGGCGGGTTTCTTAGATTGTTCGTAGCTGGCCGGTATTATTGGTAAAACCCGCCCCTACGAAATAATTACTGATGGCGTTTAACAGCTTCCACCAAAGCAATAACATCTTCTTCTTTAGTATTAAAAGCCGTTACCAGTCTAACAGTACATTCATCCCACCGATAAAACTGAAAACCCTCAGCTAAAACCGCTGCAATTACCGATTCTGGAATCTGCATGAAAATCTCGTTTGCTTCAACCCGATGGCAAAACTTCGCTCCCTCAACTCCCGCCAAACCTGCGGCTAATTTGGCTGCCATATTATTTGCATGAGCCGCATTTTTTAGCCACAAATCATTCGTTATATACGCTTCCAACTGCGCCGACAAGAACCGCATTTTCGAGAAAAGATGCCCGCTGCGCTTGCGGTAAAAAGGGAAAGTCTTTGCTAATTCTCGATCAAAAAAAACCACAGCTTCTGCACCCATCGCGCCGTTTTTTGTCGCTCCAAAGGATAGAATATCCACACCAGCGCGCCAGGTAACATCCGCAGGAGAACAGCCAAGACTGGCGACAGCATTGGCAAAGCGGGCTCCATCCATGTGCAGGTGCAAATTATGAGCGCGAACCACTTCCGAAATGTGGGAAATTTCCGCTGGATTGTAGACAGTTCCGGCTTCCGTTGCTTGAGTGATGCTGAGGGCTGCGGGCTGTACGTGATGGACGACACCTGCACCAGCGCGATCGAGTATTTTTCCTAAAGTCTCTGGCTCTATTTTACCGTGATTTCCTGTTAATGTCACTAACTTTGCACCGCCTGTAAAAAACTCCGGCGCGCCGCATTCATCCAGATTAATATGAGATTCGGCGTGACAGTAAACAGCCCCGTAAGGAGGAGTGACAACCGCAAGGGCTAGAGAATTAGCAGCCGAACCAGTTGCTACAGGGAAAACAGTCACCGATGTCTCGAACAAATCCGAAAATTTAACTTGCAAACGCTGTGTATATTCATCATCTCCGTAAGACATCACAGCACCGCAATTAGCTGCTGCAATCGCCGCCATAATCTCCGGCGAAACCCCGGTTGCATTGTCGCTACAAAAATTCATTAGAATAATTGGTAAATAGAATCTATAATATAACTCAACACTCAACAGTCAACACTCAAGCATTAAACCAAGAGGCAGACTTATGGCAGAGTACCGCCAAATAGAATACCGCATCGGCAAAGACGGCAAAATTACCGAAACCGTCCTCAACGCCACCGGTTCGAGTTGCACCGAAACCACCGCCGGAATTGAAAAAGCCCTCGGAAAAGTAGAATCTCAAGACTTGCTGCCAGAATACTACGAAGGGGAAGAAAATTTGATCGTTGAACAAACGCAGACTTTAAAACAAGTTTAGAAGAGTTAAAGATGTTTGATCTCCTGGGTGCAACAGTTGATGTAACAACAGTGCCTGCCTTCAGCTTCGCGCTGGCTGTCGGGGGCATTTTTCTAATTTTAGTCTACGTTTATGCTGCATCTGAGGCGGGAGATGCGATCGAGTTTAAGTACGATACAATTCTGCGGGAACGCATGAATCAGCTAGACATTCTCGATTGGCAAGACTTAGGCGAAAAAGCAGGCTTAAGTCGCTTTGGGGTGCGCTTAGTGCGGCAGGGAGACGTGGGAAAACTCACGCTAGACCAACTGAGGCGGCTGGCAACAGTGCTGAATTTGAATTTTCAAGAGTTCGATCGCACTTTGAGCGCGCTGCCTATATCGGCTACAATCACAACTAATGCCAGCGAAATAGAAGAATTGAGGCAACAGTGTTTCCGGCTGCGAGAAGAACTGCAGCAGCAAAAAGCTCAACTAACTGCCGATTTTCGCCGCGCTACCTTTGAACAGTTACAAACTTTGTTGACTAACTATCCCGCCGCCCGCAAAATGGCAGAAGCCAAGCCGGATATGCCAGCCAAAAATCTCTCAGCTTTGTTTACTCCCTTAGAAAATCTCTTGTCAAGTTGGGCTTTTGAAACTATTGGTTCAACTTGGGAACAAGTGACTTACAATCCGCAGTTGCACCAGCCGGATGTTGAGGATATAACCGAAGGAGAATTAGTTTATATTCGGTTTGTCGGCTATCGGGAGGGAGAGCGAATTCTTGTTCCTGCTAAAGTTAGCCGCACCCTTCCAGGCGGCATAAAAAATTAAGTAAGGGGCGCAATGCGACCCTAAAAATAGAGTAGATTCGTAAGTCATATAAAGTAAAGTTAGCTGCACCACTCTGGGCCGCATGAAAAATAAAATCTAAAATCTAAAATCTAAAATCACCATGACTACAGTTGCCATTGACTTCGGCACCAGCAACACGGTTGTCTGCATTCTCAACCCGGATACGCAAACACCAGAAACTTTGAGATTGGGCGAGATGTCCCGCATTTTTAAAACGAAGAATTTGAGCGGAGATGTTCGAGAAATATCTGTAGTGCCGACTTTAGTTTTTGTGAAAAATGCCGGAGAGTTGATATTGGGAGAAAAAGTGCGATCGCAGCGTTTGGGGCAATCCCAGCCCGACCGTTTTTTCAAAGCTTTTAAACGCAATTTAGCTGCCGACTTTCAGCCGCCACCCCGCAATATCGACGGCGAAACCTACACAGCAGAATCAGTAGCAGAACAGTTTATCAAAACTATTTGGAAACAATTATATTTACAAAATATACAGCCAGAAAAAGTAATTTTCACAGTCCCAGTCGGAGCATTTGAGCGATATCTAGATTGGTTTCGCGACTTAGGAGAAAATTTGGGAGTTGCGGAAGTTCAGGTAATAGATGAATCCACAGCCGCCGCCCTGGGATATGCAGTAAAACGCCCCGGATCTCTAGTTTTAGTAGTTGATTTTGGCGGCGGAACTTTAGATTTAAGTTTAGTCCGTACTGCTGTAACCCCCCCCTTACCTCCCCTTACCAAGGGGGGGAGAAATCTCGCTCCCCCCCTTGACAAGGGGGGGCTGGGGGGGGTGCGTGCCGAAGTGTTGGCAAAATCCGATGCTTATGTAGGCGGCGAAGATATTGACATCTGGATTGTCGAAGATTATTTGCGGCAAATTGGTTCGTCGCGGGCAGAAGTCGGCCCAGTGGGCTGGCAAAATTTATTAGAAATAGCGGAAAAATTAAAAATTCAACTTTCTCAAGTTAATGAAGCGAAGGAAAGTTGGTTTGACGATGAAAATTTTATGTCTTACGACTTGCAGCTAAACCGAGAGAAACTTGAGAAAATTCTGGAATCTCGGCAGTTGTTAGAACAGTTGCGACAAGCTTTAGATGAAGTGCTGAGCATTGCAATGGGAAAAGGTATCGGCAAAGGAGATATAGAACAGGTTTTGCTGGTAGGAGGAACTTCTATAATTCCGGCTGTATCTAATTTAGTGGTGTCGTATTTTGGGCGGCAAAAAGTCCAAACAGATAAGCCGTTTGAAGCTGTGGCGCACGGTGCTTTAGCGCTGACACAATTAGCGAGTGTTGAGGATTATTTGCGCCACAGCTATGCAATTCGCCTCTGGGAACCTTACGCTAAAGCTTATGCTTATTCGCCGATATTTAGCAAGGAAATGAAGTATCCCTGTCAAAGTTCCGAAGAGTTGACGCTGCAAGTGGCAATTGAAGGGCAAAGGGAAATTCGGTTAGATATTGGGGAAGTTGCGGAGGTATCGCAAGCGGAGGTTATTTTTAACGAAAAAGGGCAAATGACGAGCAGTTGGCTCAACAAACAGACGGATTTTCGCTCTCTGGAAAGCCACCACCAGCAGGTTTGCGTAGCGCATTTGAATCCGCCCGGGGTATTGGGCATTGACAGGGTTTCGGTGAGTTTTGAGGTGGATGAGAGGCGGGTTTTGTTGGCGACGGTGCGGGATTTGGTGACTGGTAAGGTGTTGGTGGAAAAAGGGGCGATCGCCAAACTGCAATAGTGATAAAATTTTGAGTAAGTTTTTTCACTAAGATCAGACTCGACGATTGAAATCGCCACTACACAAACTTTTGTCCCAGCAGAAGGGGACTAAAGAATAAAGAAGGATTTTAAAAATGGCATACAGCGATTTTACTACGATTACAAAAGTGCGTGCAGCATTTAACCTCACTGTTAATGAAAAAACAGTTTTGTTTGCAGATGTAGAATCAATTGCACCTAGCGAATATCTCAAAACAACCCTAGCAGAATATATCCCTCTCGCTAATGCTATCAATACTGAAAAAGCTCGCTCGGAGTTAATTATTGCTCCCGTATTATTAGAAGCACGGCGCATTTTAAACTTCCAAATCGGCTTTTTCTCCGGCACTGAATTTAATGCAGATCCCGAAAGTGGACTTAACGGGTACTGCGATTATATCCTCACCGCATCCAGCGATTTGTACGAAATCCGAACGCCAGTTGTCACCTTAGTAGAAGCCAAAAATGAAAACATCAAAAACGGATTAGGACAGTGTATTGCTGAAATGTTGGGAGCCCAGCGATTCAATCAACAGCAAAATGATGAAATTGAGGCGATTTACGGAGGTGTTACCACGGGCAATGCTTGGAAGTTTCTCAAATTGGTAAATCAAACAGCTTTTATTGACTTGAACGATTATTATATTAACGAAGTTGACAAAATTCTCGGAATTTTAACAAAACCTTTACGCAAAGACTAAAAACAACGATTGCCATCAAATTTATGCCATGAAAAAACAACAAAATAAATTCAGCCACCTGACGGCAATTGAAAGAATTTCCCTGTCATTTCCGGCAAGATTTTTATTGGATAAAAACTTGCTGCAAGGGAAAGTCTTAGATTTTGGGTGCGGTTTCGGCAGCGATGTTAGATTGTTGCAGCAAAAAGGCTTGAATATTGCGGGCTACGACCCTTATTATTTCCCGCAATTCCCCGAAGATAAATTCGACACCATCATTTGCTTTTATGTTTTGAATGTTTTGTTTCCTGAAGAACAAGCTAATGTTTTGATGGAAGTGTCGCACCTGTTGAAACCGGGAGGGAATGCGTATTTTGCGGTGAGAAGGGATATCAAAAAAGAAGGCTTTCGAGAACATTATGTCCACAAAAAACCTACATATCAGTGCATTGTCAAACTGCCATTTAAGCCAGTTCACCTAGATGAGTATTGCGAAATTTACAAATACGTGCATTACAACCATCAAAGAAATTCAACTAATAACTGCATATTCTGCAATCCGTATAAAAACCTAATTTTGCTAACTGAATCAGCAACAGCTTATGCGATGTTTGACGGTTATCCCGCCAGCAAAGGTCATGTTTTAATTATCCCCAAGCGTCACGTTGCCAATTATTTTGAACTGCCGTTTCGAGAGCAATCGGCTTGCTGGTTTATGGCTAATAAGGTACAAGAGATGTTAAGTAAAGAATTTCAGCCGGACGGGTTTAATGTGGGTCTCAATATTAATAAACAGGCCGGTCAAAGTCGCAGTCACGCGGCTATTCATGTTATCCCCCGTTACAAGAGGGATGCGGCGGGGAATAAAGGCGGAATTAGGTATGTGATTCCCAAGAGTGAAAAATAAAAGTTAGCCAATTGTGAAAGGAATTATTTTTTACCGCAGAGGCGCAGAGAACACAGAGGAATAGAGAAGAGAGGAATTCATAATTTTTGTAAGGATTGTTATATTTGAGCAAACGGCGAGCAAAATAGAGTTAAAATGTGTTTGCAAGGTCTAAAACTACACATTAGCAACAATTTGGTGTTCTGTTTATGTCTAAGCGCAAAAAGCAAGAATGGCTCAAGGAAACCCTAGAGCTTAAAGAAAACCACAATTGGAAGTCAAAGCCTGGAACTCGAATTTTTGTAGCAGGAAGAGGTGCAGTCCGCTTTGATGTCCCGGAAGATTGGCATTTTGAACCGGATACTAACTCGTTCCGATTTACGGATAAAAAGCCGCCGGATGATGATTGTCGTTTGGAGGTTTCGTTTAATTTGCTACCACCTAATAACTGGGCAGATTTTCCGCTGGTGCCGCTATTACAGAAGGTGGTTGAAGATGATACGCGAAATCCGATCGCTTTTGGGGAAATTATCCAATTGAAGCGGCAAACTGCCCGCGTTGTTTGGACTGAATTTAAGTTTATCGACCCTCCAGAACAGCGGGAAGCTTATTCGCGAATCTGTATCGGACTGGGTTCTAATGTTCAGTGTTTGATTACTTTTGACTATTGGGTTGACGATGCTGAACGTTTGACTCCTGTCTGGGATACGGTGATGGATTCGTTAGTTCTGGGTTTGTTTATTAGCGACCCTCGAACGGGGTTCGCACGTCCAGACTAGACCGATTTTCTGGGAAACGTTCAACCACTAATTTTGCTAAGTGTTGGATTGGCAAGCCAACAGTCAGTAAATTTAGAACCAACATTAAACTTTACAACCGCTTTGCCATGAAAATATCTGGCTTGCCAATTCCGTTCGCGTCGGGCATCACTCCCACGATCGCAAAACCCATTTTTTGATAAAATTCGTAGGGATGACCGCGCAAATTTCTAATTTTGGCGACGTGTTCCCAAACGTTAGGATAAAGATTGATGCCTGAAAGAGTGGTTTGATTGTCTTCGTCGTCGGTGCCCACCCACAGCACGATCCCTCCCCGGTTTTTAGCTTCTGCTGCTAAATCTGCTACGAGCGATCGACCAATTCCTTGTCCGCGAAATTCTGTTTTCACTACCAGCGGGTGCAGTTCCCAAACATTACCGTCATACTGTTTAATCCCGCCAATCCATCCCAAAACTTGATTGCTGTCGGCGACTGCAATTCGACTGATGCGATCGGCTGCCAAAGATTCTTGCACTTCTTGCAAAGCAGATTTTAGATCGGGCCAAGCATCGGGCCAATGCTCTTTAAAACCTTCAACTATTAATTTAGCTACCTGTTGAATTTTTGGCTCGTCAACCGCACGCAAATCTGTAATTTGTACGTTCATGAATTTACATACTAAATCAAGGATTACGGACTAATACGCTCACACACCGGGTTTTATAACCGGGGTAAACGGCAAAAACGAAGTCAGGACTCACGAGGGCAACATTCGCTACAGCTTGCCCGATCGCTAGCTTTCATATTTCAGTCTAGGCTAATTTTGCCATAAAATCGGATTTTGCGATCGGGTAAGGGCGATCGATCTTCTGCAGGGATAATTTGCGATCGCCAGTTTGCTCGATTTGAGTGGATCGGCTCATACTGACAATGCTATAATTATTAACAAGTTGTGCTTAGGGAGACTACGGAAATGCAGATCGCACCATTTGAAGAAAAAATGTGGGAGAGTTCGCCAACAAAAACTCGCACTAAAATATCCGATAGTGAAATAAACGATAAGTACGAGTTAAGAGAGAATAGAATTCTTACTGAAATCAACCGTGAAAAGCTTCCGAGCTTTGTCCAGGCATTAAAGAATCCGGGTTATATGGAAGTGCGACCATTTTACCAAAGAAGATCGCGTTGGACTCCCAAGATGCAATCCCAATTAATCGAATCATTTCTGATCAATATTCCCGTTCCGTCAATAATTTTATACGAAAAAGAATACTATTCATATGAGGTTATGGATGGTCAACAAAGAATTACTGCGATTCAGGATTTTTATGAAAACAAGCTTTCATTAACAGGGCTTGAACTCTGGCCTGAATTAAATGGACGTACCTATAATCAACTTCCTCAAAAAATTAGAGCGGGTATCGACCGTCGTTCTATATCATCTACCGTAATTATTGCCGAATCAACTTCCGATCCTGAAGAGGCTCTATTCTTAAAACAAAAAACCTTCGAGCGCCTTAACACTGGAGGCGTAGATTTAAGTCAGCAGGAAGTGCGAAACTGTTTGTATTATGGAAAGTTCAATGAACTGTTACTAAAATTATCGCGCCATCCTATATTTGCTGAGGCTTGGGGAATTCCGACAGACGATAACAGCCCCAAATTAGAGCAAAATACCCTTTATAAAAAAATGGAAGATGCTGAGTTAGTTCTGCGTTTTTTTGCTCTCAGAAATGTCGATAAGTTCCAGCGGGGAATGGAAGGATTTTTAGATTTGTACATGATGAGAAGTTTAAATTTTGATGAAGAAGAAATCAAGTACTTGGAATCTATTTTTCTCAAAACTATCACAATAGCTCACCTAATTTACGGAGAGCATTTATTCAAACCATTTGACCAGAAAACTCAAACTTGGTCAAACAAAAGTTTGAAAGCATATTATGATGCAATTATGGTTGGTTTAAGCAGGCACTTGCAATATGAAAAAAGATTAATTGCTCTAAAAAACCGAATTATTGAAGAGACAAAGAACCTCTTTAAAAAACCTGAATCTAGTCTTCTCACAGGAGGTGGAAAAACCAAGGCAGAGATTCAGGATCGAATCAGGATATTTGACGAAATGCTTTTGCAAGTTATCGGAGAGTAACTTGCGATGTTTGACGAGCTTCTCAAGACAGTCTGTCTTAAAATTTCTACTGTCCGTTCGATGATAAAGATTAACGATCGACTTAGAAAAATCGTATTTCAAGACAGTTCAGATATAAAACAGTTGAAAGAAAATCCTGAATTTGCCGCATTAATAGAAGTAATCTCTAGCAAACCAGAATGGCGAATTTACGATCGCTGTGCCGTAGTAACCAGATTGTATGCTATTTACGAGCGCTTTGTTGAGGATTTAATTTCGGATTGGCTGCGACTGATGCCGGATTTGGTGCCACGCTATTCAGACTTAGGAGAAAAAATTCAGAATACCCATCGAGAGGGTATAGGACGTTTATTGATTGACCTCAAAAAAAATAGGTTTCAACACCTTTCAGTTGAGCAAGTAGTGCAAGGATTATCCTGCGGGATTACTGATGCTGGAAAATACGAGCTACTTCCTGAAGCCTTTCTATTGCACGAGCAAAATTTACGGAAGGAAGTGCTAGAAACAGTTTTGAAAAATGCGGGAATTGATGAGGCATGGAAATGGATAATTAACCACAAAGAAGTTAAATATTTTGTCGAGGAAGTTCGCGGCAGTCAAAACTCTGCTGAAGGAGAACTAAAACAACTGGTTGACTATCGAAATAAAGCAGCACACGGCTCTGCAGACGAGATATTAGGAATTCAAGAACTGTTGGATTTAGCTGATTTTGTTGAGGCTTTATGTAAATCTCTTGCCGATTTAGTGACCTACAATATAATTTTACGCCAAATCGATCGAGGGCTGGTAAGCGAAATTGGCAAAATTACAGAATGGTTCAAAAAGCCACAAGCAGGGGTAGCCAAAGTTAAGGAAGTTACATTAACTGTAGGAGAAGGTGTTTTTCTTGTTTTAGTTAATGATGAATTGTCGTACTGCTACTCTGCTAAA
The DNA here is from genome assembly GCF_000317475.1 of Oscillatoria nigro-viridis PCC 7112. Taxonomy (NCBI): domain Bacteria; kingdom Bacillati; phylum Cyanobacteriota; class Cyanophyceae; order Oscillatoriales; family Oscillatoriaceae; genus Phormidium; species Phormidium nigroviride. Next base: position 4,540,956 of record NC_019729.1, read on the forward strand.
ATTGAGAGCATTCAGCTTAATGATATTTCCCACAATCATGTGGAAATAACCTCGGAAGCAGAAGTAGGGTTAAAGTTCGATCGGGATGCCAGAATAGGATTGACTATTTATGTAACTAAATCAAACCCAGTTGACTGAATCTTTCGTTAACTGCGAACTGCGATCGCCAATTCCCCGCAAAATACTAACACAAGTGCCGTACAATTATCCCACCATCCGGCATCAACCAACCTGCTAACCCCATGCTTTGCGATTACCTAGTACAAATCCTCACCGCCCGCGTCTACGATGTTGCTCAAGAAACAGCCCTAGAATCCGCCCCGAATCTATCAGCACGGCTCAACAATAAACTTTTGCTAAAGCGAGAGGATATGCAGTCGGTGTTTTCCTTCAAACTGCGGGGTGCGTACAACAAAATGGCGCAACTGTCGCCGGATTTGCTAGCACAAGGTGTCATTGCAGCTTCCGCTGGGAACCACGCCCAAGGAGTCGCCCTCGCCGCCCGCCACCTGGGAACTCGCGCGATTATCGTCATGCCCGTAACGACGCCGCAGGTGAAGGTAAATGCGGTGATATCCCGGGGCGGAGAGGTAGTTTTGCACGGGGATACCTACGACGATGCCTACGCCTTTGCGCGCCAATTAGAGGCCCAAAAAGGTTTAACTTTTATTCACCCTTTTGATGACCCGCACGTAATTGCGGGACAGGGTACGATCGGCATGGAAATTCTGCGGCAACATCAAAAACCAATTCACGCGATTTTTGTGGCAATTGGCGGCGGCGGATTGATTTCGGGAATTGGGGCCTATGTCAAGCGGTTGCGGCCGGAAATAAAGATTATTGGCGTCGAACCGGTGGATTCCGATGCAATGAATCAATCGCTGAAAGCGGGTAAACGGGTGCGTTTGTCGCAGGTGGGTTTATTTGCTGACGGCGTTGCTGTGCGGGAAGTGGGGGAGGAAACTTTTCGGCTGTGTCAGGAGTATGTGGATGAGATTATTTTGGTGCATACGGATGATGTTTGCGCCGCGATTAAGGATGTTTTTGAAGATACGCGATCGATCTTAGAACCTGCTGGCGCTTTGGCGATCGCAGGTGCGAAAGCTTACGTGGAACGGGAACAAATCGCTGGACAAACATTAATTGCTGTTGCTTGCGGCGCGAACATGAATTTCGATCGGCTGCGTTTTGTAGCAGAAAGAGCCGAGTTTGGCGAACGCCGCGAAGCCATTTTTGCAGTCACAATTCCCGAACAACCGGGAAGTCTCCGCAGGTTTTGCGAATGTCTGGGCAAACGCAATTTAACTGAATTTAGCTATCGAATTGCGGATGAGAAAGAGGCACATATTTTTATCGGTGTACAAATTCAAAACCGTGCCGATGCGGTGAAGATAGCCGCAAGTTTTGAAGATTGCGGCTTCAAGACTTTGGATTTAACTGATGATGAATTAACGAAACTGCACGTGCGGCATATGGTGGGCGGGCGTTCGATGCTGGCAAATCATGAATTGTTTTATCGCTTTGAATTTCCCGAACGTCCCGGTGCGTTGATGCAGTTTGTCGGTTCGATGAGCCCTAACTGGAATATCAGCGTTTTTCACTATCGAAATAACGGCGCAGATTACGGGCGAATTGTGGTGGGAATTCAAGTACCGCCCGATGAGATGCAGGAATGGCAGGCTTTTTTGGATACGCTGGGCTATCAGTATGGGGATGAGAGTCAGAATCCGGCGTATAAGCTATTTTTAAGATAGTTTGGTTTGTGGTCTAGAAACAAATTAATATTTATGAACGCACTCAAAAAAATCTTGCCGTTTTTTTTGATGATTTTTGCTGTTGCTATTGTGGCAGCAGTTGCACATTTTGCGATCGAACAACTTCCCAGCCCAGTCAGTTATTTTCAACCTGTGGATACCAGAGATGGTGCAGAGTTGTACAAAAAACAACTACCCAACGGAAATCTGGCTTATTTGCAAGTTATTAACGTCGAAAAAATGCAAATAGACCAGCTAATTGGAGAGGTCGATCGGATGGCTTTCAATAAAGGATTGTATTATCAGGGAGAAAACAAATATTACAGTCCTTTCTTTAAGAGCAAGTTATTCTCGGAAGTTACAGGTGAATACAAAAAGCTTTACGCTAACGATGTTTTTTCCGTCATAAACTGTTCTTTTTTTGAACAATACGAACGCAGCACGCAGCTATCTTTTCCTATCAAATTTAACGGTCAAGTTATTACTGGCGGTAACGGCATCTACGGCCCCGTCAAGAAACCCAAAGATGGGCAGTATAAAAATGTTCGATTGAAAGCTTTGGTCTGGAACGATCGAGAAGCATATATCACAAATTACGAACCGCACACAGGAAAGCCATTGAATCAAAAAGCAGTCCAAAATGCAGTTGTTACTTACGAATACAAACACCATCCAGCTAAACTAATATCTAAAAATCCCGCAAATAGGTATCACGTCATCGGTACGCTGGATAAAGATGGTCGCAAGGGTAATGAATTGCTGGCAATTATCACAGTTAATGAAGCGACTTTAGATGCAGCAGCTAAGTTAATGCGAGAATTCGGAGTCAAAGGAGATATCGTGACGATCGACGGCGGACTCTCAACTTATCTATTCAATCCTAAAATCGGGGAGATTATGTTGCCTCAAGCAAATAATATTGCCACTCGCGAACTGCCGCACTATTTAGGGTTTAGGAATAGAAAATCTCAGACAGCTTCACCAAAAATATTGGTGGCTCAACCAGCAGGAAAAGTGCAGGTGGAAGCAAATAAACCTTATTTGATTTTGTGGAGAGACAATATTCAGGATGAGGTCAAGATTGAGCTGTATCAAGAGAATAAGTTGGTTGAAAGCATAGCCAACCGCGCGGCTAGCGATGGGGTTTATGAATGGAAACCTAAGATTGCTGTAAAATCAGGGTCTTTGATTCGGATTTCAAGTGTTAAAAATGCCAAGGTGTCTGGGACTTTGCAGTTGTGATTATTAGACATCTCCAAAAAACATAGTCTTGAACAGGCAAGATGCCTGTTCCACAGTAATTATTGGAGATGTCTATTGTTGGCAAAGAAATCTCATTGCGATCGCAAATTCCGCACATCCTCAATACTGAGTCCCGTTGTTTGACTGATAGTTGCATCGTCCAGGCGAGGAGAGTAAACCGTTACAACTCATCATAAAGGGAGATACTGAATTTGTCCTGCCAATTCTCCCTCAAGGCTGCACTCCAAAAGTATCAGAACATCATCAATTACCCTACCAATTGGTGCATCGAAGGTAACTTCAACAACTCCTGACATTGGCTTACCTGCGGCCATACGTTCATAGGCATAGCGCGTAATCGTAGCCACATCATGAGTCAGCAAAATTCGATTTTCTTGGGCGGCCCATTCCAGCACTATTGGGTCATCTTCACCGGATAAGCCCACATCTTGGACGCGAACAATATCAATATCTGGTTTGCGACGCATCAAACCTCTAACAATTGTATTGTCAAAGTTTTCATCAGCTAGGAATTTCATGCCGATCGCTCTTGTTTGCGGGCCATTAATCTGTCGCGCAATCCCTGCGGGTCAAATCTTGCTTCATTCGTCTTGCGAATCTCTTGTGCCTGTTGCTGTCGAAGCTGCAGATACGTTTCGACTTCCTGCTGGTGATTGAGGTAAAAACCTATGGTGGCATACACATCAGCCAACCGGAGTGACGGATAACGATAAACTATTTCCTCTGCTGTACTTCCCTGCTTAAAGACTGCAATGACGGTATCTAAAGTCACGCGAGTTTTACCCACTCGCACCACACCGTCAGCATTAGTTTCTATGGGTGCAGGTTCAGCTACAACTACTAATGTCATGGCAACCTCAACGTTCGCTGTCTTAATTGTATCAGAAGGTCGATCGAACTTGACGGGCGATCGCTCTTAAGCCTAATACTTAGAACTTAAAGTATTATATCAGCAGCGATTTCCTGGCGTACTATCTCAGCTAGACTATCCCACTGAGCGTCTGTTGTAGCTTCAAATTGAGCCTGCCACGCCCGTTCATCACTGATATCCTCTTCCTCCACTAGAATGCGGATTAACTCTCGTTTCTCGATCGCAGACAGTTGTCTAATGGTAGGGAGTAATTCTGTTAGTGTCATCGGTTGTTTTCCTACGATGCGTCTATGTTAACGGTAGTAGGTTAACGTAGTAATTGCAACTTCCAGGGGAGTTTTACAAAGAGTGGCGCGATCGCAACTAAGATGCGATCGCGCGGCCGTATGATATTCCTAATGTTGAAACGATTTGGTAGTTGCGGGCGATCGCACGATTCCGAAACATCAGGTTGATGAAATGCGATCGCCCTACTTGTCAGTTGCTTCAATTCTTCTGCAACCATTTTGTCAGCACGCGCATCCACTGGGCGGTATTCGGTGCACGCTGCAAGTCGCTCCAGTCTGCCATTTGGGCAAAACCTAGTCGCACCAGCCAATTTACTACGGCGGTTATGCCTTGGCGGGAGCCAACAACCATGATACGCACGGGTTCCCGGTTTTCTCGATCGTCCGTGGGCTCTGCCTCTTGTTGGGTGTCGTTGGGTGGTTCGGTTAGAAAGTCTTTAGCCATTGGAAAGTCCTCATCTTCAAAATCAACTAATCACTACATATTGTGTAGTTAGTACAATCAGATCGCAATCACTACACATATGTAGTGATTGACAGTTGGGGCTTCCCTTGGCATCATGAGGTGCATGGGAAAAACTGGTCGAGTTTTGAGAGATGTGCTGGACACCTATGGGATTAGCCAAAACAAATTGGCGAGCGCAATGGGTGTGCGAAGTTCTGTTGTCTATCGTTGGTTTAATGAGTTGATAGATCCAACTGGAGAGACGCTTGTGAAGATGGTTGCGGCGTTAAAGTTGCTCGATATAGATGCAGCGCGGGAGTTTGTGCGGCGCTATTTGGGTGAGATTTTGGAGGATGAGAGTGAGGGTGAGGTCGATCGGTCTAAAAACACAGAATAGAGTTAATGATAAAATTATGGCAGAGTGGCAATGACACCGAATTCAAAGCGATGACAGCAGCACTTCCCATTTCTCTCACTCTCGAAGCTTTCCTCAAACTACCGGAAACTCAACCTGCGAGTGAATTTATTAACGGACGCATTCACCAAAAGATTATGCCTCAAGGCAAACATTCTCGTTTGCAACTCAAGTTTTGCAACGCTGTTAATCTAGTTGGGGAAACAGAACGAATTGCTCTTGCTTTTCCTGAATTGCGGTGTACTTTTGGCGGGCGTTCTATTGTACCTGATGCTACAGTATTTGCTTGGGATAGAATCACTTTTGAAGCGGATGGCGAAGTTCCGAATTCTTTTGAAATTCATCCCGACTGGACAGTAGAAATTTTATCTCCAGACCAGAAAGCAACTAAGGTGATTAGTAATATTTTACACTGTTTGAAATACGGGACTCAGCTCGGATGGTTAGTCGATCCAGAGGAACGGTTTATTTTAGCATTTATTCCCGGACGAGAACCAGTTGAGTTAACGGGACAAGATCGGTTGCCCGTGCCAAGTTTTTTAACATTAGATTTGACAGTGGAGCAGGTTTTTGGGTGGCTGAAAGCAGGTGGATAACTTGGCTCTAATTTCGAGCAGATCGCAACGCACATCCTCAATAGTGAGTCCGGTTGTTTGACTGATAGTTGCATCATCCAGGCGATCGAGCAATTGCCGCGCGATCGCAACTAAGATGCGATCGCGCGGCGGTATGATATTCCTAATGTTGAAACGATTTGGTAGTTGCGGGCGATCACACTTGGGTTTTCTGGTTAGGGCGATCGCCTTTGTAGTTACAAACTGTTTACTTTTAGCTTCTGGTTAGATAAGTATGCTACTTTTGAAGAACATAAATATAGTCACTTTTGTCGGACTTATCTGTCACAGTAAATTCCACTTTGTATGTGGAAGCATTTGTGATGTCTATGTTTTCTCTCAATGCTTCACCACGATTTAAATCAATATTCTTTCGTAACTTTCCGTCAACGTATATTTTAGCTACTATGCTATCCAATTCCGAATTTTCAGGTAAGGCATATGCTAAAGGAAGCTCACCAAAATTTTTCTGAATTTCACACACAATCGACCGAGGACTGTTTCTAGTAATATAGAATCTTGATACTGGTTTTGCAGCTTTATTTGCAACAGGAATTATATCTGTGTATTCACCCTCATTGGCTAAGGTCCCACCAAAATTTTTACACTCGACTTTTGGTGGCTTCGGCTCCTTTGCAGAGATTTGAGTGGGTGAAAGTCCCGTAGGAGTAGCACCAACAGGGACTGGAGTTGGTTTATCAGCAGATATTGGCGGTGTTGAGAATGAGGTACTCTTTGAGGTACTCTTTAATATATATGCCTTTGCTACGACTGAACCTCCTTTTAGATCTACTATCTCACTAATTGTTTCAAATCCCTCTTTCCTCAGCGTGATTTGTAAATCTCTTGTGCTAGGTATTTTCACCATGACGTAGCCATTTGACTCAGTAACTGCTGTCGCGGCTATTCCTCTCTGAGATGTGAATTCAACGTTAACACCTGCAAGAGGTGCTGAAGATTCAGTTCTAACGATGACAGGAACCTCTTTGATTTCAGCATCTTTAGAAGACTGATTAGTTTCAAATCCGAAAATTTGACGAACTTTGGGAGTGGTGACAGCTACTATAATAGCTAAAGTTGAGAGCAAAATACCAATATAAACAGTCCACCTAGAGTTCATAGAGTTATTTCCTTATAACTAATTTTTGATCGTGCCTTAAATATCCATACATCGGTGCAAACTGCATTTCCGAACATTCCGATAATTAATTTGTTATACAGGAAAGTTATGGCTGCTGACGGGGCAACAAGTAGCGTAAAATCTAAGCTAGCAAAGGGTTTAATTAGATAGGCTTCACAAACATAGAAGCAGTCGATCGCTCTTTAAAAAAACTAAGGGCGATCGACCATCTTTATTTGACCAAACCTGTGCATAGAGGCTCTTTTCCTGGACGACTTACGCAAGCTCGAATATCTGTTATGTCTGCAGACAACATACCCGTAACTTGAGGTTCTGGATAATCATCTTGCATACGCAGAGGCTGGAATCGTTTTTTATCTTTGCCCTCAAAGTAAATAGTTGCACCAGGCACGGTTGGCAGTTTGACCCAACGAGCATGACATTTAGCGGAGTATTTTATCTCAAGATTCAGATTCTTGAACTTTTCCCCTAACTCTGGAAAACTAACGAGTTCGGTAGTGTAAATACTCATATCTTGATCGCAAAGATTTTTTGGAGCACGTCCTGTGCAACTGTCTGCTTTGCAATTTCCTAAATCAGCTTGTTTTTTTTTTTAATATATATGTCTTTGTTACGACTGAACCTCCTTTTAGATCTACTATCTCACTAATTGTTTCAAATCCCTCTTTCCTCAGCGTGATTTGTAAATCTCTTGTGCTAGGTATTTTCACCATGACGTAGCCATTTGACTCAGTAACTGCTGTCGCGGCTATTCCTCTCTGAGATGTGAATTCAACGTTAACACCTGCAAGAGGTGCTGAAGATTCAGTTCTAACGATGACAGGAACCTCTTTGATTTCAGCATCTTTAGGAGCAAGAACCTCTTTGATTTCAGCATTTTTAGGAGATGGATTAGTCTCAAGTCCCAAACCATAACGAACTTCGGGAGTGGTGACAGCTACTATAATAGCCAAGACAGAGAGCAAAATACCGATATAAACAGTCCACTTAGATTTCACAGAGTTGCTTCCTTCTAACGAATTTTTATCAGGCCTTAAATATCCATACATCGCCGCCAACTGCATTTCCGAACTTTTCGAGAGTTAATTTGTGGTACAGTAAAATCATGGTTGCTGACGAAGTAACAAGCAGCGTGAAGGCTTAGCTAGAAAATGGTTTAAGGTGATTTGCAAAAACTCTAGTAGGATGCTGATGGCAGACTCATCCATACTATACCGATCACCCAAAAATTGTCCATAAAAAAAGTTGGAAAAAGTGGGAACTTCCTAAAATTCGGATGCGCTGCCCCAAAAGTTGCAAAAAGTTGGAAAAAGTTTGCTATAGTAACTAAAATTATCTCACCATCCAACCTATGGACAGTCCTCAGATATTGCAATTTGTCGATGAAGCTGTCTGCGCCACGACAGGCAAACATCTAAACAACTTGCAGCGCAAAATTATCACGGGAATACTGAATCGTAAAAAGTATACTGATGTTGCAGAAACTTATGGTTATAGTTCCCAGCACGTTAAAAAGGCTAGTCACGAGCTTTTGCAAATGTTATCTGAGGTGTTTAGCGAACCCGTTAAGAAAAGTAATCTTGAATCCGTTATAGAAAGACAGATAAATCAGAATATAAATCTGGGCAAAAATAATAATTTTCAAAATAACAGAATTAGCTACGTCAATAATTGCCCTAATCCCTCTACTTCTACCCCAGATGAAACTCAGCCGGAAAATCGCGACTTGCAGGAGGAAACCATAAATCAAACTAAGATTGAAACAATAGATAAATTACGGCAGTTTGGCTTGAGCGACGAACAAATTGCAGAAGCGCTAGATATACCTTTAGAACAGGTTAAACAGGTGAACTTGGAGGAGTAAAGTCTCCTACAGTAATGAAAAGGTAAGTTTTGAAAAGAAATTAGGAGAATCAATTGAAAATCAAAATTATTATTCACGAAGCAGAAGAAGGCGGATATTGGGCAGAAGTTCCTGCTATTCCTGGCTGTGCAACTGAGGGAGAAACTTTTGAGGAATTGCTGCAAAACCTCTATGAAGCGATCGAAGGTTGCCTTGTTGAAGTAAAATAAAATATCCCCAGCTCTTTTCAGCGATGAACACAAAACTCATTGAATCCTTAGTACAAATCATCCAGACACTCTCAGAAGACGAGCAATTGCTAATAAAAGCAAAACTATTTAATAACATCCCCTATCCTTCTACTGTCGAAATAACCCAGTTAGCCCAAAGCGGAGGAGCATTTCAATTCCTGGACGACGAACCTGATATTTACACCCTTGAAGATGGAGAGCCAATTTAGTGAAGCTAAAAAAAGGAGATATTGTTTTAGCTGAATTTCCCTTTACAGATTTGAGTCAGAAAAAGTTACGTCCGGCTTTAGTGCTGTGGGCAATTTCAACCATAGATGAAATTACGATCTGCTTCATTTCTTCGCAAAATGTCACTACCCTAAGTTTAGATGAATTTGCTTTAAATGCTTCAGATTCCGAATTTCCCAGCACGGGATTAAAAGTATCTTCTAAAGTAAGAGTGACTCGGATTGTCAGTCTTGAACAGAGATTAATACTGAGACGATTGGGCGAGTTAGGAAGTCAGCAAATGCAGGAATTGAATGCAACTATCATACAAGCATTTCAATTAGTATAGCCTTGTTTACTCTCGCGTGCTTGCCGGAAACGATCGCAAATCCCTGCAATAAAAGTTTCGCCATCAATCGGTGGAGTATGTTCGGACATGGCAACAGCAGCATCTATCTTAACTCGTAGAGTATCTATCCACTGGCGATCGGCGCGATCGTACTCATCTAACAATCGCAAAGCAACTTCACAACACAAACTAGAATCATCGTGCAAACTCATAGGCAATATTCGTGATGCGGCCGCGCCAGTAGGGCAATAGCGAGCCATCAGGCAGTTGCCACGCCACCTCACCGGAGAGCGGAATCCGCATACCGTCTCGCAATTTGTAGTCCCAGAAGCGGCCAATCCAGGGCGCAAACACCAGCCCCCCGTTAACTGTACGGGCGCGGGCTTCGGCGCGAATACTGGCGATTAGCCCTGCTTCATCAAAGCGGAAATCCAGGGAAACAGGGGTGTCGCCATCCTGTAGCGTTGCTCTGGCCGAAGAATTGTCGATCGCCTCCCAGCGAACACCTTGACTCGGCAGCAGTCTCGTCGGATACCAAGCCGCCTCCGCGAAAAAGCGCATCAGTTCCCCAAGTGCCGCTTCTGGAGTGCCGCGGATATCCGCCAGAGTCACCAGGCCCAGCAGCGCTGCATGGAGGATGCCTTCGCCAGAAATGTAGGCATCATGAACGAACGCATTGATACCGGGCATCATGGCAATTCGCCCGTCCCAGTCAAAGCCAGGGCGCTGAGTAATTACCAGTTGAGTTGAGGTGAAGGCGCTCCATTTTTCTGCGGTTTCGCTCATGTTAAACGTGCCTTCGTGGGAAACCCGCGCTGCTGCAATTAGCGGTTGTCCATCCTCGATCGCCGCGCGAAAGTAGCGCTGCACGGGCTGGGGTAAATCGGCGATTTCCCGCGCATCAAATGTCAGAGGTTTAATCGGCAAGCGCGCAGCTTCCAGATTGGCTCGCAGTTCCTTGGTACCCAGATGCCAGCGGTATGCTCCCAGGGCGATCGCCCCAACAATGCCAACTACCAGCGCCAGGATGATTAGTACGATCGGCGATCGCCACACGGTGATTCCTCTTGATAGCTAAAAACGAGTTAATCCAGGGCGAGTCTTAAACCCATCGACCCACTACAACTCTCACCGTTCCATCTGCCAAAGTTTCCTCTTCTTCTACATGAAAACCCTCTGACTGCACCGCCGCCATCAAACTTTTGCGCGCGTATTTTTGACTAATTAAATTGACAAATTCCTGCTGGTTAATTCGAGCGCCCCAAAAATCCGCCACCAATTCGTAATCCTCTCCGCTGCGGCGAAAACCCAAATCGTAACCGTTGGATTGCCGAATCACGTACTCCGCATTAGTTTTGTCACCCCGATAACCCCGTACCTGCACATTGCACTCTACTTGATAACCCAACTCTTCCAACACTTGATGCAGCAGTTCGCCGTTCTTGATTTGAACCTTGATCGTTGTGAAGTGTGACATATCACTTTCGGATTTTTGTGTGAAACGCTGATTTGATTATAATACTATAAACTGCAACAGTCAATAAGTTAGAAGTTGCGATATTAAACCAGGTTTGAGCGTCAGCGAAAGCAGCCAGGTTACAAGCCGCCGGATTCATCTGTGCAGAAATTTAAAACAGGGTATCCGATAACAATTGCCCCGATTTATCAGTGCGTGAGTTCGCTTTTTTTACTCATCCAATTCTTCAATCTAAAATCCAAAATCTAAAATCCAAAATCCAAAATCTAAAATCCAAAATCTAAAATCTAAAATCGTATGATGTCCGACAATTCTAACCAACCCAGAGAATATGATGCCGTCCTCGGCGGTCAAAGTCAAATCCCGATCGCCGCCGCTGTTTTGGGAGGCATCGCCGGAGTCAAGCAGCGCTTCAACAGTCCTAGTATCGAGTCGCGGATTGCCGCTGTTAAAGATGCTCCTAAATACGGAGGTGCTGGTTTAAATTTAGCAATTGAGGCGCTGCTTGATCCCGCAGCAGAAGTGCAGCGAGTTGCTTATTTAATTTTGCGATCGAGGACAGAACCTCTAGTGCGTCAAGCTTTAAAAGACTTCGTGCCTTACAAGCTTTTTGACTGTATCCGCACTGTCAAAACAGGCACAAATCTGGCGATTAGTCCCGGAGGATCTCGCACGGCGAGTTTGCACGGGAAAATAATTAGAATTTGCGATGTAGATACAGGAGAAATACTCTATACTGTTGACAAGTATCCCCGCGCTCAAGAAACTTTTGTCCTTTGCAAAGAAAGCGAAGTTTTTGTAAGGAGCAGAAATACTCCCAAACACCGTGCGATCGAAATTTGGCAGGGAGGAGAATTGCGGCATACTTCCCTCGGACATGAAGCGGAAATTAGCGCAATTGTCATCAGTCCCGACAGTCAAGTTATCGCCAGCGGTTCGGCCGATACTACTATCAAAATTTGGAATTTAGAGACGGGAAAGTTAATCTGTACTTTTGGCAATCTTTTAACTTGGGGAGCTCATAAAGCAGGAATTGTTAGTCTTGCTTTTAGCCCGATCGCACAAACTCTCGCTAGCAGCAGTTCTGACGGTACAATTAAACTGTGGAACCTCCGCAGCAGAGAATGCTCCCAAACAATTAAAGGTTGCGCGAATTGTCTGGCTTTGGGCCCAGACGGGCAGACTTTGGCGGCTGGCGGCTGGGACAGAAACATTCAACTGCGGCAGCTATCGAATCCAGATAGTTCAATCACTTTGGCAGGGCATTTTAACTCGATAAATGCGATCGCCTTTAGTCCCGACGGACTCACTGTTGTCAGTGCTAGTGCCGATGGTAATATCAAATTTTGGAATGCCAGTACCGGCGAACATATTCACACTCTCAGCGGACATCAAAACTCTATTACTTGTCTTACTTTTAGCAGCGATGGTGAAACTATTATCAGCGGCAGTATAGACAAAACTGTCAAAATTTGGGGAGTTATACCATTTTAGATTTTAGATTTTAGATTTTAAATTGAAGAATTGGGAATGACTGCTCGGCTATGGGTTGGCAGCAGGGTCTACTGTTGTATTTTTATTTACGGGTATTAATTGAAGTCTAGCGATCGCCCCACTGCAAAAAAAATTATTCCGATGCCTGCGGAAAGGATATTATTATATTTTGGATCGCTCAACCCGAGCTTTTTTCGTATAAACCCGGTTTAGCAAGGCAAGCCTGCGTTCAGGACTATTCTCATAAAACTCGATCGGACGGACTTCCTAACTACAAACACCTTTTATGACTGGTAATTGACCGGACATGATATTTTAAGAGTGCGTCCAGGACTGTTTAATATGTCCCGATTCCCTCTTCCTCGGTGCGTGAATCTACGCAAACAAATATAATAAACTTACAATCCCAGTTCTTGTACAAGCCGAAGATTGCGGAACTTGTTTTTGCAATACTACAAATAGTGACCGTAAAAATACCGACTGGTAGGCCTTATTCAGCTTATTATCAAATTGTGAACTGTCGCCCGAAAGCCTGAGCGAGCCGCAATTTCTGAATCCTTTAAAGTAACTTGAAAATATCGCATCGCGGTCGGATGGGTATTCATGCTAATTGTAATATTTGACTTAAAAAGTTTATGCTTAAAAGATAGGCTGGGGTTAAATATAAAGTGCGCCCTAGAGTAACCATGTCACACTGCAACCAATCCATCTGTCGTTCCCGCAATCTCGCAGAAATGTGCGATACTGCTGCCAGTTGGCAGCAAAAAGCCGATCGACTAACGGTAGAATTAAACACCACCCAGGATCTGCTTCACGCAGAAATCGATCGGCTAAAACTTGCCAACGAAACCCTTCAGGCCGCCGTCAGTTGTGCCCCCGTTTTCCTGTGGGCAACCGACAGAGACGGCAAGTTAACTCTTGCAGCAGGGAAAGGATTAGAAAATTTGGGACTCAAACCAGGTGCAACTGTCGGGCGATCGATTTTTGAAGTTTACAGCAGCCAGCCAGATGTCTTAGAAAATATTGCTGAGGTAATAGCAGGAAACGATCGCACTTGGAACGTCCGAGAGAAGCATTTTATTCACGAAATTCGATCGGCAGCCCTGCGAGATGGAAACGGCGAAGTTGTCGGCGCAGTTGGTGTTTCTACTGAAATTACCGAGCGCGACCAGTCGATCGCAACTCTGGAAACAGCAAATCAAGAATTAGAAGAGAGACTGCAGCAGCAGACGGCAGTCTTCAATGCAGCACTTGCTGAAAGCGAAAAAAAGTACCGCAACCTCGTAGAAACCTCCCAAGAATTGATTTGGTCGATCGATATTGAAGGCCTCTTGACTTTTGTCAATTCCGCCGCCAAACGCATCTACGGTTACGAACCGCCAGAAATGATCGGACGCAGCTTCACCGATTTTTTAGTTCCCGATCGAGAAAGCAGACCAAGAGAAATATTTGCCCAACTTTTAGCAAGAACCAGAATTCAGCCACACACCGCTAATTCTCCTTACGAAACAGTACACATTCGCAAAGACGGTACTCCCGTTCACCTGCGCGTCAACAGCATCGTCAACCAAGCTGAAAACGGCGCTATTTTAGGCTTGTGCGGAACGGCGACAGATATTAGCGATCGCAAGCGATCGGAAGAAGCACTCCAAGAAGCTACAGACCAACTTCGCGCCGTTTTGGATGCCGTACCCGGACTGATTTCTTGGATCGGTTCAGATTTGCGGTATATCGGAGTCAACCAGCACTTAGCAACCTCATTCAACCTGTCTCCTGAAAGCTTTGTCGGTCAAGAAATCAACTTTCTCGACAAAGGCTCGACTTTCGGAGAACTGATCCGAATTTTTTTTGATACTTCATCTCAGCAAACCTGCCAAGAAATAGAAATAGAAATTAACGGTTTCGTCCGCAACTATTTGATAGTAGCTCAGAAATATCATCAGGGAACCGCAGCAGTTTCTGTAGGAATAGACATTACCGACCGCAAGCGTGCAGAAGCTCTCAAAAACCAATTGATCTGCTCGCTGCAAGAATCAGAACACAAATTTCGCAGCCTTTATGAAGCCACCAGCGACGCAGTAATGTTGCTTGACGAAAAGGAGTTTTTTGACTGCAACCCCGCTACCTTAAAAATATTTGGCTGTAGCAACACCAAAGATTTTTACGGCAAGAAAATGAGCGACTTTTCCCCACAATTTCAGCCTAGCGGACAAGACTCATCCAGTCTAGCAATACAGAGAATATCGACAGCAATGCAAACAGGTAGCTGTCGCTTTGACTGGGTACACAAACGACTCGACGGTTCAGAATTTCCTGCTGAAGTGCTGTTAAATGCAATGGAAATTAACGGACGAAAAGTAATTCAAGCAGTAGTGCGGGATATTACAGATCGCAAGCGCGACGAAGATGGCATCAAAGCATCCCTCGCAGAAAAAGAAGTTCTCCTCAAAGAAATTCACCACCGCGTCAAAAACAACCTCCAAGTTATTTCCAGTTTGCTCAAACTTCAGTCCCGCTACATCCAAGACAGCCGCGTTAGTGAAATGTTAAAAGAAAGTCAAAACCGAGTCAGATCGATGGCCCTGGTTCACGAACAATTGTATCAATCCAAAGACTTGTCAAACATTGACTTTGCTGAATACATCCAAAATCTAGCCCACAATTTATTCCAAGCTTATGAAAATCATGCAGAAGGCGTCAAGTTGCAAACAAATATTGCGCCGTGTTCTCTCAATATTGATACGGCAGTTCCTTGCGGGTTAATTATCAACGAGCTTGTGACAAATGCCCTCAAATATGCTTTTAAAGGGCAAGTGAAAGGTAAAATTAACATAGATTTCACTTTAGATAATAACAGAGTTTGCGTGCTAACCGTGAGCGACAGCGGAATTGGTTTTCCTCAAGATTTAGATTATCGCAAAGCCCGAACCTTGGGTTTGCGACTGGTAGGGTCTTTAGTCAAGCAACTTCGAGGGGGAATAGAACTCTTAGAAACTGCTGGCACGACTTTTAGAATAACCTTTTCTCAACCAAAATTGCACTCTGAGGAGAAAATTTAGTGTCCAACAAAAAAATTCTGATAGTTGAAGACGAGAGTATCATTGCGGAAGACATTTCCGACTGTTTAATATCTCTAGGATATAGAATAACTGGCATGGTCTATTCGGGAGAAGAAGCGATTGAATCGGCAGCCAAGTTGCGCCCGGATTTAGTTTTAATGGATGTTAACCTGCAAGGAGAAATCGACGGCATTGCAGCAGCCGAAGAAATTCGCTTGCGCTTTCAAATTCCGGTAGTTTATCTGACAGCTTATGCAGATGAAACTACTTTGCGGCGAGTCAATAGTACAAAACCGTTCGGCTATATTGTCAAGCCATTTGAAGAAAAAAACTTGCACACAACTATTCAACTGGCATTTTACCGACATCAGTATGACAGCTTGACCAACCTGCCGAATCGTTCATTTTTGCGAGAAAAGTTAAGTCTAGTATTAGATGGTCAAAAAGAATTGTCAGGAGTCGTTCCAGTTGTCACGCTTAGCTTAGATAAAATCAACCGCATTAACAGTACCTGGGGACACGATATCGGCGACTCAGTGCTTTGCACCATCGCCCAGCGACTAACTAACTGCATGGAAAACATTAATATTGTTGCTCGTTTGGAAGCGGCAGAATTCGCGCTGATTCTCAAACCAGTTGCAGACAAACAGGATGTGGCTAAGATTGCTCAAAACATTTTAGATATTGTATCCCAAGGTATGATTGTCAAAGATTGCGAAGTCTATGTCACTGCTAGTATGGGGATCTGCTTGTATCCCGGGGACGGCACCGACGGAGATGAAATGCTGAAAAATGCTTATATAGCAATGTATCAATCTCAGCAGAAAGGCGGCAATACTTATCATTTTTATACAGCAAAGAATGCTAATTTTTTTATCAATACACTTCTTCAAGAAACTTGCTTGCGCCAGGCTTTAAAAAGCTCAGAGTTTGAAATATACTATCAGCCGCAAATAGAAATAAAAACAGGTAAAATCATTGGGGCTGAAGCTTTGGTGCGCTGGAATCATCCAGAACGGGGGCGAGTTTCTCCCGGAGAATTTATTCCAATGGCTGAAGAAATGGGCTTGATTGCACCGTTGGGTGAATGGGTATTAGAGACTGCTTGCAGGCAAAATAAAACATGGCAAAGAGCAGGTTTATCGCCCCTGCGAGTGGCAGTTAATGTGTCAGCCCGTCAATTTGAGCGCAAAAATTTCACGGAAAGAGTCAGGGAGATATTAACAGAAACCGATCTCGATCCCAAGTGTTTGGAATTAGAACTGACGGAAAGTCTGGTTTTGCAAGACGAAATTGCAGCAGCTAAAGCTTTGATGGTGTGGAGAGATATGGGGATTAGGATAGCAATTGATGATTTTGGGACTGGATATTCTTCTTTGAGTTATCCGAAACGCTTTCCGTTTGATGCGATCAAAATTGACAAGAGTTTTATTCGCGATATTGCAGACGATCGCCAAAATGCAGCGATTACAATAGCGATTATTCAAATGGCACACTGCATGAACATGACGGTGGTGGCTGAGGGGGTAGAAAATAAGCAGGAACTTGATTTTTTGTGCGAGCACGAATGCGACGAAATTCAAGGCTATCTTTTCAGTCAGGCTTTGCCAAGGGCTGAGTTTGAAGCGCTGCTGAAAAGCGATAAGTGCTGGAATTTAGATCGATTCCGGTTGCAATCCTCCGGAATAGTTGACTGTTGACTGTTGACTGTTGACTGATGACTGATGACTGATGACTGATGACTAATTTAAAAGATACGATCGCCCAACCAACTTCCCAGCCACAGCCCAAAACCGGAAGTAGCCACCAACAGGATAAACGTATAAAGCCCGCTGGAGTTGTGGCTCAACCTTTCTGCAGCTACCATCCGCGCCACAACTCCAGCAATAATCCCGATCGCAGCCCAAGCCCCATAAACAGTCTTAGACCCGGCGATAGCCAAGGCTTGGACGATCGCCCCCGAACCCGCCCCAGCAAAAGCCCCCGCCCACGCCCCGATCCCCAGCCCGATCGCACCAGAGAGCCCGACGGGGCCGCCAGAATTCACGCCTACTTCCGTCGCCAGCCCGCACGTCAAGCCGACAATCGCCCAACACACGGCCGCCACCAACGCCTTAACCCAATTCCCAGAACCCGTTCCCGCCAGCAATCCCACCACTGTCACCACTCCCCCTACAGCCAACACAGCAGCCACAGCCCGAGACTCTGCGTCGGAACTGGCGATCGCCCCCAAACCAGCACCAACTGCGCCCCAAGCAGCCCCTGTTACCATTCCTCCCGCCTGAAAACCGGCGATCGATCCCCCTACCGCCCCAGCCAAAACTAACGCCGCCAGCCACACTCTAGGCGTTGCCGAACCCTCCGCCAGCAAAATCGCGGCCCACAGCCAATCTGCACCGCAGATTAAAGCCCACATCCACAGCGGGGCGACTGATACCGTCAAAATCCAACCCGTCAAAGCGTAACTCGCCACGGCGATTGCCAGCGGCCACCCAGGGAAGCTGGAATAGTGTTGAGATGGCCGCACTTCCCTCGGCGCGCTTCGCGGTTTTGAGTATTGAGTTGAAAATTCTGTTTTCCTTTTCGAGGTAAGCTTTCGATAGTTTTGAGATGGCCGTGCTTCCCTCGCAACGCTTCGCCCAGGTTGCTTTGTGCCCCGCCACGCTTGGCGATTTTGAGTGGTAAATCGTTTCTTGCTGGAAGAGTTTTTTTGAGTGAGAAATTTTTTGGAGGCGGCTTTTGGGCGGGTTTGACGGCGCTGGGAACCAGGGCTGGCGGCTGATTTTCCAGAACGCCTTCTCAGCGGTTTTTCCGGCGCAGGCGGCGGTGGCTGCTGAAACTGTTTTTCGATCGACCTCGATGATTCAGGCTGACTCAGAAACAACACCAACTGCTGGTAAGCTTCATTAATTTCTGTTAATCGCTGTTGAGCTTTTTGTTGCAGGCGATCGTTGTGGGCAAAGCGATCGGGATGCCACACAAACGCTAAATCCCTGTAAGCGCGCTTAATTTCTTCTAGGGAACTTCCCGGCTCAATTTCGAGGATTTCGTAGCATCGATTAATGTCAGCCATAGGCTTGGGGCAGGTGTTTGTAAATTCGCGTGAAGCGAAGCTATCCCGTAGGGAATCGTACTTAACATCTTGTACTATTCTCAGCCAAGCTGCACAGTAAGCCGATTTGAGATTTGAGATTTGAGATTTGGACTTACGCATCACAACCTTCAGAAACCGGGTTTTTTACCGTTTCTGCAAGCTGTAACGAAGTATGATGCAAAAAACTCGGTTTCTGACCACCCGTGCGTTTACCGCTTGCGAGTCATAGAAGATAACATCCAAGATTTCTCTCTTTGACTGAGTAGGCGGTCTGGTTTTCTTGTTTCGGGGTCATAATGGCTCGATGAGTTCCCACTCTCGATCGGTTAAGCTGCCGGAGTACGACATTTTTTTTCCGATCTTAGCCGATCGTCAGAAAGCCCAAATAGGTTCTATAAGCTTTACAGCTATTTAGCTGTACCTCACCCAACTCTGAAGTGCTATATACTGGAGAAGAAAAATCGCCCTCAAAGGCAAATGTCAGCATTGTACTATTGAACTAAGAATAAATGGCTCATGCTTCCTTTTGCATCTCGTATTGTATGCCAAACCTTACTTTTATTGAGTCTGTTAAATACCCCTGCCACAGCAACCCAAGTCTGGATTGGTGCTGGACGAATTACTGATGGTATTGGACAAGGAGGCTCGGTTAAACTGAAACTAGAAATTGAGGGCAATCATGTCAGATCTATATACGGGTTTCATTTGAATGGTGCTATCTCTAATGGAACGATTAGTACAAAATTGGCTCATTGGCGGTTTAGAAAGTGTTCACAAGATTTGTGTGTAACTTTAAACCGAATCCGACCCAAGCAAACAATTTTCTATCGGCTGCACAGAACAAATAAATAATGGAAAGATAGAATGAACACTGTCAGATATCGTCCAGCAATAGGTCTTTGCTTAATAACTGTTTGGAGCTTATTTTACTGTGCAGTATCTAGCAACTTACCTATTCTCAATAAAATGGAGCTGGACATTCAGGATAGTCTAATAAGACTGCATAAACCAAGGCGTCTGCCCGAGGAAATTCTCCTGCTTAAAATCAAGCAGCCTGCAATTTTAGGATATAACTTTCATAACTTATATAAACTGAATATTTTCTATGCAAATTTAGTGAAAACCTTAATCAACAGTGGTGCAAAGCTTGTAGTCATAAATTTGCCAGATCAAATGAGCCAGTACATTGATGTTGATACAGCTCCTCAGTTAGAACATCCCTTTCAAGAGTTGATTAGTAAATATTCAAACCAGATTGTTTTGGTGGCTCGTTCAAGCAACTTGCCATCCGAAAATTCCGTGCTAAATAATTATAATAATTTACTTCCTTTCGACAATGAAAGTATCAATCCTTCTATTCGCCCAGAGCAGATAGTAAGTTACTTCAGATATGCAGCACATCCACAAAGCTTAGACAGCCCAGCTCGAAAAGCCGAGCTATTTTCCAATTTTAGCTATGAAGACGATCCAGATATTAATATACATCATAAGGTTAAATCTGTGGCAACGATGGCATTAGAAAAATTCTATATGAACTCAGGAAATATCAGAGGTTTTCAAAATATCACCAATTTACAAACTCTTGTATCTTTTCAAATAAACTTCTGGGGTTCGGGTGATAGATTTCCTAGTATTGAGCTTGATTTTCAATGTCCTTCCTCTCAGCTAGAGAGAGAACACTGTCATCCTTCTTTTGACCGCCAATCTCTTCAGAAGCTCCATGATAAACTTGTATTAATCGATCTTCCCGAAGGGAAAGGATCTGAAACCTATCGAGAACTATCTCCTTTTGGGGAGATGTCTGTTGCAGAAGTAGAAGCTAATCAAATAGCTAGTTTGATGACCCATTCATTTCTGACAAGAATCCCGAATTGGTATGACTACATCATCACAACTTTGGGTCTTGACTCGATCGGCCTATATATACTTAGCCAAGGCAAAAAGCATAAACTTATACCTGTTTATAGGCTGGTTGGCGGGTTTCTTACGATCTTGGTAGGAAGCTATGTAGGTTTAAGTTTTATCTTGTTCTATCGAGGGTTAATTATTCCATTATCCATCCCAATTTTAGGTTGGGTAGGAACAGGTTCAGGTGTAGCCATTTATTCAATTATCAGGCAGTCTATCCAACAACAGCAGAAATTAGCTGAGCGACAAGCTATTCTGTTGCAATCGCGGAAACTCCTCCATCGAGTTGCAACAGACATTCATGATGGCCCACTTCAAGAACTCAAATTGGCTATGGATAGTATTGAACTTCTAGCCCTCAGTCATCCATCTCCCCTGATGAACTCAATCTTAGATCGATTAGAAGCAGTTGGGCTTGCGCTTCGCAATCAGCTCAGCAGCACACGGACAATTGCAGAAAAGCTAGAGATTACACCAGAATTGCAAGATGGACTCGATCGGGGGATACACCAATGGCTCCAAAAACTGATTAACTCAAGAGAATTAACCTTGAGTGTCAAAGAGCATCTACAACCCCTGCGAGAACCCAAATCTGATAGTGCTTGGATTGATTCGAGAGAGGATATATTTCGCTTTTTTCGAGAAGCGATCGCTAATGTGATTCGTCATGCCCAACCTCCAAACGGATCGGCAACGCAAGTTTCAGTCTCGCTTACTCAAAAAGATCATCAGTGCCGATTAGCGATCGAGAATAATGGAACTAGCCTCACCCCTATCTTATTAGATATTCCTCACAAGAAACGTCGTAGTGGTGGATATGGCACTAAACTGATGAAAACTATTGCCGCTGAGATCCCAAATGGGGCTTGGCAAAGGGTTCAATTAGAAGAAGGTGGGATGCGGGTAACACTAGAATGGACGATTGACACCCCATAACATGATAACAAAGAAGGGTATAACTATCCGATCAACCTACGTTTAATTGCCTCCATGCAAACTGCGATTCGGGTATTAGTAAGTTGACCGTCAAGCTGATCGACATTCAGTTTTGCTTTGAGACTCTGGACGTAGTTCTGAGCTGTTTTGAGGGATATGTGCATCCGATCTGCAATTGCCTGATCCGTAAGGGCTTGGTTGCATAACAAGTCCAGTACCGTTCTATCCTTATCAGTCAAGGGCATTTCGTTCATTAAATTACGAGGAATCTTACACTGTCCGGCTAAAGCACTACGACCTCCTTCTAGAAAAGCATTCCGTCTTTCCATTTTATTAACGACAGCAAATCCCCCTTGATGTTCAAATATTTGCTTGAGGACTTGCCTTAAATAGCTTGGTTCGCTGGTATAGACGAGAACATTTAACAGAGGGTGATGCTCAAAAATGTGGTTTAGTAGCGCTAAACCAGGCTTGGCTGACTCCTCGCCTGTCAAAGTCCCAAATTGTAAGTCAACTACTACTAAATCTATGTTCTCTTGCTTGAGTTGCTCAATCCCCTCTTCAGGGGTTTCCTGAATAATGCAGGAACACTGAGGCTCTATCATCCTCAAAAATTCACAATTATTTTGACCGACTTCAGGGTGATCCTCAATGACCAGAAAGCGTTGTGTTTGAGAACTCATAGTTTGACCGCCTTGACACTCGCCAACCTAAAGGATGGGGATTCTTAATTCAGCGACTGACCTTTAAGTGTTGCGTCCTTACGGCAATACTCAAACCTTTTAACCGTAGAAATCCTACCAATTAACGAGTCTGATTCGCACCCGCCCCAGAGGGTCTATCTCCAAAAGCGTACTAGGATATTGACCTAGAGTTTGGGTATGCCCTACCCTACCTAACAAAAGTAAATTGTTTGTTTTTCTGGTTGTGAGACTTTATTAAGCCTCTAGCTGTTTTAAGAGTTTTCGCCGCTCTTTGTCCCCCGGTTTACGCCTAAAAGTGTGTCTGAGTCCCTGTTTCACGATGGCGAAGGAGTTTAACCTTGACTATTCTAGTATACCACAAATACCAGGAATTCCCTAATTTTTAGGAATGGATTTAAGAAATTGAAGCCGTCCTTTTAGGACGGGGTTTTCAACCCAGTTTTTTGATAACTATTTTATCATTTCTTCAGCAGACTCGTTTTCGCGACTATTTAGACTGGCTGTATAACGCGAGGTGTTACTGATAATGATAATCGTGAGGGAGGGGAAAGGCGAGTGCTACTCGCCTTTTCTCTCCCTCCTCTATTGTGTAAGCCTACAGAGTTACAATTTTGGCTTTATAACCTTTATGCTCTAGTTTTTGAACCTCTTTGTTAGCAGCTACACGATCTCGGAAAGTTCCAGCATTTATCCATTTTTCTTGATTGGCGCGGTGATACTGGACGCGGTATTCATGGTGACGTTGGGATTCAAGCGCAACTTTTGTTGTTGGCTTCATAGGCTGAGCATTGGCTTGGAGGGGAACAGCAATGCCTAGCCCAAGGGTAGCTAGAGAGATCAGCGCAACCATTACCTTATTCATGATTCAGACCTGTTTGTAAAGTTGATAGTTTGATTCTGTCATTCAAGTCTTTCGGTAGATAGGGGAGTAAGCGCAAATAATATTGCGTGTTTACGCAAGTCCGTCTCAGAAGAAGAAAACTCGACCTCCACTCTGGACAAAGCGGCAAATTATTAATGGCATATTTTCTCCCTCTATTGTGTAAGACTACAGAGTTACAATTCTGGCTTTATAACCTTTATGCTCTAGTTTTTGAACCTGTTTGTTAGCAGATACACGAGTTCGGAAAGTTCCAGCATTGATCCATTTTTTTTGATTGGCGCGGTGATACTGGACGCGGTATTCATGGTGACGTTGGGATTGAAGCGCAACTTTTGTTGTTGGCTTCGTAGGCTGAGCATTGGCTTGGAGGGGAACAGCAATGCCAAGCCCAAGGGTAGCTAGAGAGATCAGCGCAACCATTACCTTCTTCATGATTCAGACCTGTTTGTAAAGTTGATAGTTTGATTCTGTCATTCAAGTCTTCCGGTTGATAGGGGAGTAAGCGCAAATAATATTGCGTGTTTACGCAAGTCCGTCTTCTGCTATAGCTACAATGAGAAAATACTTTCGCGCGATCGGGATCTGTGTCTGTGTCGGAAAATCAAGCTCCCACCTTCATCCTAGTTGACGGTCACTCTCTGGCCTTCCGCTCCTACTTCGCCTTTGCCAAAAGTCGAGACGGAGGCTTGCGAACTACGACGGGCATTCCCACCAGCGTCTGTTTTGGCTTTCTCAAGTCGCTGCTGGAAGTCATGGCCGCCCACGACCCCCAGTACATGGCGATCGCCTTTGACCTCGCCACGCCCACTTTTCGCCACGAAGCCGACGAAACTTACAAAGCCGGTCGTGCGGAAACTCCCGAAGATTTTATCCCAGATATCAAAAACCTGCAAGAATTGCTCAGCTATTTGAATTTACCTGCCATAACTGCTCCGGGCTACGAGGCGGACGATGTTTTGGGAACTTTGGCAAACAAAGCCAGCGCGGCCGGTTATCAGGTCAAAATCCTCACGGGCGATCGAGATTTGTTTCAATTAGTAGAAACCGAAAAACAAATCAGCGTATTGTATTTGAGTACCGATGAGCTCAGGCGATCGGGCAAAGGCAAATCCCAAGAATACGGCCCGGAAGAAGTCAAAGCCAAACTCGGTATTTTGCCCGAACAAGTAATAGATTACAAAGCTTTGTGTGGCGACAAATCCGATAACATCCCCGGAGTCAAAGGCATCGGCGACAAAACCGCCCTGCAATTGCTGGAAGCTTACAATTCCCTCGACGGCATTTATGCAGCCATCGACGAGATTAAAGGAGCAACTAAGAAAAAGCTAGAAGAAGGCAAAGAAGCTGCTTATCATTCTCAACGCATGGCGACAATTGTCCAAGACGTGCCATTAGAAATCAACTTAGAAGATTGCCAGCTTATAGGTTTTGACGAATCAGCCTTGATTCCCATGCTGGAAAAATTGGAATTTAAGACATTTTTAGGGAAAGTAAAACAAATTCAAAAGCGTTTTGGTGGCACAGAAGAGCCATTGACAGACAGTGGAACAGGCATCTTGCCTGTGGCAAAGGGCGGGCAAGATGCCCGCCCCACAATCAATTCAACCGACAGTGGCACAGGCATCTTGCCTGTGGCAAAGGGCGGGCAAGATGCCCACCCCACAATAGATAAGTCACCTCAAACTTCTAAAAGTTCAGAAGACGAAGACGATGACTTGTGGTTTTTTAGTCCCGAAGAAACCCTAGCCGCCCAGCAGCAAAATAAACTGCCAATTAAACCCCGAATAATTCAAACAACCGAACAGTTAAACGAATTAGTCCAACTCCTGCAAACATACACCGACAAAGCCTCACCCGTGGCGTGGGATACCGAAACTACCGCCATCGAGCCGCGAGACGCCGAATTAGTCGGAATTGGCTGCTGTTGGGGAACTGGTGAACAAGATGTAGCTTATATCCCAACCGGACACAAAACGGGCAAAAACTTAGACAAAGCCACAGTTTTAAATGCTTTGCGTCCGATTTTGGAAAGCGAGAATTATCCCAAGGCGCTGCAAAATGCTAAGTTCGATCGATCGATCCTGCGCTGTCAGGGAATCAAACTAGCCGGAGTCGTCTTCGACACCATGCTAGCCAGTTACGTACTCGATCCAGAAAATAGCCACAGCCTCAGCGAATTGTCAAGGAAATACTTAGGCATTGTCGCCAAAAGTTACAATGAATTAGTACCGAAAAACAAAACAATTGCTGACATCAGTATTCTGGCGGTAGCCGACTACTGCGGCATGGATGTTTACACTACATTTCAGTTAGTAGGTAAACTTAGAGCAGAATTGAAGGAAGCTGATAAAACTAGCTTTCCCGAAAAAACTTTGGAGGGGTTGCTGCTGGAAGTAGAACAGCCCCTAGAACCAGTTTTAGCAGAAATGGAATACTGCGGAATTCGCATTGATTCAGCTTACCTGCAACAACTGTCGCAGCAGCTAGAAAAGAGCTTAAAAGAAATAGAAGAAAAAACTTATCAAGCAGCGGGGAGAAAGTTTAATTTAGGTTCCCCAAAACAACTCAGCGAAATCTTGTTAGAAAAAATCCCCGATGAGTTTCAGAAAAAGTCTCGCAAAACTAAGACGGGATACTCTACAGACGCGGCTGTATTGGATAAATTGCAAGGAGACCACCCGATTGTAGACGATTTATTAGAACACCGAACATTATCCAAGTTGAAATCAACTTATGTGGATGCTTTGCCGCAGTTAGTGCGTGCGGATACCGGGCGAGTGCATACAGATTTCAACCAAACTGCAACGGGTACGGGAAGGCTTTCTTCTTCTAATCCAAATTTACAAAATATTCCCATCCGTACCGAGTTTTCGCGGCAAATTCGCAAGGCTTTTTTGCCGGAAGAAGGTTGGCTGATGGTGTCGGCTGACTATTCTCAAATTGAACTGCGAATTTTGGCTCATTTGAGTCAGGAACCTGTGTTAATTGAAGCTTATCAAAATAACCGAGATGTGCATACCGTGACGGCTCAACTGTTGTTTGAAAAGGAAGAAATAACTCCAGACGAGCGCAGGTTTGGCAAAACGATTAATTTTGGGGTAATTTACGGTATGGGGGCGATCAAGTTTGGGCGATCGATGGGCAAAACTTCAGCAGACGGTAAAAAGTTTATTGAACGATTTAACCAGCGTTACAGTAAAGTATTTGAATATTTGGAGAAAGTAAAAAAAGAGGCGATCGCCCTCGGATACGTTACCACAATACTCGGCCGCCGTCGCTACTTGAACTTCGAGAGCGAAAGCCTCCGGGACTTAAAAGGTCGCAATCCCCAAGACATTCACTCCGATCGACTTAAATCTCTCAGCAGAGATGACGCCCAATCTTTGCGGGCGGCAGCCAACGCTCCCATTCAAGGCTCTAGTGCTGATATCATTAAACTTGCCATGATTGAGGTACACAAAATTTTGCAAAACTATCAGGCGCGGCTGCTGCTGCAAGTTCACGACGAATTAATCTTTGAAGTGCCTCCCGATGAATGGGGAGAATTGCAACCGAAAATTAGAACTGCGATGGAAAATGCTCTGCCACTTAGCGTACCGCTGATAGTTGACATCCACGCTGGGCAAAATTGGATGGAAACTAAATAAAACAGAGAAATATGAGCAAACCTAAAATCGGGATTTTCCCAACAATAAAAACCTTAAGTGCAGTTGCTATGCTATTGCTACTATTCGGGTGTCCGCAAAAATTAGCGCCCAACAACTATGCTGTCAAGCGAGTCAGCGACGGCGATACCCTTGTTGCTAGCGATGCCGCCGGGAAAGATATCAAAGTGCGTTTTGCCTGTGTAGATGCACCGGAAATCGCGCACACAAATGCTGAAAAAAATAGCAAAGCAGCAGCACTAAAAAATCAATTTAAGTGGGGAAATCTAGCGCACCAAAGAATGCAGCAGCTAGTCAAACAAGGGGGCGGTCGCGTTGTTTTGACCGTCACCGATACTGACCGCTACGGCCGCAAAGTTAGCGAAGTTCGGTTGCCAAACGGCACATTTGCCCAAGAAGTTTTGATCCGCGAAGGATTAGCAATGGTTTACCGTCCTTACTTGAAAAATTGTCCGAGTGCAAGTGTTCTGGAACAAGCCGAAGCCGAAGCTAAGAAAAATCGCCGCGGCGTTTGGGGAGATTCCAAGTTTGTGCCAGCTTGGCAATTTCGGAAGAGCGATAAATGAGGGGAAGAAGGCCCTTCGACTTCGCGATCGGGTAAAAAGAAGGAAAATGGTAGGAGTACGAGCTAACTCTTGCCTTCGGAGTTTTGTTAGTCGAGTATAGCCACAAGTTTCAACCGATTTGTAGATTGACAGGGACAAGATTATGTTGTTGGCGTGGAATATGGGAACCTGTATCAGATATTTACAGTCTTGGACTTACTCAGGTTTTGTTAAACCCCGTCTATACTATAAATTTTAGGTTTAGCTGCTCCCCATCGGCCCAGAAAGCGGGTTTCTAGATACCGATGCCGATCGCCCTAATTTAGCTAGCCAGACGGGAATCCCCACACGCTTGTCGCTTCGATTAGTGTGGGATGAAAGTCGCGTTTCGCTGTGGATTCCACCGCCCACTGTTCAAAACTATGTTTTGAACAGTGGGCGGGTGGATGACGAGACAAACAAACTCTTTATTCAATGGGTCTATTTTGTCCTTTGTACTTGACAGTAAATAACGCATTCTGGTACATTAACACTAATTGATGCGTACCGACTGCTATCCAATATTTGTCACTCAATGAGAACGGCTTACCAGTACAAACTACGTCCAACAAAACAGCAGGTCATTGAACTAGACAGATGGCTATCCATGCTATGCGCCCAGTACAATTACCTGTTGGCTGATAGATTTAATTGGTACGAACAAAATCGCTCTCCTGTTAACGCCTGCCATCTCGTCTGTTACCTACCTGAACTGCGAGAAAATCCCGATTATTACTCGCAAAAGAAAACGTTACCTCAACTCAAGAAAACACATCTTTGGTATAGCGAAATATATTCGCAAGTCCTTCAGGATGTAGTTAAGCGAGTTAAGACAACATTTGACCGTTTCCTAAAAGGTGATAGCAGCGGAAAACGCAGCGGTAAACCTCGATACAAAGCTCGCAGTCGCTATCGCACCTTTACTTATCCGCAAATGAAAGAGGGATGCTTGCATGGCAACTTGATTAACTTGCCGATGTTTGGGAAAGTTAAAGTTGTCTTGCACCGCCCTATCCCTGATGGGTTCAAAATCAAAACCGCATCTGTCACCAAGAAAGCTGATGGTTATTACCTTACGCTCTTCCTAGAAGACAAGACGGTTCCAGAGATAAAGCCAGACTTTAATCCTCGTTCAATAACAGGTATTGACGTAGGACTGAAGGAGTTTTTGACAACATCTGAAGGCGAAACAGTTGCTATTCCCCAGTATTATCGTAAAGAGCAAAAACGCTTACGAACTATTCAAAAGCGAGTGTCACGTCGCAAAAAGGGGAGCAATAACAGGCTTAAAGCTATTAAGCAACTGGGCAGACAACACAAGAAGGTTACAGATAAAAGAAAAGATTTCCACTTCAAGACAGCTAATTGGCTGCTGTCAAAATATGACGTAATCGCACACGAGGATTTAAACATAAAAGGTCTAGCTCGTACAAGGTTGGCTAAATCTGTGTTGGACGCTGGGTGGTCAAGTTTTCTGTCGATACTGACAAACAAAGCCGAAAACGCGGGTTTGTTGGTTGTCCCAGTAAGTGCCCATAATACTTCACAAGATTGTTCTAATTGCGGCGAGAAAGTACCAAAAAAGCTGCATATTCGTTGGCATGACTGTCCTCACTGTGGGTGCAGTCTAGACCGTGACCATAATGCCGCAGTTAATATCAAAAATAGAGCGGTGGGGCAACCCGTTCTTAAAGCTCAGTTAATGTCCTATGCAATAGCAGGAGTCACTGAGAAGCCTACACCATACTGTACTCATTTGGTGTAGGAGTTGTCACTACAATACAATCAGGACGAGGTTTGGCTCCTACCGTCCGCAATCTGTGGAGTTTCGGCGATAGCTGACGCCAGATTCATCTAAAACCAGACATGAGTTCGATTGCACTTTTCTCCGACCTGTTTTTTAGGAAAAGTCAACAAATGTGATAGGCTCCAGATAAACTAATAGACTGCTGACAAAAGCGGTCTATTGCAATCACCCAAAATTAACTTTAAGGGACATCAATGAATTTCAAACATCTGGTTATTTCCGGCATTGCCCTGATCCTCGGTACTGCAATTGTAGGAAATGCGATTGCTCAAGAACTGACCGACGACCAAAAAACGGTTGTTTGTCGCTTGAAAACAGAAGTTGAGCAGCGGAAAGGCAACGGTCAAAAATTAGTATTTGTGCCGTTGCTGGGCCAAGTTCGCAAACAAGTTTCATCTCCTTTTAGAGCCACGCTGCATCCTAATGTGGAGTATGTTTTTGTTGCCACTTGCGACGGAAATTGCCAGGATTTAAACTTATCTCTCAAGGATGCAAGCGGCCAGGAAATCGCTGTGAGTCAAAAAACAGGTGAACTGGCGTCAATCTCTTTTACTCCCCCATCCCAAGGGGAATATCAAATCAGTGCTAAGCCTGGGGAATGCAAGAAGGCAGAGGGTTGCAATTTCGGCATGGGAATCTTCGTTCCTGCCTCTGCAAATGTACCTAATGCTTCAAAAATTCCTGCTGAGATAGCACAATTTCGACTTTGCCAGTAGAGGAGAACTTACAAGTTGTGAGTTGTGAGTAGAGTTAAGTTGTGAATAACCAATCTAACTCATAACTTGCAACTTATAACTCGTAAATTTTAATTAGTTATTCACAAATTAGCCAAACTGTCAAGCAGAGAAATCAGTGGAACCCTGCACAGACCCGAAAGTGCCGAAATTTGGTTGGGCATGAAAAACTCTATTTACCCTCACGCAGGCATCAATTAGAATATAGATAGTGCCTCTCAGGGTGACGAGTATATTGCCCATGTCTTCAACCTTAGCCTCGAAAAATCAACCCCATAACCCCCCTCAAACAGATTTGAGAAATCTGTTCAGTCGCTTGGGTATCAGGCAGAAAATCGGCTGCGGATACGCCTTGGTCATTTGTATTGCCATTGTGGGTGCTGTGGCGGGACGGGGAGTAGAATTTTATTACAAACAGCAGGTGCGGGAAAAACTGGCCCTGGATAGAGATAAAGGGGAAATCCTGACTAACCTCAATAACACCGTGCAGGAAGTCAGAATTCAGCAGCAAAAGCTGGCGAGTCTGACGGCAAAACCGCAAATTTTCGATCGCGAACGCTCGGAATTCCTGACTCGCGTTGCTCAGATGAGCGGCATCCTCGAACAACTGCAAACCTTTCCACCGACGAAGAATCCCGAGGTGGCCAAAGACTACGAAATCCTTCAACAGTTCGTTCAAGTCAACGGCAAAACTGTAGAATCATACTTTCAAGAAGTACAAAAGTTGTTGGCGACTGCGAAATTATCTGGTTTAAATCCGAGGCAGCAGAAGGCTTTCGAGCGGAACTTGAACAATTTTGCGGTTGGCAAAACCGCTTTGAAACTCGAACAGTTTTCGCACGATTCAGCCAAACTGGCCGGCAGCTTTAGCGAGAAAGCAGACGAGGCATTGAGTACCTACGACAAAGCAGAAAAACTCGGAACTCTGATTCTCGTTTGCTCTCTCTTGATATCAGCGGCGATCGCAGCAATTCTAGCAGCATACACCAGCGGGGCGATCGCTCGCTCCTTAGAAGCCACCACCCTCATCGCTCAGCGAGTGACAGAAGAATCTAACTTTGACCTGCAAGTACCAGTCACTACTTCCGACGAAGTGGGAATGCTAGCACTTTCCCTCAACGAACTAATCCAAAGAGTAGCCGAATACACAGAAGAATTGCACGAAGCAAAAGTAGCCGCCGAAGCTGCCAACCGCTCGAAAAGTGCATTTCTCGCCAACATGAGCCACGAACTACGCACCCCCCTCAACGCCATCATTAACTACAGCGAAATGCTGCAAGAAGATGCTCAAGATTCGGGTTCAGAAGACTTTCTCCCGGACTTAGAAAAAATTCAAACCGCAGGCAAACACCTGTTAGATATGATTAGCGACATCCTCGACATTTCCAAAATAGAAGCAGGTCACGTCACCCTTTATTTGGAAAACTTCGACGTGGCAACGATGATTGAAGAAGTGATGACTACGGCTCAACCGCTAGTAGAAAAAAAAGGCAATTCTTTAGCACTGAAAACCAAAGGCGAACTCGGCACAATGTACGCAGATCAACCGAAAGTGCGGCAAATTCTCCTCAATTTGCTCAGCAATGCTGCCAAATTTACCGAAAAAGGCGTCATTACTATCGGCGTCGAAAGAATGAAAATTGAAAAATCAAGACCGGCGAAACTTAATAAAAATAATGATTTTCAGTCGGGTTCAAACTACACTTCTCAAGTTTTAATGTTTCGAGTCAGCGACACCGGCATCGGCATGACAAACGAGCAATTAGAGCAGATATTTAAACCTTTTACCCAAGCTGATGCTTCGACTACCCGCAAGTACGGAGGGACGGGTTTGGGATTGACAATTAGCCAGCGTTTGTGTCAAATTCTCGGCGGCGAAATTAGCGTCGAAAGTGAAGACGGTAAAGGTTCAACTTTTATTGTCAGTCTCCCGGAACGGGTGGTGATGCAGGCATGAAGTCAATCGATTTTAGATTTTAGATTTGAGATTTGAGATTAAAGAATTGAAGCATTGACCCAGCCCAAAAACGGATACGCTGCCACGTACTTAAGTCGTGGAAAGATAAAAATTTTAGACTAAGGTTCAAGATCCCAGATTTATCTGTGGGGTAAATCTAAAATCTAAAATCTAAAATCTAAAATCGACTGACTTGCGCGAGATAAATACGTTCGGCAAGTTTCATCGGATACAGGTTTTTTATTTCTGGACGGATCGATCCGGGGGCTGGTATCCTGGATGCTTTCGGTGAGGCAAGATATGGATTTTGACACGGATAGACGGATTAATTATTGAGCATTCGTCAATAGTCAGGAGGCAGATATTCAAGGAAAAAGAAAGAGGGAGGAAGGAAGAGGGAAATTTAAAAATGTATTGATATATCAATTATCAAAATAAAGAATAATTAACAACCAGATCCGGACTAACGCACAGACTCTATCTGTAGGTGCGCCGTGTGCACCTTACATATAGGGGTTCTGCGTAAGTCCTGATAATTCCCAGGTCAAAACCTGGGAATATAGCAAGTCTAAAGAACAAAGCCTTGTACAAAAGTAGTTTTCAAAACTCCTTCAAAAGTGCGTTCTGTCTTGTCCAGCAGGACAACGACATTGCGCCCGTTCGGAGACAAACGAACTTCTCGGATTGAATAAGAGAACACCCAATCTTGAAAATTGTTCAGCGTTCCGAGGACACGCTGCCGACCGTTATGATTAATTACAAGACGCATTGCCGCGCTTTCTTTGCCAGCAGAAGCATTTTTTTGCCGCTGTTCCAGGCGAATTTGTAAAGGCTTTCCTGTATTGAGTTTGACGGCAACTGTCTCGCTTCCATTGGCTCCGGGAGTACGAGAAATAATGTTCAGTTTAGTTCCAGCGTGAGGAGGAGTTAACTTCAAAGTTTGCCTGTTATTCCAACTTTTTTTAAGCAAGTCATCTTCTGCCATTTTAGTGCTTTTATTGGAGTCTGGCTCGCCATATTTAGTTTCGATACACCCATTTTTGATGCAGGAATTTGCAGCAACTTGGACAATTTGCAATTCTGCTTTGGGAATTCCCGCTCCTGTATCTCTGGAACTTTCTAGATACAAGTAGTAATTGCTGTCGGCGGAAAAACCCGACATCCGGTGTGCGGCACGCCAGGTATTTGCCAAAGCTTCAGGGGCTACTGCGATCGCGGCACTTGCTATAATACCTAACGAAATTAAAGGTAAAATTTTCATAAATATATTTTCCAGGTGTGAGAGTTATAGCGGCTGTTATTGATGAGTAAAACAATAACGCTTCGGGTTTAGCTATAGGACTGTGACGCTTCTCAAGTCCTCTCTCCTATTTACATGAGTTTTTCTCCATTTTCCGCAGCAGGAGACTGTTTAAGAATGTGCCGTTTTTTCAAGTGGCACTAGAAAGCATTTTTAATGTGAGATTTGGTCTTATCCAAGAGTCCAACTTTTAGGGGCGAGAGTTTGCTTTTCCTTGCGAGATACTGCTACACAGGACGGAAATACCTATCTCAAGATAGGGGAACACCGATCCGCCCCCCCTCCGCAACTCCCTACAATGACAATTGTACGGGCGATCGAGCAATTGCCTCTACAGCAGCGATCATTTTTAATGCAGGGAATTAAAATTTATGCAACCGAATAATCCGAACCAATTTACTGAAAAAGCTTGGGAAGCCCTCGCCCGCACCCCCGAAATCGTCAAAGCAGGTCAGCAGCAGCAGCTAGAAAGCGAACATTTGATGAAAGCTTTGCTGGAACAAGAATCTGGACTTGCTAGCAGCTTATTTAACAAAGCAGGCGTGTCTGTACCAAAATTGCGCGATCGCACTGATGAGTTTATCAGTCGCCAGCCGAAAATTACTGGAAGCGGCGGCAACGTTTATCTCGGTCGTTCTCTCGACACCCTGCTAGACCGCGCCGAAACTTATCGCAAAGACTACGGCGATGAATTTATTTCGATCGAGCATTTGATACTAGGTTACGTTAAGGACGATCGTTTTGGCAAAAATCTACTACAAGAATTTAAACTAGATGAAGCCAAGCTCAAAGATATCATTACCCAAGTCCGGGGGAAGAACAAAGTGACCGATCAAAATCCAGAAGGCAAATACGAAGCGCTGGAAAAATACGGCCGAGATTTGACAGAAGCCGCGCGTCAAGGCAAACTCGATCCGGTAATCGGACGGGATGACGAAATCCGCCGCACGATTCAAATTTTGAGCCGCCGCACCAAAAACAACCCCGTACTGATTGGGGAACCGGGAGTAGGAAAAACTGCGATCGCCGAAGGACTCGCCCAGCGAATTATCACCGGAGATGTGCCGCAATCTCTCAAAGACCGACAATTAATTAGCTTAGATATGGGCGCGTTAATTGCCGGTGCAAAATTCCGGGGAGAATTTGAAGAACGCTTGAAAGCAGTGCTCAAAGAAGTTACCGACAGCAACGGCAAAGTCATCTTATTTATCGATGAAATTCACACCGTTGTCGGTGCCGGTGCCACTCAAGGCTCGATGGATGCCGGCAACTTGCTCAAACCCATGTTAGCGAGGGGAGAATTGCGCTGTATCGGCGCTACAACTCTCGACGAATACCGCAAGTACCTCGAAAAAGATGCGGCACTAGAACGCCGTTTTCAACAAGTTTATGTTGACCAACCGACAGTTGAAGATACTGTCTCGATTTTGCGGGGCTTGAAAGAACGGTACGAAGTTCACCACGGGGTAAAAATTTCCGACAGCGCCCTAGTGGCGGCGGCTACTTTGTCTACTCGATATATTAGCGATCGCTTCCTTCCAGACAAAGCCATTGACTTAGTGGACGAAGCAGCGGCTAAACTCAAAATGGAGATTACCTCCAAGCCGGAAGAACTAGACGAAATCGACCGCAGGATTTTGCAGCTAGAAATGGAAAGACTGTCGCTGCAAAAAGAAAGTAACGTTGCTTCGATCGAACGTTTGGAAAGACTGGAAAAAGACTTAGCCAATCTTAAGGAACAGCAAAGCGCTTTGAATGCTCAGTGGCAATCGGAAAAAGGTGTCATCGGCAGCATTCAAAAGATTAAAGAACAGATTGATAAGGTCAATATTGAAATTCAACAAGCTGAATTAAAATATGACCTGAACCGCGCTGCTGAGTTGAAATATAGCAAGTTAACCGAATTGCAAAAACAACTGCAACAAGCTGAATCTCAACTGTCAGCAACTCAAACCACAGGTAAAACTTTGCTGCGGGAAGAAGTTACAGAAGGTGACATTGCCGAGATTATTTCCAAGTGGACGGGAATTCCGATCAGCAAGTTGGTTGAATCGGAAATGCAGAAACTTCTGCACTTGGAAGATGAACTGCACAAGCGGGTAATTGGACAGGATGAAGCGGTGACGGCGGTTGCAGATGCAATTCAGCGATCGCGCGCGGGTTTAGCCGATCCAAATCGTCCGGTGGCGAGTTTTATCTTCCTCGGCCCCACGGGTGTTGGTAAAACTGAGTTGGCGAAAGCATTAGCGGCTTATCTGTTCGACACCGAAGAAGCGATCGTCCGAATTGATATGTCGGAATACATGGAGAAACACGCGGTTTCGCGGTTAATTGGTGCGCCTCCGGGATACGTCGGCTACGATGAAGGCGGACAATTAACTGAGGCCGTGCGCCGCCGTCCTTACTCAGTGATTCTATTTGATGAAATCGAGAAAGCGCACCCGGATGTATTCAATATCATGCTGCAAATTTTGGATGACGGCCGCGTTACCGATGCTCAAGGTCACACAGTAGACTTTAAGAATTCTGTGATTATTATGACATCGAATGTCGGCTCTCAATACATCTTAGATGTGGCGGGAGATAACGAACTAATGCGGAGTCGGGTGATGGAAGCGATGCGGGGAACTTTCCGCCCGGAATTCCTGAACCGGATTGATGAAATGATTATCTTCCACGGTTTGAGTAAGACGGAACTGCGGCAGATTGTGCTGTTGCAAGTTAAGCGCTTGGAAAAACGGTTAGCCGATCGCAAAATGTCTCTGAAATTGTCGGAATCTGCGATCGACTTTTTAGCAGAAATTGGTTACGATCCGGTTTACGGTGCGCGGCCTTTGAAGCGGGGAATTCAACGCGAGTTGGAAACGCAAATGGCGAAGGGTATTTTGCGGGGAGATTTTGCTGACGGCGATACCATTTTTGTGGATATCGAGAATGAAAGGTTGGCGTTTAAGCGGCTGCCGGCGGGGTTGGTGACTGCGAAATAGTTTGAGTAGGGTGGGCTGCGGCCCACCTTATTTTTTTGACGCGGTGGTTATTTTTTTTACCGCAGATGTAGGCGGATGGACGCGGATGGACGCGGATGGGATTGCGGGCGATCGTTCTTAAGAGCGATCGCTTTCTGATTTATCTTTTTTCTGCTCTTGGCGCTCTCTAACAGATTTAGTCAGCAGGTACGTTGCCAAACTGCTAACGGATCTGCTGTCTTCTTCTGCCCATTCTTCGAGAGCTTTTTGAATCTCTTCTGGCAAGTATGCGGTAACTCGTCCCCGTGAAGCCATTTGTTGCATTGCAAAACATTTCAGCACAGTCCATCTTACGCCGTGGTCATCGCTTAAGGGCGATCGCTTTCTGATTTATCTTTTTTCTGCTCTTGGCGTTCTCTGACTGCCTTAGCTGCCACATGGGAAAGCAGGTTTGCGAGCGTTCTATCTTCCTCTTCGGCCCATTCGGACAAGGCTTGATGAACGTCTTCTGGCAGTGTAACTGTGACTCGCATACGTGAAGGCATTGGCCGGCATGGTTTTACTTCAATTGTCTTCAATCTTACACTCCAACACCCTTTGATAGCTTTTTGCGTCATTTGATGTCATTGACATCAAATTATGCTATTAGTGTATATAAGGCTCAGGCCTTAAACAGTCAAAAGCCAGCCCCTTACTGTCCAAGGTTCCGGGCTGGCTCTGGCTCCAAAAATATCAATGGAGACGAGTTCTATGTTGACATACAAAGACCGCTTGTACTGTTGGGCGATCGCCCGTTTGTTACCCTCTGAGCAATGGATGATTGTCGCCCGCTTCCGCAGTTGTTCTGACGCAGACGGGCATTTTCAGTTTTTGCGACAAACTATACCTCACTTCAAGTTTGAGGTTGTGTTCGATCGCAGTGGGGACAGTCACCGTTTATCCGCGACCTGCCGCCCTTCCAATTATGTCAGCAGCGCGTTATAAATGGTAATTTTCGGGGCGGTTTCAGTTAACTAAACATTTGCGATTCCCTACGGGATAGCTTCGCACGCGCGTACTTTTTTTGATAAGTGCGTGAAGCCGTACCATCTTAGCCAAATCAGAATTTACACTGGAGTGGCCTCAAAACTAAAATTCTCCGCACAGGACTTTATCAACCTTGGGCTGTGGTAAAATTATTATATCCACACCACTTTCTCGTTACTTAAAAATATGCGATCGCAACTAGAACAAATTACGCTTCAAGACAGAAATGCTGCTGAAATGGAAATTCGCGATAATCGGCAGCAAATTAATTACGACA
Organism: Oscillatoria nigro-viridis PCC 7112; assembly: GCF_000317475.1. NCBI lineage: Bacteria > Bacillati > Cyanobacteriota > Cyanophyceae > Oscillatoriales > Oscillatoriaceae > Phormidium > Phormidium nigroviride. Next base: position 4,578,267 of record NC_019729.1, read on the forward strand.
CCAAACAGTATCCCGTCGAAATACTCGTTCAAAAATATATGGAAGGAATTGACGATGATACTAATAAGTTGTTTATTCCTGACTACCAACGTGAAATGACTTGGGATGAAGCAAGGCAATCAAAGTTTATCGAATCTGTAATTTTGGGGCTACCAATACCTTATCTATTCGTTGCCGATCTCGGTGATGATGAAAATGATGAATCACGTTTAGAGATCGTAGACGGTGCAGAACGCATTCGTACTCTAACCAGATTTGTCAACAACGAATTAACCTTAAGTGGACTGAAAAAATTAGAGCATTTGAATGGATTTAAGTTTAGTGATTTACTCATGCCTCGTCAGAGGCATTTCAATCGAACTACACTTCGGGTAATCCAACTAAGCAAAACTGCAAATGAGGAATTCCGAAGAGATTTATTTGAGCGGCTACAATCATTTTAATAGCAAAGTAAATACATTTGAAATAGAGCCAAAAATCTCTGGGTATTAGTGTGAGAAATCAAAAAATTGTTGTGTGTATTGAATATGTCTGCGATCGACGGCTAGGATAATCATGGAAACTGTACTCTTCGACTTTAATACACGCGCTAAAGATGTGGATGATTACTTCATTTTTCTGGAGAGCTTGGAAAAACAGACAACGAAGTTAGCTGTATTCGATCCTGCTGGCACATACAAAATACAAAGTCTCGATCCTGAGTTAGCAAAAACTCTGAGAGCCAATGGTTTTTTGTTACTGTATAACTTAGTTTAACCCACTATGCGAAATGCGATTGAAGCCATATTCCAGGAGTTCAAAAATAAAGGAATCTCCTTTGACCGACTAAAACCCAAAATCAAAGTGATTGTCCTCCAAAATCTGAAAAACCGTTCTCCTCAGAAAATTCATTTAACAATCAATCAAATCTCTACAGATATCATCACAGCTACATTTGAACGCGAAGAACTATTTTCAGGGAATGTGGATGCTAGGTTGATTAAAGAAATAGCAGAAAAATACGGTTTTTCATATCAAACAGACTTTGCTAAGACAAAGAACGGGCAAAACCTTGTAGTTATTAAACGCAACAGGAACGACTTAGCCCACGGAGTTAAGTCTTTTGAGGAAGTGGGGCGAGATCAGACTATTGATGAACTTTTAGAGATTAAGAAGGAAGTCATAGAGTACCTACGTCAAATACTGCACAATATTAAAATTTATCTTGACAATCAAGAGTATTTGGACATAACTACAGGTACTCCTTAATTTTAGCCTAAGAAACCGGGTTTCTCGGATGATTTAGGTTGGGTGGCGAGATATCTCGGAAGAAACCCGGTTTCTGGGAATCATGTGAAGGCTACTTCCGCACCATAACAGAGCGAATCACAGCATTCGGCTGATATTTATTAGTCTGATAAAATCCCCCTTGACCGGCCCCGTAAACCCCCGCAAACTGCTTCCCATCAGCCTTGGGAACAAACATAATTTTTCTAGTGGGTTGCTTGGCAAATACAACCCCTTCTCTCATTTCATTATCCACGTTATAAGATAAAGTAGCTTTGCCGTAAATGGCCTCGGCTTTTTTGAGAGTCATTCCCGGCCCGACGCCCTGAACTGTTTTATAATTAGAATTGTCAGTCATCAAAAGTTCAATGACATCCGTATCTTTCAGCTTTGTACCCGCAGCGTAAATAATCCGATATTGCACTTTTCGCGACTGGCTGACAGCCACAGCATCAAAGTCTACCATAAAAGGAGACTCTACTTTAAACTGCGCCGTGGAACCCAGAGCCTTTTTCAATTGTCCGAAAGTCATCCCCACCTTCGCCGCTCCAATTGTGCGATCGGAAATTGTTAAACTTGCAGAAGGTGTTTTTTGAGCAACATTTGCCGCTTCTCCCAACTTATTTGTAGCCCCAGGCGCAACAGCGGAACCGGGATCTGAAATTAAGGTGAGGTAACTGCCGATCGCCAGCAAAACAGCTATCATTGATCCAGACAAAATTTTAAGATTCAACATGACTAATTCTCCTAGATTTCAAATGCGACTATCTACCCGCATCTTTTTGACTATCCTGGGCCTCACCCTCCTAGTTTGGATTCTTAGAGGCGTTGGGATCTTGACCTTCATTCCCGGTGGTGTCATTTGGATACTGATTTTGCTGTCTTTTGTTGCGGGTATCCTCAGCACTTTACTCCGTCGGTAAGCCAGCATCCGGCAAATAACAAATAAGAATTAACAAATAACAAATCATTTTAATTTGGATTGTTTCATTGCCTTTCCAACTGTCACATTTAACTGAGCTCCTATCAGCATCACCAAAGAAGAAAAATCGAGCCACAGCAGCAACACAATAAAAGTTCCGATCGTGCCGTAAGTCCAACTGAAATTGCCCCAATGCCAAACATAAAACCGAAATAAAGCTGAAAGCAACGCCCACAAAATAGCAGCAAAAACGGCTCCAGACAAAATAGGAATATCTGGTTGACGGCGGCTCGGCCCGTAGCGGTAAATAAAGGCAAAGGCAAGTGATACAATTCCCAAAGAAATCGGCCACCGCCACAGCCGCCAAGCACCTAAGAGTTGCGACTCCAAAGGGCAATTGTCGGCGAGCAGCAAGCAATTTTCAACATCTTTTAAATCGCAATTGGCGACGGACTCCAGCAGGCAACTATGGCGGGCAATAGCTTGCACAATTAAGTCGCTGACAAATACTACTCCCGATGCTAGAATTAATAGTATAATTGTGCCGATACTCAGCGCCAGAGAAATGAGTTTTGCTTTCCAAAATGGTCGAGTTCGAGCGCTGGGGATTTCATGGATGCGATCGAGTGCAGCCATCGTCGCGCTCATTACTCCAGAAAATACCCAAATCGCCCCAAGAAAGCTCACCGAAAACAGCCCTTTACTGCGAGTTAACAGAATTTCTTTGATTAAGCCACCAATCAAATTCCGAACGTTATCGGGTATAACTTCGCCCAAAAGACGGGCGATTTGATAAAGTGTTGACTGCAAAGGTTCAAACAGAGCGATCGCAGATAAGATAGCCAACAGCCCCGGAAACAGCGCCAGCATAGAATTGTAGGCCATTTCCGCAGACAGCCCCGGCAAGCGCTGTTCTCCTGCCTTCGCGCCGACTTCCTTGAGCGTTCCCCAAGTCAAACACCGACAAAACAGCCAAAAACCCCCAAATTTCCGTTTGAGAGCTCGAAGCAGCCTCAAAAATGCCTTAAACAAAGCTAAAATCAGGTAGCGCAACCAGTAAAAAATGTTCATAGCGCACAGGAAACGGGGCGAAAGATGAGGTAACACAATTCATTAATTAATTAAGCCATTATCAACTCGCAATTGCCAATTCCCAATTCCCAATTCCCAATTCCCAATTCCCCAATCTAAAATCTAAAATCTAAAATCTAAAATCAATATGGCTCAGGATGTCAGACAGTGGTTAGATGAAATCAAGCGGCTGCAACAGCAGTTAACAGAAGTTTCGCGCGATCGCGATGAGGCAGGTGAAAGTGCCGCTCAGTGGCGCCAACTCTACAATACCGAAGCCGAGCAGCGGCGGAATGATGCCAAATTAACTCAGCAAACCATTGCTTCTCTGGAAGCACAAATAGAGCAATTACAAAATTTTTCCCCCCTTGTACCCGAAGGCGACGATGCTGGAGTTGCCCGTCAGCAGGAAGTGGAACAACTGCAAACTGTAGGCGAACTTAAAGCTAAATTAGCAGAAGTTCTCCAAGAGCGCGATCGGGCGATCGAACAAGTTAAACAACTCACTCAAGCCCTCAAACAAGAAGAAGCCCGTCACGCCGAAACTAGCAAAAATTTAACTAGCGCCCTCGGAGATGCCGTTGACTTGCTCACGAAAGCCCAAAATCCTGCCCCTGCAAAAACCGAGACAGTATATTCTTTAGAAATAGTACCTACTCGCACTGCAAATCCCGGCGAAACTGCTCTGGAAATCCGCCAAACTTCTGCCCCAGGCAAAAATACCGCCCAACTTCCACCTTCTAAAAATCAGTTACTCGATTTACCGCCCTTTGGGAATTAGGAGCTAAAAATTCAGGAATTATCGGCATGGCAAGTCCCCTTGCAGGTGGGATTTAGTCAGCGATTCCTTGTTTTTGTTTTTCCTGCAATTAGGTGGCATTAATTCATCTGCTTCTTGATTATTCGGCATCTAGGGATGTTTTATATCGTTTCCGGTTGCATCGGAATGATTTAACCGCAGAGGGCGCTCCAGAACGCAGAGGGAGAGAATACAGAGAGGAATAATTCCGATGCTACCGGATTTGATATTACTAATCGATGTAACTGTACTATATCTCAACCTATAATCTGCATTCAAAATTTTGAGGACGGCCACCAAATCTTCCTCGCGTCGTACCAACCTACAGTCTTTAGATAGAACTTAACCCAGCTAAATTTTAGTAATATCGACAACGACTGATACGCGAGGAAACTTCATGAAGGCAGAGATATCCGCAGTCTGGGTAAAGATTCAGAGCATGATCGACGGCTTGATTATCCTGTTGCCCAATATTGTGCTGGCGTTAATTGTCTTTGCAATCTTTTTATTTTTTGGCAGGGCAATTAAGAGAACGGTCAGGCAGCTTACTCGCAACCACCACCAAGCACGAAATTTGGGGCTGGTGTTAGGACGGTTGGCGCAGGGTACGATCGTTCTAGTTGGTCTGTTTGTTGCTCTTTCGATTGTAATTCCCACATTTAAAGCTGGGGATTTGATTCAATTGCTTGGAATTAGCGGGGTGGCGATCGGTTTTGCCTTTCGCGATATCTTGCAAAACTTCTTAGCCGGTATCCTAATTCTGTTAACTGAACCGTTCCGAATCGATGACCAAATTGTGTTTAAAAACTTTGAGGGAACGGTAGAAAATATTGAGACCCGCGCTACAACAATCCGAACCTATGATGGTCGCCGGATTGTCATTCCCAATGCCGAATTGTTTACGAATTCGGTGACAGTGAATACTGCTTTCGATAAACGCCGCACGGAATACGATTTTAGTATTGGTTACGGCGACGATATTGACCGCGCCAAGCAGTTAATGCTGGAAGTATTGTACAGCATAAATGAGGTGTTGAAAGATCCTGCACCGGATGCGCTGGTGGTTGAGCTAGCAGAAAGTACCGTCAATATCCGGGTTCGGTGGTGGATTGCTCCGCCGCGCCGAATTGACGATATGCGATCGCGCGACAAGGTAATTTGTGCTATTAAAAAAAAGCTTGTGGAAAACGGCATCGATTTGCCTTATCCCACGCGGCAAATTTTGTTTCACGACCAAACCGAAGAAACCGACGGCGATCGCTCCCTGCAGCGCGAAGGATGGCCCGCAGGCAAAAGTAAAGTTCCGAAACCTCGCCCTATTGGCGGATCTGTGGGAACAGTGGCTCAAGGGCGATCGCCACAAGACGACAACGGAAAATCTTAAGGCGTTGCTGAATACAGGTATGAATTCAAGATTTCCCAATGGCTATAGGCACTCGTAGGGTGAGTTTTGTAACATCAAGCGAAAAGGTGATTCATACCGCGAATCAGCAACGGCACAAATTGGTTGTTTGAGGCAAGCGATCTCAAAGTCTATTCAACCGCAGGCTGTGGAGCAATCCCTACAGAATTAAAATCAAGCAATTAGTGAGCAGCAGGTGCTTTGGCTCCAGCGCCTCCCTTGCCGAGAAACAGCAGCAATGGCAGCGAGCAGAGAAAGACTATGCCGACAAAGCGAAAAATGTCTGCGTAGGATAGAACGGCTGCCTGCGTATTGACTAATTGGGAGAGCGCGGCGAGGGCTTGTTGTTGGGCAGTTGCGGCATCAGAACCGCGACTCTGAAACACACCAGTGAGTGCACTGAGCCGCTCCGTTGTTTCTGGATCGTAAGGCGTTAACTTTGCCAACAAAATGGCTCGATGAAAAGCTTCTCGTTGAGCCAGTAATGAGGTCAGAATGGCAATGCCAATACTACCGCCGAGCTGACGAGTCAAGTTATAGAAGCCAGATCCAGCCGATACATCTTCTTTGGGGATGGAACCCAATGTTGCCAAACTCAGGGGCAGGAACATCAAAACCGTAGTTGCACCGCGCCAGATTAAGGGCCAAAACAAATCATCAGTTCCGGTTTGGGGCGTGATTTTTGCCAGATCGAACATGACGGCTGCCGTTCCACCTGCTCCCAGGGCAATTAAAATGCGGGCATCCACCTTAGTCGAAATTTTCCCCAGTAAAACCATTACGATGGCGGACGCTAAAGCTCCAGGAGCGAGTAGAAATCCGGTTTGCGTTGCCGAAAAGCGCAGCACGCCTTGAGCAAACAGCGGTACAGCAAACAAGGCTCCGTACAAGCCCATGCCCAAAATACCAGAGTAAAGGCTACCGGCTGCCAGGGATTTATGCCGCAGAACCCGCAAGTCAACTGCTGGTGCTTTTGTGCTGAGTTCTCGCCAGATGAACAGAAACAGCCCCATCACCGCCACAAAGGCCAGGAACGTAATGAAACCGGATTCAAACCAGTTTTCTTTTTCCCCTTCTTCCAAAAATGCTTGCAAACTACCTACCGCAATACACAGCAGTACAATTCCTGTCCAGTCTACTTTCTGCTGGCTCCGTCCGTGTTGCTTCGAGTCTGGTCGGAGAAACACGATCGCCATGATGACAGCCACAATGCCGACGGGCAAATTGATAAAGAAAATCCAGCGCCAGCCTAATGTATCGGTCAGATAGCCGCCTAGCGTGGGACCAACAGCCGGGCCTGCAATCACCCCAACTCCAAACACCGCCTGCGCTAACCCCTGTTCTGCAGGGGGAAAAGTTTCAAACAGAATCGCTTGCGCTTTTGCCAACAATCCGCCCCCGCAGAAGCCTTGAAGAATTCGAGCTACCACCAGCACCGGCAGGTTGATGGATAAACCGCATAACATCGATGCGGCTGTGAACCCGATCGTGGAAAAGACAAAGTAGGTTTTCTTGCCGAAGAAGTCCCCCAACCAAGCAGAGAGCGGAATCATCACAACGTTGGCGATCGCGTAACCCGTTACGACCCAAGCAATTTCGGTCACGGTTGCGCCTAATGTCGCCTGCATATCTGTTAAAGCAACATTCACAATGCTGGTATCAATCACTTCTAGAATGGCTCCCAGAGCAGCCGTCAGGGCGATCGCCCACTTGAGCGGTCCCTGCACGTACCCGGCTGCATCGTAGGCAGATTGTTTCAATTTTTTTAATGGTTTTTCTCGCTTTTGTTGAGCGTTTTGTTGAGCGTTTTGCTGGTCTTGAGCCTCTGACTCTTCCTTATCGGTAAAAGCCTGAATATCAATCGAATCTGGTTCAGTTGCATGACTCTGTATTAGAGGGCGTTTCATTTTTAGTCTCTACTTCTGCGATCGCCAAGGGCAGGTGCTTCGCACCACCGCAACGGCTTAGGGTGCTTCAATCGGAAAATGCCAAATTCATAGGAAAATTGTCAGAAACCTTTATTCTGAAGACGAAGTACGGCTTACAGAAGACGCTGCTGTGCTAACTCCCCGCACCCATAAATCCACACACCCTTCGATGTATCGTTTACGGCTGTAGCCCCGGTTTACTTGAGAAACATGGCGGCGGATCATACCAGACAGCAGCATTCCAGTTAATTGATCCACTGCTAGTGGCAGGTCAACATTCGGACGAATACTGCCGCGTTCAACACAGGTTTGTAGATAGGAAATTAGTTTTTCACGCAGCGGTAAAAATGATTGCTGAAGCACCTCCAGCGCTTCTGTCGGATGCCGGTGAGCTTCACCAATAAACATCCGAAATAGAGCTTCGTACTCCTCCAGCATCTCGTCGTGGAGCTTTGCATAATGCAGGAGATCGCGGCGCAGGTCATAAGTCCATTCGTCTTGATGCGCCAACGCCTCCGTCCGCAATGCTGTGATGTGGTGGGCAACCGCACTCAACACTTGCTCTTTGCTCTGAAAGCGGCGAAATAAAGTAACTTCACTCACATCTGCAACACGAGCAATTTCACGAGTTGTCGCTCCAACGTAGCCTTCTGTAGAGAAAACTTCGATCGCGGCTTTCAACAGGCGATCGCGGGTTTCTGCTGCACTTCGATTCGTTCTACTCATCTCAATTAATGTAAGCACTAACTTACATATTCTAGATCGCCAAAGGGCTGTAACTTGAGCAGAAAGACGGATTTTTGAGACAGGAGGGTGGGATTGACGCTGATCTAGCGGGAAACTAGGAAAAATCTTGGCGCCAGGAAACTAGAGTTCGCAGCAAGAAACCCGGTTTGTAGGGTAGAGTTGAGGGAGTGTTGCTACTCCACCCCCTCAGTTCCGAAACCATGCTTGCGATTGTTCACTGCACAGGTTGACGGGGTGACAATTCCGTCAAAAGCCTTACCTGTAGCCTAGGAGCGAAACTCGCAGCTCAAAAAAGATGAGCCAAAATTCACTCATTCGCCCTATTCAGTAATTCTGTGCGTGCCGAGGTGTGCGATCGCGTTAAGAATTTGGCATTGCTGATTCGCGGTATGAATCACCTTTTCGCTGGATGTTACAAAACTCACCCTCAAGCAGGCCTATAGCCATTGGGAAATCGTGAATTCATACCTGTATTCAGCAACGCCGAGAAAACTTTGGGGTTCGCTGCACTGCGATCGTGCAACCGGAATTTATATTAATCACCGAGCGATCGCAGGATTAACAAACCAGGATTGATATGATGCCTAATTTTCAAGCAAAAACCACAGTCCGATTGCCGTAAACTAAAACACGATTTTGTAAATGATATCGCACCGCTCTTGCTAACACAACTCTTTCTAAATCTTTACCTTTGCGAACCAGATCGGACACTTCATCGCGGTGACTCACGCGCACAACGTCTTGTTCGATAATCGGCCCAGCATCTAAATCGGGTGTAACGTAGTGGGCTGTTGCACCGATAATTTTTACCCCTCTTTCATAAGCCCTTTCGTAGGGATTTGCCCCCACAAACGCGGGCAAAAATGAATGGTGAATATTAATCACATTGGGAAATTTTCTGATAAAGTCTTGACTCAAAATTTGCATATATTTAGCCAAAACTACTAAATCAATATTATATTTTTTAAGAAGTTCTAACTGTTGTGCTTCTTGAATAGCTTTATTGTCTTTAGTAATGGGAATATACTCAAAGTCGATACCGTATTGTGCGGCAATGGGCTTTAAATTTTCATGGTTGCTGATTATCAGCGGAATTTCACCTCTCATTTCTTGCGCTCGCTGTCGCCAAATCAAGTCTAATAAACAGTGATCTTGACGGCTTACCCAGATTGCGATGCGTGGAATTTTATGAGATAAATGCAATTGCCAATTGGCTTGTAAATCCTTGGCAATTTCACTAAAAGCAGGTGTTATTTCTTCAGTTGTTAAGTCAAAACCGTCTAATTGCCATTCTAGCCGGCTCAGAAATAATCCAGCGGTAAAATCTGTATGGTGATCCGCGTGGATGATATTGCCGTTGTGGGAGGCGATAAAATTGGCAAGTAAGGCGACGAGTCCTTTGCGATCGGGGCAGGCAATTAACAGGGTTGCAGTAGGGCTAGTCATAATATAATCACAAAATTGTCTCGCTCAGTTTATTGATAAAAAAGTGATATCACAGGAGTTTATTGATACTAACTCCGATCGTAAATTGTTATCTCATCCGGATTTTTGGGGTGCATGGATATCTCAGGGGGAAATGTAGGATGTCGCGTTTAGGCACGGATTTTTCGGCCCACCACACAAGAGATTTTAACTAAAAGTGGAACAGGCCGGAAAGCCTGTTTCTTATATTGGTGCAAGATGTGAATTTAAACTGATATCTTGCAACAATATCACTCGATGACTTTCGCGCGGGGTGGGGGCGGGCTTTTTAGTCTTTTGGTATCCTTGAAAGCTATTGGGGAAGCAGCCCCTGATATCTTAAAAGAGGTATAGCCTTTCTCAAAAAGGTGAGGTACGAATTTTGACCTAGAAAGCTTGACAGTACAAGGTTTCTGTATACCTCATTTATCTGAGAACCGCTATAGATTGCGATTTACTGTTGGGTGGGGGCGGGTTTATTCAGATTGTTGGTACTTGTTAGATATTGTTGGTGAACCCGCCCCTACAGGTTGTTGACCGCCGGTGCAATATCTTAGTTTAAATGAACCACAGAGGACACAAAGAACACAACTGACAACTGACAACTGACAACTGTCAACTAACTTCTTAAAATCCCATCGCCCCAGCTACTGCATCCAAACTCGGAGCAATGCCGCTTTTAAATTGATTGTTGCTGTGATTAATTGCCGTATCCGGGTCTTTCAAACCGTTACCAGTTAGCACGCAAACCACCGTCGCCCCCGTCGGAACTTGGTCTTTTACCTTCAGCAAGCCGGCCACCGAAGCTGCACTCGCCGGTTCGCAGAAAATCCCTTCCTGCGATGCTAACAAACGGTAAGCGTCGAGAATTTCGGCGTCGGTGACTGCTGCAAAACTGCCTCGGCTGGCTTCGGAAGCTGCGATCGCCTGTTTCCAGCTAGCGGGGTTGCCGATCCGAATCGCCGTCGCCAGGGTTTCTGGGTGCGATACCGGTGAGCCCGTTACCAGCGGTGCAGCCCCGGCGGCTTGAAATCCCATCATCTGCGGCAAGCGCGAACATTTTTTGGCTTGGTGGTATTGACAAAAACCCATCCAGTATGCTGTGATGTTTCCCGCATTTCCCACGGGAATGCACAGCCAGTCGGGGGCGTCGCCCAAGGCGTCAACGACTTCAAAAGCACCGGTTTTTTGGCCTTCCAAGCGGTAAGGATTGACGGAGTTGACCAATGTCACCGGATAATTGACAGCCATTTCGCGGACAATTTCTAGGGCTCGATCGAAATTTCCCCCAATCGAAATTACTTCCGCACCGTAAAGCAAAGCTTGCGCCAACTTGCCCAAAGCCACGTAACCTTCGGGAATCAACACGAAAGCTCGCATCCCCCCGCGTCGGGCGTAGGCGGCGGCGGCGGCCGAAGTATTGCCGGTACTGGCGCAAATTACAGCTTCGGCACCAGCTTCCTTCGCCTTGGAAATCGCCATTGTCATCCCCCGGTCTTTGAAACTACCAGTGGGGTTGAGGCCGTCGTATTTTACCAAGACGCGCACGTCTCGACCGATAACAGAGGCGATCGCAGGTGCTGGAATCAAGGGAGTATTGCCCTCTTGGAGGGTCACTACCGGCGTGGTTTCCGTCACCGGCAGGTAGGGGCGATAAGCTTCGATCAAGCCGGGCCAGCCGTAGCGTTTCGGCTCGGCGGCGCGGGCAGCGGAGTTAGCAGCAGAGTCAGTAGCAGGTAGGATCAGGGTCACGATGTCAATGGTTTGAGGCAATGGCTAAGGAATTTACACTAATTTTAGCTCGATCGGTTAATTTGATGTTTAATACGATCGGTTCAGGTTAAAGTAACTTAATGGTGTGAATGTGTAGATATGTCTACCCAATTACTAATGTCAAATAATTCATCCACTCTTTCCCGGCCTCAAGTCACCGCGAGCCACCCCGAAATGGCTAGTTCTTCTACCCTATCGACCAGTTTTGCCCGCAAAGTAGATTCGGTGAAGTGCCCCTACCAAGCCGACCAGCAAGTTAAGTTCCTGCACTTGCAAGCGGAAATCGAATCCTTGCTGCTGGAAGTGCAAAGCCTCAAACAGCAACGGTCGATCGCTGGCTTGGCGGCTCTCGACCCGATTTCTGGTAGCAACAGCAATTAGCAGACAACAGCCGCTAATGCTAACTGTGCTGCCCCTGTGTTATAAAAACAAAGGTTTTGCTACCCGCAGTATTTTTTGCCAAAAGTGCTAGAAATTCCTAACTGCGGATAGCTATCGCTAGCATTTGCTAAAACGCGCTTGCCTACTGCTCAACTCGTCTGCCACAAGCTGGCAACGAGCTGACATTTTATTGCGCTAATTTGTTAAGCCATGCTCATGGCATACGGAGAATCGAAATCTATTTATGACAGCATCGATCGAAAAACCACTAAATTTGACATCCGCAAGTGACACTTCCAACCTGCGCCTCAAAGATATTCTCAAAACCCTGCCGCGGGAAGTATTCGTCAAAAACCCCCGCAAAGCTTGGACAAAAGTAATCGTCAACGTTCTTTTAGTTGCTGTCGGTTACTGGGGCATAGCAGTCTCTCCTTGGTTTCTACTACCTCTAATGTGGATTTTCACAGGAACCGGATTAACCGGTTTTTTTGTGATCGGCCACGACTGCGGGCACCGGTCATTTGCTAACCGCCGCTGGGTAAACGATTTAGTCGGACATATTGCATTTCTGCCGTTAATTTATCCGTTTCACGCATGGCGGCACGGACACAATTACCACCACAAGCACACCAATAAAATTGGTGAGGATAATGCTTGGCACCCGATGACAGCAGCAGACTACACTGGCGCGCCCAAGGCTTTACAAATAGCTTATAGTTTAATATTCGGTCGGATGTGGTGGATTGGCTCGATCGCCCACTGGGCAAAAGTACACTTTATGTGGTGGCGCTTCAACGGTAAACAGAAACAAGAACAAGTGCGGTTTTCAGTTTTTGTCGTTTTAATCGGTGCTGCGATCGGATTTCCGCTTTTAATTGCAACCACAGGCATTTGGGGATTTGTCAAATTTTGGTTTGTGCCTTGGATGGTTTACCATTTCTGGATGAGCACTTTTACGATCGTCCACCACACAGCACCAGACATTTCATTTAAAGAACCCGAAGAATGGAACGAAGCCCAAGCGCAACTATCAGGAACAGTTCACTGCGATTATCCCCGCTGGGTAGAGTTTCTGTGCCACGACATTAACGTGCACGTTCCCCACCACCTTTCAACTGCTATTCCCTGGTACAATTTGCGCCTCGCCCACAGCAGCTTAAAGGAAAATTGGCAAGATCATCTCTACGAAACAGAATTTTCTTGGTCTTTAATGAAGCGGATTGCCGACAACTGTCACTTGTACAATCCCGCTGGTGGCTATCAAACATTGCAGGAATTTAACGCTAAAACCAAGTAAGTTTTAAACGCGATAAATGCCAGAAAAACCCGGTTTGTCAAACAAAACCGGGTTTTTCGATATTACAATCCGTAGCTTTTGTAAGGTGCGGAATGCGCGCCCTACTGTGAACATCACAATTCGTACCATTATTAAATCAGTCATTCCCCATCTAAAATCTAAAATCTAAAATCTAAAATCGAATGACTTTCAATCCCAATAACTGTCGTAACGAAAGCGAAGTAGAAAGCAAACTTATTGTCAGCTATCTGCTACCAAAACTAGGCTATACCCCCGACACTTGGCATCAAGAAGTCACTTTTGGGAATATTCGTCTAGACTTCCTCTCATTTGGCACCCAAGTTATTCCCCTAGTTCTCGATGCAGACTCGCCGATGAGTGTGATAATTGAGGCGAAACATCCCAAGGAAAATTTAGACCGCCACGTCAGGAGACTGAAGCGTTACTTAACAAGTTTAAGTATTCGCTACGGATTGATTACCAATGCTAAAGAAATTAGAATCTACCAAAGAGTCGCCTCAGAAATTCAGCTAGTATTTAAGTGTGCTGGACAAGACGTGGAAACTAGAATTGATGAAATTCGAGGTTTAATTGGCAGAGATAATTTAAAATATATAAAAATTCCACATAATCTTCAACTTAAAGAACATCAAAATAATTTGGTAACTCCTGAGTTAATTAGTACAGTACCCTTACAAAAAAACAATCCCGTCCCTGCAGAACCGGAGCCAAGTCAAATTTCAGAACCGGAACAAATACCTGAAAATTATCCAGTTAAGCCTCAAGTTAAATCCGATGTAATCGTTCCCCAAAAAAGGCAAAATACTATGAAAATCATTGCAGTTTACCACAATAAAGGCGGCGTTGGCAAAACTACAACCGTAGTCAATTTAGCCGCAGCGCTGAGCAAGCAAGGTAAAAGAGTCTTGGTAATCGACTTAGACAGTCAGGCAAATACAACCTTTGCGACTGGTCTAGTAAAATTTGAGGATGAAGAACAAGATGATTTGAAAGATTGCAACATTCGTCACGTTTTGGAGTCAGAAGATGGTTACTCGATAGGCGAAGTAGCACGCAAATCAAGTTTTTGCCATCCCGCAATTGATGTGATTCCTTCCCACATTGATTTAATGCAATATGAAACGGAACTCAATCAACTAGATTACAGCCGCATGATTGTAATTCACAAACTAGCAGAAGTACAGGATAAATATGATATTGTACTGCTCGATACGCCGCCATCTTTGAATCTTTACGCCAGAATTGCCCTGATTACGGCAGATTATTTAATTATTCCTTCGGACTTAAAACCTTTTGCCAATCAAGGACTGATTAATGTCAAGGATTTTATCAAAAAAGTTAACGGATTCAAAAAACAAATCGGCAAACAGCCGATCGCAATTTTAGGCGTCCTCCCTTGCAAAATCTCAGCTAATGCTAAATTTGTACAGTATAGTTTGCCTAAGCGGAGGGAGACAATTCCCAAACGCTACGGCCTTGAAATCATGGACAGCGTAATTTACGAGAGAGACGATTTGGCAAAGTGTGCAGAACAATTTCAAATCGTGGGAAATATGGAAATCGCCGATCCGATTTCAGTGCTGGACTTTAAGCCTGATTCCATCGCCTCCCAAGAATTTGAAATGCTAGCAATCGAAGTTTTGGAAAAAATAGGTAAAAACTAATGAAAAAATTATTTCCGTCACTGGTTGCAGTGAAAAGAATTACGTCCGCAGTTCCCCGTTCCAATTTTGCAGAGCCTGAGTTGGAGAAATTAGCGAGACTGATTTTAGATTCAGGAGGATTGATTAATCCGATAATTGTCCGCCGCAAAGGTATGGATGCTTACGAGATAGTAGACGGAGATTTTGAATACTACGCGGCGGCGAGAGCAAAGGAAATAGAACCTCTCAAAGGCGAGACAATCGGAGCATTCATCCTGGAAGAAGAAAATGAAAAAATTCTACTGGAGCAACTTGAAATTCTCAGAAAAACCGCAATCACTGAGAATTTAGTTGAGAACCCAGAAACAGGGTTTTTCTACGAAAATACTTCGTCGCAGCCCGCAGATTTAATAAAAAACCCTGTTTCTTTGGTCGAAGTCCATAATTTATGTGAAAATGAAACTCCCCAAGAGCCATCTAGTTTAGAACAGCGACTAACAAATATTGAAGCCCAGTTTGCAAATCAAATTAATGAACTAAAAGCCGAGTACGCCCGCGAACAAAAAGTTTTAGCCCAGAGTATACAAGAGCTTGAAAACCGACTCTTACAACAAGTACCTCTGTTAGTTGAAGCTGGGATAGCAAACAGAATTAATGAGTTGAAATCAGAGTCGCTACCCGAAAAACAAGCGGTGGTAGAGAGGATACCCGAAGTTGAAAACTTAGCTTCCGAATCAATGTCGCTGTTGGAAGCACTCAATACTTTAGATAAAAATCAACTGTCGGCTAATTTGAAAGATGCTGGCTTGAAGCTTCCAATAATCCAAATAATACTCAAAGAGCGAGATGTGCGGCCGTTTGTCTCATTTGCAAATGTGGTGGAACGTGTTAAAGGGTTAGCCGACAAAACAATGATTAAAATAATTGATAAGTGGCACAAATACTCATAACTCGCAATTCCTGTCGCCACTGGCAACTTTGACTCAGTGAGTCTCTACTCCAAAATAAGTAAAGATGAGTAAAGCAGTGGATCGTTGGTGTCCCACAGCCAGTTAAACTCATCACAGTCGCTTTTTTTAGGAATTGCAGTAACTTTTGCCGTAGCACGGGCTTCCGGCCCGACGCCATCGCCCGGGCTGTCACCGCACAGCCAGCCGCACAGGTACAGCAGCAACGCGATATCTCCCCCAGATAACCGAGTTCGATCGCAGACTTGGAAGACTGAGGCCAAGAAGCCCTTTAACTTACCACAGTCTGGGTAAGGTGTTTGTCTCGCACCTTACAATACAATTAGAGTTCTTGGGTTAGTCCTGCATCCGTTAAAACGCAGGCTGTAAAGTGCAAACATACATAAATACCCAAACACCAGATTTTAATGACAAAAGGGGACTTGTAACAAGATGGATCGATCGTCCGATCAAAACCGAATAGTTGAATATTTGCGGATTAAGCCCATTAGTCACAGTCAGATTTACACTTCCCAAATTGCAGTACCAGAGCCTCAGCGGGGCGAAATTCCCCGCGAACGCCGCGAAGATATCAGGAGAAGTCTGATCGAGCAAGGCAGCAACTTGATTCCATTAATTGTACGTCGCACTGAAGCTTACAGCAACGAAGAAGAATATGAAGTTGTCTGCGGCTCAGATTGGTGTATTGTTGCTAAAGAACTCGGCATCGAGCAAATGTGGGCGTGGGTATTTGAAATGACCGACGAGGAGGTAGCTGTTGCTCAAGCAGAAATGGAACATTTAGCTTCGCAACCGACTCATAAAACAGCACAAATTGAGACTCTACTGCAACAATTTGAGCTATCATTTCAAAAAAAGGTAGATAGTCTAACAAAACAAATAGAACAATCAGTTAAAAAAAATGAAGATCTGCTAAAAAAGCACGTAAAAGCTCTAACTGAGCAGAACTTTGAGCGCAACCAAATAGAACAGATTAAGCATTTGCTGGAACAAGTGGAAAAAGCATTTCAGGAAAAGGTAGATAAAATGGCGAAAAAAATTGAACAATCGAGCAGCAACCGTCCGCCGACATCTGCTGTTATTTCTGAGGTGAATCTTGAAGCCGCTTTGAGACAGTTGGATGAACTGGAAAAGTTGCTGTCAAGAAAACTAGAACGCACAGTCCAAACAATTAATCTGTTTGTTTCCGACGCGATTGAAGACGTAGAAAATGACCTGAAAAATCAAATTGAAACGCTCCGTCGCCAACTCGGAGGCGCAGCGACGCACTCAGAAATACAGCCCGAGGCACAACCTAAAAGGCCGTCAAAAACGCAGCCCAAGAAGCAGTCGAAACCACAGCAGAAACCTCAGCTACCGCAGTTGCAGTTGGAGTTGCCGTTTCCGTCCCCAGAGGCAGACTACGAAAGTCTCTCGCTGAGACGGTTGAAGGCGATCGGCAAAGACAGGAAAGTCCGGGGCTACGCGCGCATGAAACGGCCGGAAATTATCGTGGCTCTCAGACAAACTGACGACCAATAAAACGATAATTGCTAATAGTTAAATGCGTTAATCTGTGTTTATCTGCCCTCATCTGCGGTGAAAAAAAGAGAATTTCAGCAAGCGCAGATGAGAAGGGATTGACGCAGATTCACGCAGATGAAGATCGGAGATATCTGAATAATTCCGATACTAACAGATTTCATATTGTTCGGTATTCGATCGCGTGTTTCCGCACAAAGCGCGATCGGGCTTTCAGAATAGTCCTCGGCAGAGATATGAAAAGCTTGCTAAAATAGACACACAACCTCTTACTCCTCACCCAGCAGCCATGTCCGCAACCGCAGAATTAGCTACTACCCAAGAGATACTAGAACAAGAGATACCAGAACAAGAGATACCGGAAAATGTTATTTTTCCGCCCGGCGATTTATACAGTGACGAACCTCCCGTGGAAACAGAACTGCATCTCCGACAAATAATCCTACTCCTCAACTGTCTAGAATGGCTGTGGCGAGATAGAAACAATTTCTATGCTGCTGGGAACCTCACCATTTATTACAGTCCCAAGCAACTCAAATCGAAAGACTTCCGAGGCCCAGACTTTTTTGTTGTACTCGGAACAGAACGAAAAACTCGGAAAAGCTGGGTAGTTTGGGATGAAGAGGGAAAGTACCCCAATATTATCGTAGAAATCCTGTCTCCCAAAACAGCGGATACAGACAAAAACTTTAAGAAACAACTCTATCAAGATACTTTTCGCACTCACGACTACTTTTGGTTTGACCCAGAAACTTTAGAATTAGCTGGGTTTCATTTAGTTGACGGGGAATATGAAGCAATCGCACCCAACGAATTCGGCCATCTGCGGAGTCAGCAGCTCGATTTGAGTCTCGGAATTTGTGGCGGAAAATTGCGTTTCTTTACAGCAGAAGGAGAGCTTGTCCCTACTCCTGAAGAGGTTGCAGAATGCGAGACTCAACGGGCAGAGCAAGAGGCTCAACGAGCCGATCGCCTGGCCGCGAAATTGCGAGAATTAAATATTGACCCCGATACAATTTAGCGATCGTCCTTTCATTCAAGTTTCCTGTATTGTAAGCTGGTTTAGGCGATCGCATATCCCGTATGCTGCCGAACGTGATACGGATGAAACCCTAAAACTATCTTGTCTTTAGGCACTCCTAATTCTACAAGTTCTGCGGTAATTCCCGTTTCTATACCATCTTGTTGAATCCAGATTTTGCCGTCGATAATTTCCACATGGACGATACACCCGTGAATTCTTTGAGGCCCTTGCCAGCCTTCGTGCATCAATAAAAAATTGTTTTGTTCGCTATCAACAATAACGCTGTTTTTAACTTGTCCGTAACAGTTAGGAATCCTGGCATAACTATCTAAAACAGTGCGAACAATTTGGCGATATTCATCTAGTCTATCCATCTGATAATTATCTCCCTTGATGAATCAAAAACAATTAGTTTTAGTCTTTTTTTTCGTAACAAAAGTTGCCCCAGTGGCTCCGAGAAAATATCTAGATAAACTTCTTCCCGAACAGCTAGATAGATATTACGTTCTGGTTCCGAAAGCTCTAGAATATCTTCATAGACAATATACTGTCCAACAGCTTCTTCTAAGTCATGAACGGGTGAAATACTTAAAAAACTTTTTACTTCTACAGCAATTTTGCGACCTTGCTTTTCGGCAGCCAGTATTTTTTCTGCACCCAAATCGACGAAGAGTGAACGATCGCCAATTTCTAGGGTTAGCGGATCGTTTGTTATCGTCCACCCGTCTTTTTCTAGAGCTGTTCTGACAGTATTGTGGTAGATGTCTTTTGCTGGCATATTCTAAGCTGAACCATCAAATGTCACCCTAATTATAGAATAACACAAGACTTTTGAAAACTGATAGCTCATCAATTCAAACTACTTATTGCCGCGTGTATCGGTGCTTCACCCCAATCGGAAAATACTCCGCATCGCCCGTCGCAGTTAATGTCACCACAGGTAACTGATATTCTGGCGGCACGTAATTAGCAAATTCGCTGTTTAGCCGCCGCAATTGCGCGAGAATTGAAGATGCGATCGCCTGCTTCATCTCCTCGTCGCCCTCCACCCCCGCTGCTAATTCCACAACCACCGATAAACAACGATTTTGATCCGCATCTTCCTTGACTTGCAGTACAAATTTTCCCGTCACCCATTCCCGTATGGTGGGAACTTCTAAACCTACGGTGACATTTTCCGGGTAAATGTTAGCACCGAAGTAGGAAACGGTAAAGTGCGATCGCCCAAATACATAGACAAATGGCAAGCAGCGAATTCCTCTGGGGAAATCAGAAACTTTCATACCTGCTGCTTGCTGCAAACGTGCCACAGGGTTAAATCCCCATTCAGCCAAAAAATTGAGCATGGCTTCGTAAGAAATTAAACCGCCGTTATCCGAGATGTGATAGCGTATTAGCGGGATGCCATTGTCGCCAGAAAATAATAGCGTGCCGTCATTATTCACTTCAAAAAAGCGGCTTTTCGGATCGTACTGCACCAGCGTTGGCAACCGCGATTCCCCGAATAAATTGCGGGAAGCTTCGGGATTGTTTGCTAAAAAGCGGCGGATGCAAATGCTCAGCGGTGTTTCGTTGCCCAAAACGCCCGCATCTGCAGTACCGTAAAGGCTCGCAGAGTTGTAATATAGATTGTCAGAATTAGTGCGATCGCTCACCAAACTCCGCCATTCTTCGCTAAACACTTCCCCCGCAAACACCATCTTAATTCGATATTTTTGCCATTCCACACCCCCAGCAATTCCGCTATCAATCACGTCCTTGATAAACGGCGGATATCCCAACAAAACTACTTGCTCAAAATGCTCCCCAAGTTCCTGCACAACTCGAAATATTTCAGTCTTATTATTCCCAGGCGTCACAACTGTAACTGGATAGCCCTTACTCGCTAGATAGCGGCAGCAATTTGCCGTGTACATTCCGCCTACCCAAGTTCCCAAGGCAAAGCAAATCACAGCTAAAGTTGAACGATTGTCGGCGTAAAAACTGTCGTGAAATATTTGTTCAAAACGAGCTGCTATTTGCAACTCGTCGCTGATAAAACGCGGCCAAAATGTCGGCTTTCCTGTCGATCCCGATGAAACAGCAATGAAATCGCAAGTTTCTAATTTGCCCTGGTAGCACAACTGAGGTAGCGGGTGACAGCGTAAATAATTCTCTTTGGTAATTAGCGGCAATTTTTGGAAGTCTTCAAAGGTTTGAATTGAGGCGGGATTGATGTTATGTTCAGCTAGGAAAGTCTGGTAAGCTGGTACTGTGGCCGCGACTTTTTGAAAAAGCGCGTGAAGCGCAGCTATCCCGTAGGGAATCGCCCCCGCTTCGGCAACTCGATTCTGCTGGTGTTGCAATCGTTCCTCAAGCGGCGCCCTCAAAAACTCTTCAAACACCCCAATTGCTCGCTGACGCTGTTCTGGCTGCATGATTTGCTCCTTAAAATGCGTATTTTGCACCTCGATCGCTCAAGATTCAATTAGTAGCGCGGCGCGACCCGATCGCACATTGGGCTGGACACTAAAAATTTGAACACATTTTGAGGTCGATCGAAAATATGGCGCAGTAGATAAACTTCCATAGCACGAAACCGCTGTTTTCACAATAACCACACGGGATAGCCAAGCTGCCGATCGACTAATAAACACTGACACACTATGGCAAGATTAATTCAGCGATCGCCCAAAACTCGTAGTCTCAGTCAAGCGTGAAAATCCGACGCAGCAAGTTCCAATGAACAATCCCATCTACCCCGGCATAACTCTCCACAATCACTACCGCATCGTCCGCGAATTGGGACACGGAGGCTTCGGGCGCACCTACCTCGCTGAAGATGCCCACCGATTTAACGAACCCTGCGTTTTAAAAGAATTTGCACCCCAAGTACACGGAAGTTACGCTTTACAAAAATCCGAGGAACTGTTCGAGCGGGAAGCAGGAGTTCTCTACAAGCTGCAACACAATCAAATCCCGCGCTTTCGCGAACTCTTCCGCGTCAGTATCAGCGATCGAGGCTACCTATTTCTCGTCCAAGACTACGTACCCGGTCAAACTTACCGCTTCCTGCTAGACGCCCGCAAGCGTCAGGGTTTGCGGTTTATAGAAGCAGAAATCAATCAACTGCTGCAGCAGATTTTGCCCGTGCTCGAATACATTCACTCTTTGGGAGTGATTCACCGCGACATCTCCCCGGACAACCTGATTCTGCGGAGTTCTGACGGGATGCCCGTGCTGATCGACTTTGGCGGAGTCAAACAAGTCGCCGCCACCGTAGAGTCTCTGTTTGCTGAGGCTAACGGCACTCCCGCCCCCGCGACTCGCATCGGCAAGCTCGGCTATGCTCCCGTCGAACAGATGCAGATGGGAATCGTCTCTCCCCACAGCGATTTGTACGCTCTGGCGGCCACGGTTTTGGTGTTGCTGACGGGGAAGGAACCGCATCAATTGCTCGAGGGCCAGACGCTGAATTGGAACTGGCGGGCGGAATGTTCTCTGTCTCCGAATTTGTCCCTGGTGCTGGATAAAATGCTTGCTCAGCAGCCGAGCCAGCGTTACTCCTCGGCTCGCGAAGTAATGCTCGCTCTCTCCGGCAATCCGCCTTTACAGCCGCCTTTGCCGCCAGCCCCGGATTTTGGGATGACGCAGCCGCCGGATTTCTCGCCTATACCAGTGCCCGCCCCCGTGCCAAAACTGCCGGGAACTCCGGTGCGAATTGCTGCTATTGGCAATCAGCAAAAGATGCCTGCTTGGAAAATGGTTTTGTTCGTGGTGGCGGTGCTCTTAAGTATGGGGGGAGTTGGCTGGTTTGCGGGCAATTCTTTGTTAAATCTGCAATCAAAAGTGCAGAAAGTTCCCCAGCCTTCAAGCCCGAAGCAGGAGCAAGAAGATGCTTTGCAAGATCGCTTTGTCAAGCTCAAAATTGCCGATCGATTTTATAACGGTTACGTCAACCTTGTGGACGAGACTTTCTATGCCAAATACCCGGAATTGGGGGGACGATTGTTAAAAGAAGGCGAGGAAGATCGCCAGTGGCGCGAAAGGTGGCAGAAAATCGGCGACGAGTTGCTCGACAAGCTGGAAAATCTCAGCAGCGACGCTAGAGCGCGGTTGGGCAGTTACGACACCAGTGATATCGATCGCTGGAAAACTGAGGTTAACAAGCTGAATTTGAGCAGTCGGGCTCTGTACGATTTGGCTGATGCTAAGTTCTTTTATTGGTTTCCAGAACAGCCGCGCGATCGCAATCTCATCGGTTTGCCGATCGGACAAATTTGGCAAGCAATTACCGCCGACGAACTCGAAGCCTTACAAGCTGGAGCAAATGTCGAAAGCGTTGAATTTGACCGCCTATCGAAGAGCAAAAGCCTCACAGGCAATCTCAAACCAGGAGAAGGGAAAGCTTACATTGCCAGGTTCGCTCAAAATCAAACTTTGCGCGTGAATTTGCAAGCACCGCGCAAATCTACTCTACTGTCAATTTATACTCCGGGGCGGACAAAGGGCGCGCGAGCTTTGCTGGAAGATGCAGAGGGACTTAGTTGGTCTGGATTGCTGGATGATGCTGGTTATTATGAATTCGTGGTAGTTTCTCAAGCATCTGAGCCGATCGCTTACGAGTTGAACCTGACTGCGGAATAACTGCTATTGACGATCGAGCATCCAGGATACAAGCCCCCGGATTCATCCGTCCAGAAATAAAAAACCTGTCTCCGATAAAGAGCCGAACGTATTTATCCGTGGGGTCGCCTCTAAAATCTAAAATCTCAAATCTAAAATCGCGCAATCGATTGACGCTCTCTATCCACCCAGGCAATAATAAGGTAATACCGATCGGGTAAGTTTTCCTGTTCAAACAAAGAATATGCTGAGATTCGCGATCGTAGCTTTAGTGACTTTTGGATTAGTA
This sequence comes from Oscillatoria nigro-viridis PCC 7112, assembly GCF_000317475.1. NCBI lineage: Bacteria > Bacillati > Cyanobacteriota > Cyanophyceae > Oscillatoriales > Oscillatoriaceae > Phormidium > Phormidium nigroviride. The sequence goes on from NC_019729.1 coordinate 4,601,388, forward strand.
TTAGTGACTGCACTAGGTTTACATCCGGCCAATGCGACAGTCAGCACTCCCGAATTTTATGCTTGGAACTTTGCCTCTGTAGGCAGTAGCGAGCTTGTTTGTAAAAAGACCGTGGTTGTTCCGCAAGACCTGATAATTCCGTCATCATCAATGCACGCTGTCAGTATCACTTCTGCAATTGTAGATGAAAAGTTTTGCGCGAATTCCACTAAGCCTGTGAATTAAGGCAGCGCATCGTAGGATTTCCGGTTAGAGAACCATAATTAAGTTCTCCGTTAGTCCATTTGAGATTTGAGATTTACTTCACAGATAAATCTGGTAGATTGAACCTTAATCTAAAATTTTTATCTCTCCACGGCTGTTGTCTGAAAGCAAGTATCCTTTTTTGGATGAATCAGAACCCAGCGTCCTGATTCATCCATTGATAGAAAACTCTAGTTGTCAGTACAAACACGGACTAATTATGAACAATTAACCCGACATCATATAAGTCATAGCCTGAGTAATTTCCGCCATCGGCGCACTGAAACTGTTGGCTAATTTTTTTTATGAGAAATATAGAGGCTTTTGTAATAAAAGTTTATCAAACGAGTCGGGCGCAGCAGTTTTTTGCTCTTGAAAAAGATCGAAATCTTCCCAATTTGGGCAGTTCTTTGATTGTGACTTAAGAACCGAGGGAAAGTATTCAGCCATTTGGCTAATCATTTATTGGCTAATTGGCCCAATTATTAATTGGCTAGTTTGAGTATGCTAGAGTTAGTCAGGTTCAGATATATAGTGCCATCTGTTATCTAATTATCATGCTCAAAATTTTGGTGATTGAAGACGACGAATTAATCCGGGAAACTCTTCTGCAACTCCTGGAATCTCACAGCTACCGGGTCATTGCGGCCGAAAACGGTCGAGCTGGGGTGCAGATGGCACTTTCGGAGATACCAGATTTAATTTTGTGCGACGTGCAGATGCCGGAACTCGACGGTTATGACGTGTTGCGGACGCTGCGGCAAAACTCCCTAGCTGCTACAATTCCATTTATTTTCCTCACGGCTCAAAGTGAAAAAACCGATTTTCGTCGCGGGATGGAATTGGGGGCAGACGATTACTTGACAAAGCCGTTTACCAAGGCTGAATTGCTGGGCTCCATTGCTTCTCGCGTCTTGAAACGGCAAACTATTACTCAACCGCTGACAGTCGCGCTTCACCAAGCAGAAGCCAGACTCAAAGATTTAGTTAACGACTCCACCAAGGTTACAACCCTCTCTCCTGAAAAGTTTGCTCTCGAAGCTTTGCTGCGCCACGCTTTGGCACAAGGTGAGTTTCAGGTATACTATCAGCCGCAAGTGAATATTGCTACCGGCAAAGTTATCGGCGCCGAGGCTTTAGTGCGGTGGCAAAATCCCGATCGAGGTATAATTTCTCCCTGCGAATTTATTCCATTAGCAGAAGAAACAGGTTTAATTATTCAGATTGGCGAGTGGGTACTGCTTTCAGCTTGCGCTCAAGCCGCTAGTTGGCTGGCGGCGGGGTTTTCGCCTTTTACAATATCAGTAAACTTGTCGGCCCGGCAGTTGTCCGACCCGGAACTCAAGGCGCGAATCGTTCAAATATTGGAAACTACAGGCTTGGAGCCTGCTAATTTAGAATTAGAAATGACCGAAAGCGCTTTGGTGGAAAATGCGACAGTAGCAGGCGCTACTTTAAACCAACTAAAAGCTCTAGGAATTCGGATTGCTATTGACGACTTCGGCACCGGTTACGCTACTTTAGGATATCTCAAGCAATTTGCTTTTGACAGTTTAAAGATCGATCGAATTTTCGTCCGCAATGCCAACGAAGATACTCAAAATGCTGCTATTACTACAGCAGTAATTTTACTGGGTCACAGTTTGAACATGACTGTCATTGCTGAGGGAGTGGAAACAGAAGCAGAACTAGATTTTTTGAAACAACATCAGTGCGATATCATGCAGGGGTATCTGTTCAGTCGCCCCGAACCAGCAGCGATAATTGAAAGTATGTTGGTTGCCGCCCCGAGTTTGTTCGCGCCGCCCCCAGCAGCACCTGGTCGCGTTGTCCCTTTTGTACCTGTGTCCGAACCAGAAAAATCTAAAAACCTTTCAATGTCGGGTCTATGAATAGTTTGAGTGTCACCAATATTTCTGTATAATACGATAAAATTATTTCTTTTACCTTCTATTTTTTGCATAAAAGTTGACGCTTCCTCGTAAAAACTGGTAGCTTTTGATGATAGGCGAATCAAAGACGGATATTGTTCCCCATATTGCTCTACTGCTTCCCCTTTTATGCGCGAGGCGATCCTAATTGGACTATTTGAGAAAGTGTGGGGTCTTGAAATTGCGAGCTTTTATCAAGTGACAGCAGGTAAACTCAATTAAGTTCCTACTTTGGGACTGACAGTTTCAAGAACTGTCCAACTGGAATTGGTGCAAGCCTGTCATGGAAAGAATATTAGTGGTTGACGACGAAGCAGACTGTCAAACAGTCTTAGCAATGTACCTGGAAAGCCAAGGATATCGGGTGCAATGCGCTACTTCAGGGGTTGAGGCGCTCTCGATTTTTGAAAATGCCCCCCCAGATTTGGTAATTTCAGATGTCATGATGCCGGAAATGGACGGGTTTGAGTTTTGTCGCCGTTTGCGAACTACCCGTTTGGGACAATTAGTCCCCTTTATATTTTTGTCGGGTCAAGGCGAGTTGGAGTCAAAAGTTGAAGGTCATTCGATCGGCGGTGACGATTATCTGGTAAAACCTTTTCAGTCTGAAGAAATTTTAGCTAAGGTAAAGGCGCAGTTAGAGCGCTCTCACCGCATTCACGCCGAGATTGTCCGACTGCTTCAAACTTCTAGCGGTAGGGCCGTGGAACCACAATTTGTGGCAGTATTGCCAGCACCTGCACCTTTGCCTTTAACACCAGCCGAGGAAAGAGTTTTTTGGGAGGTTATCCAGGGTTATACTAACAAACAAATTAGCGATCGGCTGTTTATTAGCCCCCGGACTGTGCAAGCTCATTTAGGCAGCATTTTCAGCAAATTACAGTTAGAAAATCGTGCCCAGCTTGTGAGATTTGCCCTAGAAAGAGGATACAAACCACCTCAAACTTAGCTCGTATCTCAACTTAGGGTGCGCCAGCCAGCCAGTGGATTTTAGATTTTAGATTTACTCTACAGAAGATTCATCTGGGAGCTAAAACTTTAGTCTAAAATTTTGACCTTTCCACTACTTAAGTCGCGGGCTTCTATCAGTTTTTGCGCGGAATCAAAAACTGCCGTAGCTGCCAAAAAAATGGAGGCTGACGCACTCAGCCAGCAGATTATTCGACATTAAAAACACAATAAGGAAAATTAGCGATCGCGCAAACCCCTGGCCCCAAATTCGTACCTCGCAAGTTGGCACGTTCCAAATCAGCCTGCCGCACGTTATTCGCCGCATCAATATTTGTCCCGGTCAATTGAGCCCGAGGAAGCCGAGTATTTGACAAAATAGCATTCTGCAAATTAGTATCGCGCACATCCGCGAAAGACATATCAGCTCCGCTTAAATTCGCACGATTCAAATTAACTCTAAACAGCAGCGAACGCCTCAAATCGGCATTCGACAAATTAGCTTGCAGCAGATAAGCTTCCCCCAGATTTGCCTTAAAAAGTTTAGCACCGCGCAAATCAGCACTCGTCAGATTCGCTCGCCCCAAAAAAGCATTAGACAAATCCGCATTTCGCAGATTAGCACCATTTAATTCAGCACCGTACATCTCGGCATTAACTAAGTTAGCATTTGCCAAATTAGCATCATTTAAATCCGCTTCTAGCAAATTAGCTTCATAGAGATTTGCTCCGCTTAAATCCGCTCCTCTTAAATTAGCTCTGTACAAGCTAGCCTTGAACAAATCAGCATTTCTCAAGTCACAGCCTTCGCACTCTTTAGTTTCCAGCAATTGCCTAACATGATCTGGATTTTGAGCTTTAACGGGAGCTGCCAGCCCAAACAAAGCTAAACTTGCCGTTACAGTTGCCAAGAGTTTAAGTTTCACAAACAAACCTCACTGCTACTTCAAACAAATTATACTAGCAAACTGTAGACTTTAAACCCATATCCTTCTCTCTTTTCTCTTGCTCTGCGTTCTCTGCGCCCTCTGCGGTAAATCTTCAAAAAACTGATTCGCAGCCAAGGATTTAGCTAGACAGACGGGAATCCCCACACCATACCGATCAAGGTTGGTGTGGGATGAAAGGCGCGTGAGACGAGGATTCCATCTGTCCACAATCTCAAGGCGCAGCTTTGAGCGGTGGACAGATGGATGACGAGACGAACAAATCTTATTCTACAGGTCTATCTTGCCCCTCAATATACTTCTTTAATTGCTCAACCGTCACGCCACCACATGAAGCAATAAAATATCCATTTGTCCAAAAAACATCTTTCCAGTAAACTTTTTCAACTTCATCTACAAACTCTTTCCGCAAATAGCGACTAGATACAGTCTTAAGATTGTTGATAAGCTTACTTGGTTCAGTTTGCGGTGTATATTGAAGCAGCAAATGTACGTGGTCACGCTCACCATTAAATTCTACCAATCTTCCTTCCCATTTTTCCATTAAGTTCTTGAAAATTTCCTCAAGCCTAGACAACATTTGATCGGTCAGAACTTTCCGCCGATACTTGGTTGTCAACACTAAATGACACTTGAGATCGGAAACTCCTCTGGCTTTATGGATAAAATCTGTACTCATAGACTTGACACCAAACAACATTCTCTGATAAATTAACACTAATTAATGCGTATCGGCTACGATGCAATGAAAGCGACCTACCAGTACCAGTTCTATCCCGACACTAATCAAAAGTTAACCCTCAACCATTGGCTGAGAATCTGTCGCTATTGGTATAATCGACAGTTAGGTGATCGATTTGATTGGTGGGAGATGAACCGCACTGCTATAAATGCTTGTCCATTGATTGCTAGCATCTCTGCGCCCCGTGCGAAGCCCAACTACTACTCCCAAAAACAACAATTGCCCGTCATTAAGAAAGACCTAGTAAAAGTTTTTCATAGTGGCGAACTTTTGGATTTTAAGCAGGTAGATTCAACCGTACTGCAAGATGTCTCTAAGCGAGTAGACAAAGCTTTCGAGCGGTTTGTCATAGGGGATAGTAAGGGCGGAAGATCGGGTAAACCCCGCTTCAAGACTGAGGCAGACTACCGGACGATGACTTTTTCTACAGCTAACAGCGACTGGATTAAGTTGGTTCGTAAGAATTGGCTTTATATCCGACTGCCAAAGCTAGGCATCATAAAAGTTCGGATGCACCGTCTAATCCCTGATGGGTTTAGCGTCAAGCAAATCAGCGTAACTAGGAAGGCTGACGGTTGGTTCATCCAAATAATGCTTGAAGACGCTTCAGTACCGCAGTTTATTCCTGATAAAATTACCCCAAACTGGAACAACTCGATCGGGTTGGATGCGGTACTGCATGAAGATGTCTACCTGGCATCATCATCGGGCGAAAAGTTGCCTTCGTTAAAACCACTTCGTAAAAACCAATCTAAGTTAGACCGCATTTCAAGGAAGCGGAATAAGCAAAAACGTGGCTCTAAATCTCGACGAAAATTAGCCAAAAAAGAAGCGAGACAACACCAAAAAATAGCGCGTTCTCGCCAAGACTTCCATTACAAAACGGCTCACAAACTTGTCAAGTCTGGAGCTAAGTTTTTCTTTCACGAAGATTTGAACTTAAAGGGCTTAACAAAGCGGAATAAAGTTAAGCAAGACGATGAGGGTAATTACCTTCCGAACGGTCAATCAGCAAAATCAGGATTGAATAAATCTTGGTTGGATGCTGCGTTCGGTCAATTTTTCAAGACGCTGGAATACATAGCCGAAAAAGCTGGATCAGTCGTCGTTTCGCAAAAACCTGCTTATACTTCAATGGTTCTGTGCTATCGGAATGAAATCATTTTTACCGATTGTGGGATACGGAATTATTGGGATGAGCAAAACTCTCTGATGGTTGATCGCGATATTAATGCTGCGATAAATCTAAAGAGACTTGGGTTGGACATTTTCCCAAGTATAAAACGCCGTAGCGGGAATCTTTCTGTGGTGGGAACTATGGATGACAGTACCGTAAAGGAAATCTTGCACACCCTTCATCGGGCTGCTAAGAAGCCCACATCATAACTGTACTCAGTTTGATGTGGGAGTATGTCACACCAGCTTCCAGCAAGGCGGGCTTTGCCCGCCCTATTTAACTTAATTAAGCTTCATCTAAAGCAGCAACACCAGGCAATTCCTTACCTTCTAGCAGCTCCAAACTAGCACCGCCACCAGTAGAAATGTGGCTCATTTGTTCGCCTAAATTCAACTGTTCCACAGCAGCAACCGAGTCACCACCACCGATAATTGTGGTAGTACCAGTTTTAGTAAGTCCAGCCAAAGAACGAGCGATCCCTTCAGTTCCTACAGCAAACTTCTCCATCTCAAACACGCCCATCGGCCCGTTCCAGATTACCGTTTTGCAATCGGCCAAAGCTTCTTGGAAAGTTTTTACTGAATCCGGGCCGATATCCAAACCCATCCAACCGTCAGGGATGCTTTCAACAGGGACAGTTTGAGTGTTAGCATCAGCAGCAAACTTGTCAGCAACTACCACATCAGTAGGTAACAGAAAAGCAACTCCCCGTTCCTTCGCCTTAGCTTCCAAAGACTTAGCCAGTTCCAGCTTGTCATCTTCCACCAAAGACTTGCCCACGTTCAAGCCGCGAGCTTTGTAGAACGTGAAAACCATGCCGCCGCCCAACAGCAGTTTGTCGCACTTTTCGAGCAGTTTTTCAATGACTCCAATCTTGCTGGAAACCTTAGAACCGCCGATTATAGCAGCTAAAGGCCGCTGGGGATTGTCGATCGCACTGCCGAGATATTGCAGTTCCTTCTCCATCAAAAACCCAGCCACAGAAGGACTCAGATACTTAGTAACGCCCTCAGTAGAAGCGTGAGCCCGGTGAGCCGTACCAAAAGCATCATTGACATACAAATCGGCCACAGAAGCTAACTTCTTAGCAAATTCTGGGTCGTTTGCCTCCTCCTCTGGATAGAAGCGGACATTTTCTAGCAACAGCACATCGCCATCTTGCATCGCGGCAACTGTAGCAGCGACTTCATCACCGATGCAGTCGTCAGTCTTTTTAACCTCTTTGCCCAACAATTCCGAGAGGCGCACAGCAACCGGCGTCAAGCGCAACTTCTCCGTCACACCCTTGGGACGGCCGAAGTGGCTGCACAAAATCACCTTAGCGCCCTTGGACGCTAAATCTTGAATTGTCGGCAGAGCAGCCCGGATGCGAGTATCATCGGTGATATTACCGTTGTCGAGCGGCACGTTAAAGTCCGCCCGCACCAATACCCGTTTGCCCGATAAGTCCGATGCCGATAAATTTGCTACAGTTTTTTTTGTCACAGGATTAACCTCCTAATATGTGTGTTTTGGTCGAATTCCGTTGAAATGGCGGCACTGGTCACTTGCACTTGGGCCTCGGACGCATTCAACCGCGTCCGTACAAAAAACGGAAGATGAAACAAACGGCACTGATTGGCTCAACGTAAACATTTTATCGGAGTCCGCGTCCCGGAGATGCGCAGTATGTTCAAGACTGTCTTATTTCCTGTAGATCAAAGCCGAGAAGCCCGCGAAGCTGCCGAAAAGGTGGTCAATATCGTGAAAACCTACGGCTCTCGCTTAGTTATTCTCTCGGTAGTCGAGCCTCCAGCCGAGGAGGGCGACGCTCCCGCGCGAGAGGTGATGACTTCCCCCGAAGCAGTCGCCAAACTTCTTTCTGAGGCCCAATCGATGTTTTCCCAGCAGGGAATTGAAGCTGAAATCATCGAACGGGAAGGCAAACCTGCTTTCACGATTTGCGATGTGGCTGACGAAATTGGGGCCGATTTGATTGTGATGGGCTGTCGGGGGATGGGTTTAACCGATGATGGGGCGTCTGACAGCGTTACCAATCGGGTGATCAATCTGTCTCCTTGTGCAGTTTTGATTGTGCCTTAAGAAAGGAAGAAGGAAGAAGGAAGAAGGAAGAAGGAAGAGGTTCGAGGGAATAAGGAAGAAGCCAGAAAGAAAACTCTTTCTTTTTACTTAATCTCAGCAGTTTAAGTTAGATACCTAACAGCTTACTTTTTCATTTTCCCTTTTCCCTTTTCCCTCGAACCTCGAACCTCTAACCTCCTTACTTCTTGATTCCTTACTTCCTGATTGCCTCCCTAGTTCCTTCCTTTGTGATTCTCTCTTTCCTGACACTTATCCTTCTTCCTTCTTCCTTCTTCCTTCTTCCTTTTTCCTTCTTATTATGAAAATTCAATGGTATCCCGGTCACATTGCCAAAGCTGAACGGGCATTAAAAGAACAGCTAAAACGGGTAGATGTGGTGCTCGAAGTCCGAGATGCCCGCATTCCATTGGCTACTTATCACCCCCAAATGCCGAGTTGGGTCGGCGGCAAGGCGCGAGTATTGGTCATCAACCGCATCGATATGATTACGCCTCGCGCGCGCGAGGCGTGGGAAACATGGTTTGAGACCCAGGGGGAAACTGCGTATTTTACTAATGCCGAGCACGGTCAAGGAGTAGACGCTGTGGCGGATGCGGTGCAGAATGCTGGGGTGCAGCTAAATAAAAGAAGGTTCGATCGAGGTATGCTGCCCCGTCCAGTCCGGGCAGTGGTAATGGGATTTCCCAATGTGGGAAAATCTGCTTTAATTAATCGGCTGTTAGGGCGGAGAGTTGTGGATAGTGCGCGCAGAGCTGGGGTAACTAAATCGCTCCGATGGATTCGCATTTCTGACGAAATTGAATTATTAGATGCCCCCGGAGTGATCCCAACCCGAATTAACAATCAAGAAAATGCCCTAAAATTAGCTATTTGCGAAGATATTGGTGAAGCAGCTTACGACAATCAGGTAGTAGCCGCGGCTATGGTAGATTTGCTTCAAGGGCTGGAAGCGGCTGATGACACGTTGATATCACTATCTGGTTTCAAATCCAGGTATAAATTAGATGCAGCCTCTAGTAATGGTGAAGATTATTTGCACGAGGTAGCAAAAGACAGGTATAAAGGAGATGTCGAACGAACAGCGCGACAGATGTTAAACGATTTTAGAACTGGTGTTTTGGGTCAACTTACTTTGGAGTTGCCGCCGGATCGAGCAGACTCGTAACCTACAACTAATCAGAAATGGTATTAAATAGGGATTTGCTGACGGTGATAATTTGAACTTCGTCTCCTATATGTAATATTTTTTCTGCTGCTTGCGATGCGATTCGCGTGTTAACTATCAGCCGACTCAAGTGATTTAAATGCCCTTTTTTAACCAAGTCAGGCATGATTTCCTTCTGCTTGGCTGTTAGTATATTTTTAAAATTTGGGTCGCCTGCTTTCGCCCCATAACTTCGCGTAGATAGGATACATGGCTCACCGGGATTAATAGCTTCAAATATTACTGTCCCTATTTTCAACCTCACAATTTCATCGGATTGTGAGAAAAGTTGGTCTTCCCAAAAAGCCGGGACATCTCCTATTTCAATATTAGCTCGCAAGCGATGGCGCATCTCGTTAACGCAAACTCTCGGAAACCAAGATGCAACTTCGGCAATTGTTTCGGTACTGATAATGCTTGGCCCTGGTGCAGCGGTATTGTCGGGAAAGCCTGTCAGCAAGTTTTCAATTAACTTGACGGGAAAACCGAAGTAGTTGCTCAACCAATATTCTATTCCCAAGCGTTCTCTATCTACATGAAAAAAAAATTCTTGTTCGGTGCCTTGAATTTTTAGCCCGGCAATTCTCTTTTGTATGTCAAAGGATAAGCGTAGAAAACAGACTCCGCTGTTGTGCTTAGTGTTAACCAATTCTCCTGCTGCATCGCAGATTGCAAAAGAGCGATCGCCTTCTAGAGCTCCGCTGGCTAGAATAGTTGCTTGACTGACTGCTATGCCGTCAAGGGACTTGACCGGATAGATATGAATGCTGGCGACGTATGACATTTCGAGCCATTGATAAATAATTCTCGTTTTAGATACATTCTAGCATCCCCTGCCTGCAGAAGGATGACGGCAGTTGACTTTACTAAATAAAATATGAATGAAATAAAAATGGGCAACTTTTTTGAAGTTTACATTGTGCCGGAGCTGCGTGTAAAGAAAAATTAAAGAAGTCTGGCTGAGCTTGGGGTATATATTATGCTAACAAATACAAACAATTGAACCGAGTTGCAAGCAATGACTAAAAGCGAAAGAACAGGTATGATTTCGCGACGGAATTTAATCTTGAGGGCTGGTGCAGGGATGGTGGCGGCAAGCTTTGCACCTGTGCTTTTGCAAGTCCAACCCGCAAATGCAGAGGAAATTTCTGACATTACTCCCGAGGGTGCTCTCCAGAAATTGATCGAGGGGAATCAACGCTACATTGAGCAAAAACGGACATTTCCCGACCAAGCTCGATCGCGAATTGTAGAAGTAGCAAAGGGTCAACATCCGTTTGCAACCATCCTGGCTTGTTCTGATTCGAGGGTTGCTCCCGAAATTATTTTCGACCAAGGATTAGGGGACTTATTTGATATTCGAGTAGCTGGAAATTTTCTCGACGATGTGGTACTCGGAAATATAGAATATGCCACCTTAGAATTAGGCGTGCCGCTATTAGTAATTCTGGGTCACGAACGCTGCGGTGCTGTCAAAGCAGCTTTAGATGGCAAAGCTGTGCCCGGTCACATTAGCACTTTGGTGGCGGCGATTAAACCGGCAGTTGATTCGACCAAAGGTCAAAAAGGCGATGCCTGGGATAACGCAGTCAGAGCTAACGTGAAAATGAATGTAAATAAGTTACAATCCTCGTCGCCTCTTTTAGCAGCAGCAGTGAAAGCGGGCAAGCTTAAAGTTGTTGGGGGCCGCTACGATTTGGATAGCGGCAAAGTAGATATAATTGCTTGATTTTGCTGGTTGCATCTCATATCTTGGAATATTTTTAATGAAAAGGTTTTCCGGGCTGTTCCACAATCCGAGAATTTGATGGTGGGGAGTAGGGGTTGGGCAGGAGATCCCGCCCGTAAAAGCCATAATTTCAGTTACATTAAACCCATTTCTTGCAGTCCCCGGCGCAGGCGTTCTGCTTCAAAAGGGCGGCGCTGTTCGTGAAGGGCGATCGCTCTTTTGAATTCTGCTAAACTCTCTGGCATTTTGCCAATTTTCAGCAAGGCTACTGCCAAGTTTTGATGAGCTTCGGCGTGTTCGGGATCGATTTTTATCGCTTGTCGGTAATAGGCGATCGCATCTGCTAAATTTCCGGCTGCCTTCAGCGTCAGTCCCAAATTGTAGTGACCTGCTGCAAAATTGGGGTCAATTTTTAAAGCTGCTTTGTAAGCTTTTTCAGCAGCTTTCAAATCTCCTTCCTCTTTGAGCAAATTGCCCAAATTATTGTAAGCGCCCAACTTGAGGGGCGGGAACACATTTGTGTTAATTGCTGCTTGATAGTGTTCTTTTGCTTTGGCAAACTGCTGCTGCTGGCGATAAGCAATTCCCAAATGATAGTTGAGTTCGTAAACAATAGAATCATCTATGGTCTCGGCAGTCAAGCCTTTGGTTAATAAATTAATGCCCCGCCCGATTTGCCCGCTTTCTACATACAGCGCACCTAATTTGCTACAAGCATAAGCATCGTTTGGATAATAAGCGATATAGCGTTCCATTGCTGCTTGAGCTTTTTGGAATTTACTTTTTGCGGCGATCGCATCTTTTTGATAACCAGAGTGCCAAATCGCCACATCGGGGAGAGAAGCTATTTTCCAATTTGGTTCCCTGTGCAAAATCTCAGCCACGCTGTCGTCTACCATGGCATGGTAAGGGCGAGAAAAGCGGATGTCGGGGCGATTGCGAAACAAGCGCGACACTAGGGAATAGGGAGATTGAGAGGCACCGATTTCTTGGCGGATGAGATTGATTAGCAGCAGCCGATCGCTCGCAATTGCCTGCTTAATCTGAGGTACAATCTGCGGTACCAAAACCTCATCGGCATCCAACACCAAAATCCAGTCGCCCTGGGCGTGCTTCAGACACTCGTTGCGCGCCGCTGCGAAGTCGTCGCACCATTCAAAGTCATAAACCCTCGCCCCGGATTCTCGGGCAATTTCACGGGTGCGATCGCCCGAGCCCGTATCCACCACCACAATTTCGTCAACAACACCCTTAACGCTGTCCAAAGTCCGCGACAGTGTTGCCTCTTCATTCTTCACGATCGTGCACAGAGTCAGATTCATCGGGCGCCAACTTTCCTCGTTTCACAAAATTATTGTAATTTTTTTACCAGTAAAACACAAAAAGTCCCAGAAAAGATTCTCCTATTTCCCTTTTGGTTGGAGCGTAAGTACCTTTCTTCCTTAGAAAAAGTGGGTTAACTCTTTTGAGATATTAAAAAGCCTCAAACTCCGACGATTCATGAGAAATCCTACCTCTTTCGGTTCCTCCCTACGGTAGAGGTGAGGGCCCGATAGGGGTTGTTATTCTAAGAACATAAGACAAGGCACAAGAAAAGTTTAAATATTCAGGAGAAAGGGAAATGGGAATTATTGCTTGGATCGTTTTAGGACTGATTGCCGGTGCGATCGCCAAAGCCATTTATCCGGGAACTCAAGGCGGCGGTTTTCTGGCAACAACAGGTTTAGGAATTTTGGGCGCGCTAGTGGGAGGTTATCTAGGTCAAGTCTTCTTGGGGACGAGCGGGGGAGCTTCGTTCGGAGCATTGACTTTACCCAGCATAGCTTTTGCAGTCGTAGGCGCGATCGTTCTACTTTTCATCTGGGGATTGTTAACTCAGCGTGCTGCATAACAAATATTGCCAATTCCCAGTCGATCGACTTTTAGGGTATTCATAAACCCGGTTTCTGAAAGAAACCGGGTTTTTCAGTTGTTTGTAGGATGCGTCAGCCTACTTTTACCAAATCCGCGTGAAAAACCCCGATCGGACTCAGCGCTGGCAACGGTTCAAGAGCAAAACTTTCGTCAGAACTTACATCTTGCACCATTCTCGCTCGCACAGGCTTTCCGGCCTGTTCCACAAAGACGGAGTTTTCTTGTGGGGAGTAGAGGTTGGGCAGGAGATCCCGCCCGCAAAAGGGTTATTGAGAATGGTGCAACATCTCAGTGCGAGCAGAGTGGGACTGAAGAATAAAGGAGTAATATCATGTCCGAGCGAGATTCAAAGGGCGGGTTTTTGAGCTTGGAGATTGTTGGCAGATATTTTTCGTGAACCCGCCCCTACCGTATTAGGGGTAATCGACCGGACATAATATAAAAATCCCGGATTTGGTATCAATTAATTAATTAATCAATCCGCAAATTGAAAGGCAAGCGAACATAAACCCCCTGCGGGTCGTTCATCGACTTGATTACAGCCAATTCATCCTGCATTTTCTTAAATTCTGCCGTTAGCGGGTCGAGTTTGGCGGCTGGTTTCAAAACGTGAACGCCGGAAATTTTTTCCAAAATTCGCTCCTCCAAAGTGCGGCGTTTTGGATATTCTTCCAACTTCCAATCGTCGCCGAGTTTAGCTTGCTTAGCAGCCTCTCTGACAGCATCTTCAAGACCGCCTATTTCATCGACTAAACCCAACTCTTTCGCGGCCGTACCAGACCACACCCTGCCTTGAGCAATTTCTTGTACCTTGTTTTTCGGCAGTTTGCGGGAGTTGGCGACTTTAGTAATAAATCGATCGTAAATGCGATCGACTATCCTCTGAATATTCGCCAGTTCTTGAGGATTTTTCGGGCGGGAAACCGTGTTAGTATCCGCAAAGCGGGCGGTTTTCACAACGTCCCAAGTCAGGCCGTTGTTAGCAGCCAACTTTTCGGCGTTAAACAGCATTCCAAAAACACCGATCGAACCGGTAATCGTATTGGGCTCGGCAAAAATGCGGTTGGAACCCATCGAAATCCAATAGCCGCCGGAAGCTGCTAAATTGCCCATCGAAACGATAACTGGTTTCTTTTTGCCCGTCAGCATCACTTCGCGCCCAATGACTTCGGCCGCCGTCGCGCTGCCTCCGGGACTGTTGACGCGCAAAACCACTGCTTTTACGTCGTTATCTTCTCGAATTTTCCGCATTTCTTGAGCGATGCGATCGCCTCCTACTTCAGTCGGGCCCCCTTCGCCGTCTACAATTTCTCCCTCGGCGTAAAGTATAGCAATTTGGTTTTTATTGTCAGCGCGAGTTGAGTTTTTATTCTCAGCAATTCTCGCGTAGTTTTTCAAACTAATTTGCTTGAAAGATTTGTTTTCGCGATCGGTTCCTGTGAGTTTTTTGAGTTCGGTCGATATTTCGTCAAAGTATACAACCTTATCAACTAACTTGTTTTTGAGAGCTTCGTCAGCCATCAAAGTTCCGCCATTATCTGCAAGCGCTTGCAGTTGCCCAACAGTCACTTTGCGGCTCGGAGCGACAGTTTTCAGGTATTCTCCCCACATATCTCCGAGCAACTTTTGAGTTTGCTGGCGATTTTCGGGACTCATTTTTGTGAGCAAAAACGGCTCAACGGCTGACTTGTATTTGCCGACGCGAGTCACTTGCACTCCGACGCCGTATTTTTCCAAAGCACCCGTGAAAAACATTCCCTGACTGCTAAAACCGTTGATTTCCAAAGCGCCGTAAGGATTGACGGCAATTGTATTAGCAACGGAACCGAGGTAATAATCTCGCTCGTTCCAGTCCATCTGGTAAGCAAAAATGGGTTTTTTGGCATCTCGGAAACGCTGCAAGGCCGATCGAACTTCTTTGAGATTGGCAAACCCGCTGCGGCCCGAATCCGAGCTGCCTTCGAGATAAATGCCAACGATTTTCGGGTCTTTTTTAGCATATTCGATCGTGTCTAAAACAGTCCGCAGCGTCACTGTATCGCCGGAATCTTCCGAAAGCACTTCTTCAATCGCCGCGCTAGTGCTACGGATCGGTTTGCTGTCGGTGATATTTAAAGAAAGGTCTAATACCAATACAGACTTATCTTTAACTTGCGGGCCTGAATCTTTAGACGACGATGCCGCCAGAGCAATTAGCAGTACCAGTCCCCCCAATCCGATGCTGCCCAGCAGCAGCAGTCCTAGGAAGGTTCCCAGTAAACTTGCACAGGTATATTTTAGGAAATCTTTCATTAGATAATTGGTAATTAGTTATTAGTCAATAGTCATGAGTCAATAGTCAATAGTCATTAGTCATTAGTTAGATCGCATCCGGTGAGAGTGGAATGATACCGAGGTGAGCGTCCCGCTGGCACTGCACTCGGAAAAATATTATTCCGATGCCAGCGGAAACAATATTATGGGTAATTCCTGCAACTAGGACTAAGCAATTATCCCCTGTCGTAGTTATTAGCTAATGACTTTTGACTGCTGACTAATGACTTTTGACTGCTGACTCACTTTTATCTTAACCTTTCCAAAACCCCAGATTGTTTTAACTCATCCAAATTAGCGCAGCCCGTACAGAACATCACGGTGGCGATTTCTGCAATTAAAGCCTCAGCTAGGAGGGCGGCCGCTGATTCCGATTCCGCTGCAGCTTGTAGAAACGGCCGCGCCAGTCCCGCAATATCCGCGCCGAGGGCAAGGGCTTTCGCTGCATCCAATCCATTCTGCAAGCCTCCAGAGGCAATCAGAGGAACATCCGGCGCTACGGCGCGGGTGCTGACTATGCACTCGGCTGTCGGTATGCCCCAGTCGGCAAAGGTTGCGCCCAACCTGCGCTGCTTGCCATCTTTAGCTCGCTCTCCTTCTATTTTCGCCCAAGAAGTGCCTCCGGCCCCGGCAATGTCGATCGCACCTACCCCCGCGGCGAGCAATTTCTTTGCCATCTTTCCTGAAATACCGTTGCCGACTTCTTTAGCAATAACTGGTACTGGTAATCGATCGCACAATTTGGCAATTTTATCGAGCAGTCCTTTAAAGTTAGTATCGCCTTCGGTTTGAACGCACTCTTGCAGAGGATTGAGGTGCAAAATTAGGGCATCTGCTTCTAAAATATCGATAATTTTTTGGCACTCTTCCAAACCGTAATTGTAGTTTAATTGAACAGCTCCGATATTGGCAAATAACAGAATATCGGGAGCGCGGCGGCGGACGGCAAATGTAGCCGCCAGTTGAGGTTTTTCTACAACGATTCGCTGGGAACCGACTCCCATTGCCAGTTTGTATTCTCGAGCGACATCGGCGAGGCGATAATTGATTGTCTGGGCTAATTGTGTGCCGCCGGTCATCGAGGAAATTAGCAGGGGAACGGCTAGTTTTTTGCCGAGAAATGTGGATGTTAAATCGATTTCTGTGCGATCGAGTTCTGGCAAACAGCAGTGTTCAAAACGGTAGCGTTCGAGGCCGCTGGTGGTTTCGCGAAATTGTACGTCTTCTTCGAGGCAAATCCGCAGGTGGTCTGCTTTGCGAGTTTCGGTTTGCGAGGGGGAGGTTAGCGGCGAGTTCACAGTGGCTATTTGGGGAAAGAGTTGTGATTTGGGAATATAGCAATTTTATTTCATTTTTGAATTTTTTTTAATGAACCGCAGAGAGCGCAGAGGGCGCAGAGGAGAAGAAAAGAGAGATGTTCGCAAATCCTGTAAGGGTTGCTGTATTATCCAGGAACAGTCAGCGGCATTCCGTTATCTGAAGGTTTCAACTTGAGTAAAAAAGGAACTGCTTTTTGCACCCAGGCTTTGACTGACGGGTAATTTGCCGCATCTTCGCCGAAACAAATGTCCAGCATATCTGTGTGAATTATCCCCGGATTCAAAGGAACTGCTGCCATACCTCGGGGCAATTCTTGAGCGAGCGATCGCGTAAGTCCTTCTATTGCCCACTTGGAAGCGCAATAGGGCGCGACTTCCGGCGAAGTTGACCTTCCCCAACCAGAACTCAAGTTGACAATTATGCCGCTTTTTCGAGCAATCATTGCCGGGACAAAGTGGCGGATTGCATTAGCCGTACCTTTAATATTAACATCAATCACCTGGGAAAATTCTTCATTGCTGACATTCCAAAGAGGCGCGAGATGATTAGCTACACCTGCATTATTAATTAGCAAATCAGGCGGCTCATTTTTTGCCAGAATTTCTGTTGCCCAAGCTTTTACTCGATCGTCGTTGGTGACATCCACACAAGTAAAATGGTGCGGCGTACTATATTTTTGGTTGAGTTTTTCCACCGCTGCGGAAGAACGGGCGCATCCCAACACTGTATGTCCCAATTCAATAAACTTTTCGGTCATGGCAAGACCGAGACCGCGACTGATTCCGGTAATTACAATTAATTTTGTCATAGATTTGTTGAATTTTGACATTAAGTAATACAATACATATTGACGGGTCAATTGGCAAATCGATAGCAGGGAGAAAGCATGAAAGTAAAAGCAGCAGTTGCTCGCAGTGCCGGCCAACCTTTGAGCATTGAAACGGTGGATCTGGATGGACCGCGCGCTGGAGAGGTGTTGGTGGAAATTAAAGCCACGGGTGTTTGTCACACAGATGCTTATACTCTTTCCGGTGCCGATCCTGAAGGTTTATTTCCGGCTATTTTAGGCCACGAGGGAGCCGGAATTGTCGCAGAAGTTGGGCCGGGAGTAACGAGCGTCAAAGTGGGCGATCGAGTAATTCCTCTCTACATTCCCGAATGTCGCAACTGCGAATATTGTTTGAGCCGCAAAACTAATCTCTGTCAAGCAATTCGCGTGACTCAAGGCCAGGGAGTGATGCCCGACGGCACGAGTAGGTTTTCTCTAGACGGGCAGAAACTTTACCATTACATGGGAACTTCTACCTTTGCTAATTATACAGTATTGCCGGAAATTGCAGTAGCAAAAATTCGCGAAGATGCTCCTTTTGATAAAGTTTGTTTGATCGGCTGCGGCGTCACAACTGGCATCGGCGCTGTCATCAATACGGCGAAAGTAGAACCTGGTTCTAATGTGGTAGTTTTCGGTTTGGGCGGCGTGGGTTTGAATGTAATTCAAGCGGCTCGCATGGTCGGAGCTAACATGATTGTCGGCGTAGACTTGAATCCCGACAAGCGAGAGATGGCGGAAAAATTCGGCATGACTCACTTTGTCAATCCCCGCGAAGTGGAAGGCGATTTAGTGCCTTATTTAGTAGATTTAACCAAAGGCGGAGCAGATTACAGTTTTGAATGTATCGGCAACATTAATGTGATGCGCCAAGCTTTAGAATGTTGCCACAAAGGTTGGGGTGTGAGCGTAATTGTCGGGGTAGCGGGAGCCGGTCAAGAAATTAGCACCCGCCCGTTTCAGCTAGTAACTGGTAGGGTTTGGAAAGGGACGGCTTTTGGCGGCGCAAAAGGGAGAACTGATGTTCCTAAGATTGTTGATTGGTACATGGACGGTAAAATTGATATTGACAGTCTGGTAACTCAGGTAATGCCGATCGACAAAATTAACGAAGCTTTTGATTTAATGCACAAAGGCGAAGTAATTCGCACAGTGTTGACATTTTGAGTTTTTGAAAGAAGAACGCAGAGGGAAGAGGGAAGAAAGAAGATAGGACTTACGGAAAAAGTGGTTTTACGCGCTACCTATAGCCGTAAGATACACGGCTGCACCCTACATAACTTCTCTCTTCTCTCTGCCTCTGCGTCCTCTGCGCCCTCTGCGGTTAATAAAAAAAATTAATTCACAAATGAAATAGAATTAATATGATATCAGAATCCCTAAAACTGCACAAAGAACAGAAAAGTTTCGGTGGCAAACTCGGCTTTTACAGCCATCAATCCTCCGCTTGCAACAGCGAGATGAAATTTGCGGTTTATCAGCCCCCGCAAGCTTTATCTCAACCCGTACCAGTTTTGTATTTTCTATCAGGTTTAACCTGCACAGAAGAGAACTTTATGGCAAAAGCGGGGGCGCAACAATTTGCGGCAAAATACGGGTTAATATTGGTTGCCCCCGACACTAGCCCGCGCAATACTGGTATCCCCGGCGAAGATGACGATTGGGATTTAGGAAGTGGTGCGGGTTTTTATGTGGATGCGACAACCGCACCTTGGAATGCTCACTATCGAATGTACAGTTATGTGGTTGATGAATTGCCAAATTTAATCGCCGAAAATTTTCCAGCGATACCAGAAAAACAGGGAATTTTCGGTCATTCGATGGGCGGACACGGGGCTTTAATTTGCGCTTTGAAAAATGGATCTCGCTATCTTTCAGTTTCAGCATTTGCGCCTATTGCCGCGCCAATGCGCTGCCCTTGGGGACAACAAGCTTTTGCAAACTACCTCGGCAGCGATAAAGAGATTTGGAGGGCTTGGGATGCTAGCGAATTGGTGCTTGAGGCGCAATACAACCGTCCGATTCTGATTGACTGCGGCACGGCTGATTCGTTTCTTACTGACGGGCAGTTGCTGCCGGAAGTGTTCGCGGAGGCTTGTGCAAAAGCGGGACAACCGCTAACTTTAAGGATGCAGGAAGGTTACGATCACAGCTATTATTTTATAGCTAGTTTTATGGAGGAGCACATTCAACATCACGCGGCTGCTTTGTGTGAGTGAACTTTAGTTTGTAGTAAGGACTTTAGTCCTTAAACCTAATTTCATTGTGCAGCGCACTCCAGGGGACTAAAAGCATATCAGCTATTTGCGATTGTCCTCTAGCTCTGTAGATATCCATAGCTGTCTCAAAATCTTCAATTCCCCCCTGTAAATCTCCTGTTCCACTTCGAGCAGTAGCACGAATCATGTAAGCTTCTACAAAGTCAGGATCGAGATTTATTGCTTGAGTAAAAGCTGCAACTGCTTCCTCGTACAGCCCCCTGCGACCGAGGTCGAATCCTTGTTCGTAAAATTCTCGAGCTTCCATCGCATTTGTTAATTATTCCTAGCAGGAAGCAGGCAAGATGCCTGCTCCACAACAACTGGTTCTTAGGCTCTGCCTGGGAACCGATATTCAGAGGCTCTGCCTCGAATGGCTGCCATGAAATGTGGAGGCAGAGCCTGGTAACGAGTGAACTCGCTTCTACGAGCACAGGTATTTTCGGTTAATTAAGATTAATCGGAAATACCCATTCTTTATAATTGCTGTCGCGATTTTCGATAATCTCCGTCAGTTTGTCCAAAATCTTTTCGGTGATGGGTCGGTTTTTGGGCAAGTGATAGTTTTCTACTCGCTTAATTGGCGTAATTTTGGCGGCGGTTCCGCAGAGGAAAATCTCGTCTGCAATCAACAGTTCCGATCTATCAACGGGTCTTTCTATGACTTCAATTCCTAAGTCTTTGGCGATTGTGATTACGCTGTCTCTGGTAATTCCTTCGAGGATATCTTGCTCGAAACCGGGAGTAACTAATTTACCGTTTCTGGCGACAAATATGTTCATTCCTGAAGCTTCGCTGACTTTTCCTTGAGTATTCATCATAATAGCTTCGTCGAAGCCCGATTCTACTGCTTCTGTTTTGGCTAATGCTGAGGTGATGTAAGCGCCGCTAATTTTACCTCTTAAGGGCAAACTGCGGTCTTCTTGGCGGTACCAAGAGCTAATTCTACAGTTGACTCCTTCTTTGGGCAAATAGTCTGAAAGTTCTAATCCGTAGACAAAAAAGTCGGTTTCTACGTTGTGCAGTCTGGGGGCAATTCCTAAACTGGATGTGTAGACGAAAGGGCGGATATAAAATGATTTTGTGGGTCGGTTTTTCTGGACAAAATCAATAATTATTTGTTGGATTTTGCTGGCCGGCAAATCGCAGTGGAGGAAGCTGGCACTTTGACTTAATCTTTGACAGTGGCGGTCTAATCTAAATAGCAATATTCGATCGGCATTTTGGGGGTCGGGAATTCCCCGCAACCCGCCTAAAACTCCGGTTCCGTAGTGCAGTGCGTGGGTGGCTATGGAAATTTTGGCGTCGGTAAATGGGAGAAATTGGTTTTGAAAGTAGGCAATTGGCAAAAAACTATCCATGATTCAAGCTGGCGATGAGTTTTGCAGTCCGCTAGGAAAGCTGAATTTTGTTATATTACCATAAGTTATACCATTTTAGATTTTAGATTTTAGATTTTAGATTTACAATGACTGATTAGATATAAGTTTGAAGGTTGTCTAAAGTTAGCTTTTTTTATTAAATGAGATGATTGTTGTGGGAGTCGAGCAAGCGATAAAATAATATAAAATGCGTTCATTTTGGTAGATAATTGTTTTGGATAAAAGTGCGATCTACTACAAACAAAAATCAACCAAGGGGCAACTATGGCACGTAAATGTTTCATCATTGAAATGGGGATGGGTATAGACCAGCACGGGCAGGAACCGACTGTAGCCTGTGCAAGGGCTGTACGGAATGCGATCGCCAATAATGCTCTCCTAGGCGTCTGGGAAGTGGCGGGTTTGACTGACCCCAATCAGATGATTGTTGAGGTTAAGGTGGCTGTTCCTTACCCGGAACAAGTGCGGGAACAGGAGGTGTTGGCGGTGCTGCCTTTTGGCAGCAAAACTCTGATTGTGGAGCAAGGAGGCATGATTGTGCCAGGAAGGGCGATCGCCTCTCTGAATGATAAAAATGATGAAATGCTCATCGCTGTGGCGGCTGTGAGTGTTTTTGTGGAAACTCAGGATTAACTAATTTTTTGTTGTTTGAACAAATCGCCCGATCGCACTTGCTGGTTTCCGCGAGCGGGCGATCGAACGCCTGTATGTTAAAAAATGATTTATTTAGACTAAGTTGTAGGATGCCCCGGAGATATCCCATGAAATACCTTAGAAAATCTGAGGCTCTGAGGCACCCTACAATAGGTCTGTTGCACGCTAAGGTTTATTTGCGCCTACCTACTTAATTTTGAAGTTTTAATTGATAATTTTTAATTTCTCAGGCGGCAGGGTATGTAAGCAATCCAGCAAAACCCTACGATTAATAACAGCCACGTCACTGTAATATTGCTGCCTAACAAGTTGCGGAGAAAATATTCCATTTTTCTCAAAAGTTATAGCATTTAAAACAATTTATTGCGGTTCTTTCTCGGATCGGAAAAGGTAGAGTGCGATCGCGTTTTAGGCGATCGCACTCTATTTCCTCTACCTCATATTACGGCTGACTGGTATCTGCCAACATTTGGTTAACCATTTGCAAGTGCGCCTGAAGGTTGGGCAAAAGCTTGGTTGCCCAACCCTTCAACTCGGAATCTTGTCCTTGTTGAGATTGAGCCTGAAACAAAGCAATAGCCTGATTGTGGCTCTCGATCATTGCCTGCTTGTAAGCCTTGTCAAAACTTGTACCCGATAGTCCCGAAAGTCGATCGGTCAAAGCTTTATTCTGGCTGCTCATCTCGGTTGGCAGTTCTACGCCTTTTTGCATTGCTAACTGCATCAGTTCTTGATTGGCTTGGGTGTGTTCATTAACCATTTCTTGCCCGTACTCTTTCACACGAGCGCTAGAACCCCGCTCCACGGCTAACTTGCCGAGCTGCACTTCCAGCATACCAGTTTGAGCTGCTTGGAGGACAAAGTTTTTGTCTCTGCTGCTGAGAGAATTAGGGGCAGTTTCGCCACTTGTGGGAGTGTTGGGAGAACGGCCGGGATTGTTATTGGTGGGGGTATTTGGATTGTTGGGAGAACGGCCCGGATTGTTGTTGTTGTTTGGATCTGTAACAGGAGGTTCCGGAGAATTAGGATCGTTTAAGTCGTTATCGGCAAGATCGAAAACCCGATCGCCCGACTGGTTGAAGCCGTGAGTCTGGCGGTTTAATTCTGCAAATCCCGGCACAGCTATCAAGGAAGAAATGCCGGCAATTCCGGCAACTGTTACCAATTTTTTGAACAAACTTTTGCGATTGAGTGAAGTCATGAATTTCTAAGCCTCTAAGTTGTTTTCAAAAGTACGTGAAGCGAAACTATCCCGTAGGGAATCGCCCGAAACTACCGATGGGAGGGTGTACTGCCTTTCCGAAACAAGTTGATCAAACCAAACGCGCCCAAGGCACCCAGCCACCCTAAATTATTGTGGCTATCGCGCCGAACACTCAAAACTCCAGAATTATAGTCATTTCAAATAAGTATGAGACACTCTTTCTGCACAATAAGCACGAATAACTTCATCAAGAGATGTGCCAGGAGACGCATACATTTTAGCTCTCTTTAATGCACTAAAATCATGCTCAATATCATTTAAGTCAGGAGAGTATTTTGGTAAAAAAAGTATCTGATGGCCTGCTTCCTCCACCAGGAGCCTAATTGCTGTCTTACGATGAATCGGTGCATTATCCATGATTAATATTGATGGTATTGTTAAAGATGGCAATAAATATAAAGCTAACCACCCTTCAAAACTTTCTGCATTCAAGCTCCCTGTAAAGACCATAGGTGCAATCAAGTCCTTGTTGCCTTTTCTTCTTCCTGCTACTAAATTTTCTCTTTTTCCGCGTTTTCCTTGTCTCTCCCCATATACTTTTCTCCCTTTTTTTGACCACGCATAAACACAAGCATGAAACTCTTCAAACCCTGACTCATCAATAAATACAAGGCTTTTACTCCCATGAACTTTAATTAAAGTTCTCAGTGTTTGGTAGTATTGTATTCTTTCTTCTCTATTCCTTTCTCTATAACGAAATTCTTTTTTTTTATCGTAATTTTCATTTTCTTTAAGGCATAGCATATGGCACTCGCTCTCACCCCGAATTTCCTTGCTCTTTCTATTAATCTTGCTTCGGGATTTTCTTCTACATCTTTTCTGAGCATTTCCCAGTCTATCTTTCGCTCACGGTGTTCTACCTTAGTGGCTCGAAGGTCTTCCCTCCCTAGCCATCTGTATATTGTTGCTCTTCCTACTTTAAACAGGGCGGCGGCTTTGGTTATACCCCCTCCATTTTCCACATAATCCACTACTCTTTTTCTTAAATCTAGACTGTATGCCATTTTTCGGCTCCGAGTTAACAATTTTTCTTGATTTTACATCATCTTGCATTTGTCTCACATTTATTTGAAATGACTATAGTATCAGCAGGCGTCGATGTGGTACCCGTTGTGCCCGTTGTACCGGTTGTGCCCGTTGTACCGGTTGTACCCGTGCCACTCGTACCCGTTGTACCGGTTGTACCCGTGCCACTCGTACCCGTTGTACCCGTTGTACCGGTTGTACCCGTGCCACTCGTACCCGTTGTACCCGTTGTACCGGTTGTACCCGTGCCACTCGTACCCGTTGTATCGGTTGTACCCGTGCCACTCGTACCCGTTGTACCTGTTGTACCTGTTGTACCCGTGTCCGTCGTGCCCGTTGTACCTGTTGTACCCGTGTCCGTCGTACCCGTTGTATCGGTTGTACCCGTGCCCGTTGTATCGGTTGTACCCGTGCCCGTTGTATCGGTTGTACCCGTGCCCGTCGTACCGCTTGTACCGCTTGTGCCACTGCCACTCGTACCCGTTGTATCCGTACCTGTCGTACCGGTTGTACCCGTACCCGTCGTACCCGTTGTATCGGTTGTACCCGTGCCCGTCGTACCCGTTGTATCGGTTGTACCCGTGCCCGTCGTACCCGTTGTATCCGTACCTGTCGTACCGCTTGTACCCGTACCGCTTGTACCCGTTGTATCCGTACCTGTCGTACCGCTTGTACCCGTACCGCTTGTACCCGTTGTATCCGTACCTGTCGTACCGCTTGTACCGCTTGTACCCGTACCGCTTGTACCCGTACCGCTTGTACCCGTTGTATCCGTGCCAGTCAAACCGCTTGTACCGCTTGTTCCACTGCCACTCGTACCGCTTGTACCCGTACCGCTTGTGCCAGTACCGCTTGTGCCAGTACCGCTTGTGCCACTGCCAGCACCGCCTCCAGCACCGCCGGCTCCCGACTGGGCAGAAGCAGGCACTGCTAAGGAAACCGTAGCTAAACCTAAAGTACAAGTGCTTGCTAAAACAATTTTCAAGAACTTAGAAGATTTCATGGTAATGCTTGCTTTTGCGTAGAGTCATGCGATCGCTTCTGATGCCAAAACCGCAGGGTCAACTTGACAGCGTAACGTGCAAATTTTCTAACATTCGCTGCGGGATAATGAAGGTAAGGGAGCAAATTTAGTCCCGTTACCTCGATGATTTTTCCCTGATTAATTACACCGCCGCGTTAACAGTTTATAAGCTATTACGTATGCTTCAAGTTCGCCATTCATCTTTAGGAAGATTTGACAAAATGGCTTTTTATTTCAGGTGGTAGATGATATTTAATTCGGCGGCCGACTAGCTAAATCAAAATTTGTGTACGGGGGAGAGAAGGCGGGTTTCTCTGAACAATTTTGGGTTGAGTAACGAGACATATACATATCAACCGGATTTCTGAGGCAAGCGCGCTGTTCTTCCTATAAATTTTCCCCGGCTGCTGGTGCTTTGAGGCAGAAATTCTTGATTTGATCGCCGTCATTTTTGCCTTAGCGCTCCGCCAGATGAGTTAGTTTAATTTTTTTTTGAGGGCTATTTTTCCTTAACTTGCTGCTGGCAATTTCGCCCCTGGTAGCATACCGTTCAAACTTTCCCAGGAAACTAAATTATCTCAAAAAGCGCGATCGCTCAGAGTCGCCATAGCACCTGCAACTGCCTAATAGCAAGGCTTTTGACGGCGCTTTGACTTGCGTTAAACAGCAAGGCGCACTGAGGGCTATCCGAGTCGGGCCCGCGCGAGATTAAATTAACCAGGGGTGGCGCACTCGTGAGAATTGCTTGTGAGTGCGATCGGGCAAACTCTGATATAGTAAAACCAAAGGTATGCCAGAGAGCGCTTGTTCTCTAACACATTTTCCAAACGGACATCAACTATGCTGCATCGAGTTCTTGCCAGAAGTCGCTATCTAATGTTAATCGCTGTATTCGGTTCTTTTGCAACGTCTGTGACGCTTTTGATCTACGGTGCCCTGGAAACCATCATTACCATCGGTCACGCAGCTACAATACCGGTTTCCAGCGAAAACTCCAAACAACTGATTCTGTCTAGCATCGAAGTTGTAGATTTGTTTCTCCTCGCCACAGTATTTTACATTACGGCCCTCGGGCTTTACGAGCTGTTTATAGACGAGCGCGTCAAAGTACCACACTGGCTGGAAATTCACACCATCGATGACCTGAAAACTAAACTCACCAGCGTCATTGTAGTAGTGTTGAGTGTATTGTTTCTCTCTGAGGTAGTTCGGTGGAACGGCGGGACGAACATCCTTCCCTTGGGAACTGGTGTCTCTTTAGTAATCGCTGCGCTGACGTATTTTCTAAGTTCGCAGGTGAAAAAGGCAAAGTCAGATTAATGGCGGTTTGAGGAGGGAAATTAGCCAAATCCGGCTGAGCCAGCAACGGCAATCTAGTTGCCTTATTTTTCTCAACAAATTTAATATTACATCTGTCTTCGGAATGATAAAAAGGCGGTTTAAAACTTGCTTTTAGAGAGAGGAAAGTAGTTGCTTATCGTATACAACATTCAATTTAGGTTTAATAATTAGAGGTCATTATGCCAGAACAATAATTTGACACCTTACCTTCGGAACCACAAGAACTCCCCCAAGGGGCGAAACAAATTTTTCAGGCTGCTTTTAAGAGCGCTAGCGAAGATGGAATGAGCGCAGATGGTGCTAGTAGCGTTGCTTGGAACAGTGTAAAATCTGAATATGTTAAAGGCGAAGGTGGCACGTGGCATCACAAGGGCGACGATACTAACCAAACCCGCAAATCTGTACAGTCTGGTGGCAATTAGTTATCAGCCATTAGTAATAATCTCGTGTCCGCTAACATAACCCGTATCCGCGATGTAGTGAGGGCTTCCTTCCTCAATTTTTGATGAGAACCAAGAGTCCTCACTACCAACCAATTGCAGTGACGTTATTCTAGCGGGTACGATCTCATCAGTCACGACCAATGTACTCATCACTTGTGGTTAATGCTTTACGTTGATAGCTGTTGGAATCGCGGTGGTACAGAAGTTAAGGCAGGGTGTTAATCGGCTGGCGCATATCCCATTGCAATTCCGCTAAAACGAGCAAGCTAAATACCATTACGGTTCCCGTAAATAGGAAATACCAACCGCCAGTGTAAGGCAAAATAAAAATTCCCAACACGTGAAATAAACTGGTAGCTAAAAGCGCGCGCGATCGCACTGCAAATCCAGTCCCAAAATACCCTATTCCGCTCATTCCCAACCACAGGGGACAGAGATTAGCCAACACTTTTCCCCAACTGAGAAAAATTGCTAAATCGGTCAGCAGCAATGCTAATAACATCAGTATTACCCAACCGTAAAGCACCCAAGTCAGGCGTTCTATTTTAACCCAATAGTATGTCCAGCTTACCATAGCTGCTGTACCTAGGAGGCTGAGCGTTGACCACAAACCTGCTTGCAGCATCCAACTCACCGAAAAAAATTGTGCTGTGCCGAAGATGGGTATTAACAGCAAGCTCCACAGCAAGCAAGTTCGATCGAGACAAGTATAAAATTTTGAATAAAATCGATCTTTGCCAAGGGGAAACTGAACGTGCCAAAGCCCTTCTAAATCTTGAACGGCAATGTTAATCTGTTTGCGGCGCAGAGGCGGAACTGAATAATTAAAAAAGGTCATGTTTGACAAGATTAAAATTAATAATTAGTGGACTCATGTACCTATCTCAACAGTAATTGATATAATTGCTATCTGCCAAACGGGTTAATTTTGTTAAGGTGACAATCTATCGGCAGTAATAGTTATTGAATCGCAATATATATTATGTAAAAGCGGAAGAGATAGATTAGTAAAATTTATAAATAGCTCTTGCGACAGATTGCTGCACTATTACTTGTCCGATAAGTTAAAAACAGTCAACTTTGTTACCGACCGAATTTATGCTCACTTCATCCCATCCTCTGAAACAGGTATTCCACTGCCCGGAAGAATCGGATTTTTACGCGCACTGCTTGGAAACTTTAGTGTTAAATTCCAGCGACAATTCTCGACTTATCGTAGAGTTTGGTTCAGGAGAGGGAAGTCCTGTTATTAAGTCTTTGCTGAGAAGTGATTTTGAGGGTAAAATACAGGGATTTGAGCTAAATAATGTAGCTTGGAAAATTGCTCAGTCTCAAATTAAGGAATATGAAGTGAGCGAACAATACACCGTCAACAATAGCTCTTTTTTTGATTCGCCTTTATACGAGTCGGCGGATTGTGTAATCTCAAATCCGCCTTACTTGCCGGCGGTGGACGATCAGATTTACCAGCCGCTGTTGCACGGCGGGAGTGATGGTTCTACAATTGCTAAAAAACTTTTATCTTTGGGCAGTGACGAAGTTTTGCTGATGGTTTCTAGCTATTCTAATCCGGTGGGTTTGGTCGATTATGCCTTGGATCGAGGGTACTCGGTTGCGAATTTTGAGATTGCACCTTTAAGTTTTGGCTATTATAGTTCCGAACCAAAAGTCAAAAGCGCGATCGCCACTCTGCGAAAACAGGGAATGGCTTTTTATTCGGAAAATATCTATCTGCTGGCTGGAGTTTTGTTTAAGAAACAGGAAAAGTCGCAAAGAGATTTGTCGATCGAGCTAATTCAGTTAATGACAGCATTTTAAAATACAGCACGGATCGATCGGAGGTTGTTTTATCGGTGGGGGCGGGTTTATTAGATTTTGGGTTGAGCGGCAATTATTGTCTGTGAACCCGCCCCTACTCAACGGCAAATCCCCATCTATTTGTAGGGGCGGGTTCAGCAACAATCTCGGTCTAAAATTGATAATCTGATAAACCCGCCCCACCCAACGGCAAATCCCCATCTACGTGTTAATTGTGTTCTGTGGCTTGGATCGATCGCACTACAGCAGCCGCAGCCCGATCGCCGATCGACTTCTCCTGATCGTACCCCAACACCAGTTCCCACGCCTCCTGCGGGTATCTATCAACCAGCGGGATCGCCACTTCATCCAACATCCAGCGGCCGTGACGTTCGTCTTCTTTGATGTGCAGTTCCCAATAACCCATCGCAGCCTGCGAGAGGCCCAAACGCTGGGCGGCGGCTAGATAATTGCGGTAAGCCACGGGCCCCGCCACCTCAAAATAAGTAAGTCCGCCGTTGTAGCGCAGAAAATGGCGCTTGCGTTCCGTCAGCAGGAAGTTGTGATTGATGCCTGCGAGCACTTGCCAAGGCACTAAATCGAAGTACGCTTCCGGTTCCGTACTCATATCGAATTCTGCCAGCATTTGGGCAAAAAAGGTCGAGTGCTTGCGGGGGAGGCGACCGCCGCCGTATTCTTCGATCAGCACTCGGGTAAGGGTGGACTGAATTTCGTTGCCGGCACCGCCGAGGATGCGAGAAAGGCGACTGGCTTCCACTAAACCGTCGAAAGATGCGATCGCCAGCAGGTGTCTGTATCCGGCTGCTGTCATCTGTTCCCGCAAATAGCGATCGAGCTCGGTTAGCGGAGGATCGACATCGGCGGCGGCGCGATCGCGCAGGGCTTGCTTGACATCGGGCAATTTTTGCAGCGCTGCAACGTTGATTTGTGCGATTTCCCACTGCTGCCAAGGTTCCTCAATGCGATCGCGCACGGAACGCAAATAGTGCGATCGCTCGTTGTTGTAGCGGCGCAAATCGTCGTACCAAAACAAGTTGAGGCGGTTGATGCGGTAAAGCACGCGCTGCAAGAAGCGGTGAGCGGCCTCATCGCCTTTTGGTTCCTGTTGGTAAGCTGCTTGAATTGCGTAGGCGATCGCGCTTTCCAAATCGCTGACAAGTAACGGTTTTGCCGCCACCGTCTTGTCTAAATCCTCGACTTCTAGCAAATTGACAAATTGCCGATCGGCTGCTTCGTAATTAGGGAGTACGAGTTGCTTTTTGGGAAGACTCGGCGAGTCTATTTTGGGGAGTAAATCTGCCGTGTTTTGCATGGAATCAACTTATTATGACTTTGATTATTGTGCTGCCTGCCCAAACAGCCAACCGTTGCAGATTGCTGAGGATTCTGGCTAATTACTTTCAATATAGCGAATCAGTCAACCGCCTACACCCTTCCATTGATAGAGATTTGACCGCTAGCGTCTCATACCCTTTCAACTTGTGAGTAAAGGTAACAACATTTATGGAAATTTGTATTAACTTATATCAGGCTTCCTTCTCAATCACCTGTTTAGCAACGGGCTCTCCGGCCCGTTCCACAAAAACTCAATTTTCTTGTGCAAGAGGCATCTTGCTCATTCTTCAAAAACTCAATTTTCTTGTGGAACGGGCCGGAGAGCCCGTTCTTGAAAAACTCAATTTTCTTGTGCAACAGGCATCTTGCCCGTTCTTGAAAACTCAATTTTCTTGTGGAACAAGCATCTTGCCCGTTCTTGAAAAACTCAATTTTCTTGTGGAACCGGCATCTTGCCCGTTCTTGAGACTGGTACAACCTATGGCTACTATCAACCTAGCCGATCGCCAAAATACTCCTGATACAACCGACATCTCGGAATGCAATGATTTCCATCCAATTTCACCAACCCCATACTATTTAACTTAAACCCCAATTCTGACCTCAATCTCACTGGCTGGGAAACACTCACAACCTCTCTCATCGCCTCCATTAATTCCGAATATTTCTCTAAATTCCATAAATGCCGCCGCAAATGATCGCTGTAAATTCCCGCTTCTGTTGCCGATTCTTTCACTAACCGATCTAAAGTCACATCTTGACGCGCAATATGATACATTCCTAGCCGCACTAAATAAGGATTTCCGCCCACCAACCCCATCAATTCTGCAACTTCATTCCCACTCCAATTCAATCCGTGCCGCTTAGCCAAATCTTGCACTTGCGGCGAATAAAACTCAGGCAAATCAATCGGCAACCCCACATTAAACGGCGATTTATTCACATCCAGCGGGATATAAACTTCCGTCGAATGCACCACAATCAAACGCAATTTTTTCCAAATATCTCGCCGTTTTGCTTCTTCGTGCAAAGCTCGCAATAACCCAAAAAAGTCGTCGGCAATTTCCGGCGATTCAAACAGGCGATCGCTCTCATCCAACCCTAACGTCAGAGGTTTTGAGGATTCTGACAGCAAATACTGTTCAAAATAAGCCTTACAGCACTGATTGCTGCCAATCAAATCGGCTAATTCCCAACACTTTGGCAACTGCTCTAGCATTCCTAACTCTTGACCGATGCTAGCACAAAACCACTGCAAGAATGTATCTGAATTAGCGAATATTTTCCGATTCGCTAGCTGAAAACTCAGCGCTACCGTGCGAGAACCTTGCTGTTCTGCATGATACAAAATCCTCGCCATCAAAGAAGTTTTGCCCATTTGTCTGGGTGCTTTTATGCGGATCAGCGCTCCCGGTTGGGCGATCGTCTCGTAACAGCGGGATTCGATCGGAGGGCGATCGATATAAAAACAAGAAGTGATTTCAACTTGTCCTCCCGGCAATTCTGGCGGCGCTGCGGGCAGGGGTTGAATTATTGCCTGTTTTGTGCTAGTAATTGCTTTCCATTCTACAGCCAATTCATGGTCGGCAGTTAACAATGTGCGACCTTCTTTGATAATGGTTAAAATTTGTGATAATAACTTAAATGAGTCGCCAACACCGCGCCACAGCCAGGGCTGAATTCCTGCTAAATAGCTGAGTAAATCAAAGGAAAGCGGTGTATTGACTTCAACTAAAATCGGTAAAATTGCGGGTTTGTGAGCCGTTAAATTGTGGGATTCTTTGGCTAGCTGCACTTGTTCCAATATCATTTCGCTAGCGGCAGATTCTTCGGAAATCAGCAACAGCAAATAATCGCAACCCTTTAAATATGAGCTTGAGTCGCTGCTGTTGTTAATAAAAAAGACTTCGTGGCCTCGGTCACTCAAAGCTTGGTGTAACTGCTGGGAAAGGGTGTTGTGTGAGGTCGTGAGGGCGTTGGCGGAGTCCTCGAAGACGATCGCCACTTTTGCCCTCACCAGCACTACCTCCTCTGGATCTGAATTCGCCTCAAAATCGGCTATATCGCGCCATTCCTGCCCCAATCCGCGACAAATTTCGATGAAATTGGCATAATCCACAGGTTTGCCATTCAGAAAATGGCTGACAGTAGATTGGGCCATCCCTAAATCCTCAGCCAAGATTTTCTGACTGGGAAAGCCATTTCTCAGGAGACAGGATTTAACTGCGCGAATGCACTCTTCGCGCACCCTTAGCGATCGTGGCATTGCTTATAACAATCAAGACACTGAAACCATCATAAATGCCAACCGCCCCTAAAGTCGATGAAAAGTCGATGAAAAGTCGATGAATTTTCAAATAACTCAGTCGCCAACTCAAATAGCCACCTGATTAGATTAGAAATAACAAGGTTGAATCCCATCACAACGAGGTAAAAGCATTGTGTATTCTATCCTAATTTGGTCGCTGGCGTCAGCCACTAATCAACCAGGTTTCGCCTTCACCCCCCCGATGTTGTGGTTGCTAATCGGAGTTGTGCTTAGTGCGATGGAGGTATTAATTATCAAAACTCAGCCCCAAAAATACAGGTTTTACTTGCTAATGATGGGAGCTTCTGCTTTAATTGAATCCTTTATTTTGTGGAGAGGATCTGTAGCATTTCAGTTTAGTTGGGCGAACATAATGTATGAAGATTTTGACTGGCAAATTTTCTACTGGATGGGGATAGCCCTCGCGCTGAGCATCTGGATTCGACCGATTTTCATTGTTCGCAAAAAGTTTGTCATTCCCGAAGCAACGGAAGCGAGAACAATCTCCGAAATTTTCCCAGGAGAAACCGGAATGGTGATTTATGAAGGGGCTTCGTGGAAAGCCCGCAATGAAGATTCCCAAGGGGCGATCGCACCCAGACAAAAAGTTTACGTTTTGCGCCGCGAAGGAAACACGCTGATTGTTGTACCTGACAGATTAATTCACATCAACAGCTAAATCTGAGTTCTTTTATGACTAGGCGATTGAAATCGCTTCTTGCCAAACAAAGTCCCTCTCTAAGAGACTAAGAAATCACTATCAACTGTCAACTGTCAACTGTCAACTATTTACCAGGAAATTCACTATGTATCAGTATTTTTTGACCGTGTTGTTTGCAATCACCGGAGTATCCTTAGTCAACAGCGTTAAAATCGTCCGTCAAGGAGATGAGGCTTTAGTTGAAATTTTCGGAAAGTACGATCGAAAAAAACTAGAACCGGGTATAACCTTTTTGATTCCCTTTGTCGAGCAAGTCGCCTATAAACAAACTCTGCGAGAGCAAATTTTAAGGCTGTCACCGCAAGAATGCACGACGCGCGATCGGGTGGCCGTCACCGTTGATTTTATTGTGTACTGGCGAATCATTGACTTAGAAAAAGCTTCCTACAAAGTGCAGAATCTCAAGGAAGCGATGTTAAATATGCTGATTCTTTCAATTCGCACTCACCTTGCTAAATTATCTGTTGAGGAACTCTACACGGCTCGACATGAGATTAATAATGCTTTAGTGGAAGAGTTGGATACAACGACAGATCCTTGGGGTGTGAAGTTTACGAGAGTGGAATTGCGCGATTTTGCGATCGGCAGTAAAGTGATTCAGCCCACATCCATTGACCGGAAAGAAGTACAAAAGCTGCGAGCTTAGAGATTAGTATTTCCTCCTTTTTATCGTTACCAGGCAGAGCCTGGTAACGCAGATCCAGAGGCTCTGCCTCGCCGACTATAATTCGCATTGTATATACCATTTAAGGAGACAACACCATGACTAACAATCAAGAATCAATAGTTCGCAATGCAGCTTGTCGCGGTTGTGGATGCTTATTACTTATAACCGGTATTGGAGTATTGAATGGGATAGCTCTGCCATTTTATCTAAATAATACCAATAGAAGCCAGCAGTCGGAAGCACAACAGTATGTTAGCTCAATGAACAAAGCTCAGCAAGCATATTTTGCCAAAAAAAGACTTTTTTCGAGTTCTGTTAATGCTTTGGAACTTGGGATCAAAACGGAGACAACAAATTACAAGTATTCAGTTCGCGCCACAAAGCAAACTGCTTTTAATTATGGAGTCTCTAAGCAACCACAACTTAAGAGTTCTGTCGGCGGTGTCTTTCTAGTTCCTGTTAAAAAAATTGAACCCAATGCTGCTAAAGAGGGAATAATAACAACAATATCCATATTCTGCCAAGCTGATTCTCCCGGTACAATTAAACCAGCGGAACCCACCTATGAAAATGGTAAAATTGCTTGTGGTAAAGGCACAAGACAAGTGACTAAATAATCTAACTATGCGCAAGATAATGACAGTCGGTTACTAATATCAAATCGGCATTCAGTTGAGATTTGTCTGACTAAAGTCTTTACTACTAACAGGGAGGATAAAAAACTATGAGTCAACAAGATTCTAAATCAGCTAGCATTTTACCTAACGGTTGCGGATGCTTATTGCTTTTAATGGGCATGGGAGTAATTGGCGCGATCGCTCTGCCATCATTTCTTAATACTAGCCATAGCTGCAGGATTCCCGAAGCAAAACTGTATGTTAGCTCAATGAACCGCGCACAGCAAGCTCTATTTATAGAAAAAAATGCTTTTGCTACTTCTGTTGATGCTTTGGGAATTGGGATTAAAACCGAGACAACAAATTTCAAGTATTCAATTCGTGCCACTAAGAAAGCAGTATTTAATTATGGACTATCCAAGAAAAAAGACTTAAAAAGTTATGTCGGCGGTGTCTTTCTAGTTCCTGCTAAAAACTTTGAGCCCCATGCTGCTAAAGAGGAAATAACTACAACGTCCATATTCTGCCAAGCTGATTCTCCCGGTACAATTGAACCAGTGGAACCCACCTATGAAAATGGTAAAATTGCCTGCGGTAAAGGCACAACACCAGTTACCAGATAATCTAACTATACGCAATATAATGACAGTGGATTACCAATATCAAATCGGCGGCAGTCTCCCGCAAAATTCACCTACTTATGTAGTGCGACAAGCTGACTCAGAACTTTATCAAGCCCTCAAAGCCGGAGAGTTTTGTTACGTGCTCAATTCCCGACAAATGGGCAAATCCAGTTTGCTGGTGCGAACTGTACAAAAACTCTCGGCTGATGGCATTGCCTGTGCTACGATCGACCTTTCGGACATTGGCAACCAGCAAGTCTCTCTGGATAAGTGGTACGGCGGCGTCGCTTACAAACTATTGTGCAGTTTCAACCTGTTTAACCCAGTTGAGTTTATGGCTTGGTGGCGGGAGAGAGAGTTGATGTCGCCGGTGCAGCGTTTAGGAGAGTTAATTGAAGAATTGCTGCTGGTCAAAATTTCTCAAAACCTGGTCATTTTTATTGATGAAATTGATAGCGTTCTGAGTTTCCAAGAACCGCTAGACGATTTCTTTGCATTAATTAGATGTTGCTACAATAAACGCGCTCACAATTCAGAATACCAGCGCCTTACATTTGCTTTGCTGGGAGTAGCTACGCCATCGGATTTAATTAGCGATGCAACTCGCACGCCCTTTAATATCGGGTTAGCTATTGAATTGCACGGTTTTAAGTTACAAGAAGCTCTGCCTTTAGCAAAGGGATTTGAGGGAAAAGTAGACAATCCTCAAGAGGTTCTAAAAGAGATTTTGGACTGGACGGGAGGGCAGCCATTTCTGACTCAAAAGCTTTGCAAGCTGATTTTGCACCATGTAAAAAGCTTAGCGTCGGCTTCTATTATATCAGAATCAACGGATGAAAGCAAAACTGAATTTTTTACTACTAATCAATTATTAATTAGCGAGATAGTGCAAGCTGATATTATTGATAATTGGGAATCATCCGATGAACCGGTACACATCAAAACAATTCGCGATCGCCTTCTCAGAAGTCAGCACCGCGCCAGTAGGTTATTAGGGCTATATCAAAAAATATTGCCACTTTCAGAACCCCCCGATTGTAGGGGCTGTGCCCCCGTGCCCGCCCTGGCAGGAGGAATTTGCGCTGATGATACTCCCGAACAAACAGAATTGCGGCTGAGCGGATTAGTAGTAAAACGAGCCGGAAAATTAACCGTATCCAACCGCATTTACGCAGCTATATTCAGCCACAACTGGGTAGAAAAAGCACTCGGCGACTTGCGCCCCTATGCTGAATCCCTAACAGCATGGATAGCTACAAATTGTCAAGACGAATCTCGCTTGTTGCGCGGTCAAGCACTGGAAGATGCCCAACAGTGGGCGGCAAATAAAAGCTTGAGCACCCAAGATTATCAATTTTTAGGTGCGAGTCAAGAAGCGGAATTTGCCAAATTGCGCGATCGCGAAAAACAAACTCAAACTGAAATTGAACAACTGCGCCGCGAAAAAAAGTTACTAGAGGAACTAAGCGAAGCACAAAAGCAGAAAAAAGCGATTGCAGTTAAACTGTGGCGCGAGCAACAACTGAGAGTGCAAACAGTTACAGGAGCCGCAGTCATATTAATATCAATTCTGATAGTAGCTTTTTGGGTAAAACCGTCAATCGAAGAAAGAAACAACAAAATTCTCACTCTCACTTTGTTATCAGAAACGCTATTTGCCGCAGATAAAAAAGAAGAAGCTTTGCTAGAAAGCATTAGAGCTGTTAAAGAAATGAAAGGATCGCTAGGAGTTAGTTCAGATATTCAGATGCGAGCGGCGATCGCCCTCGAACAGGCTGTTTACAGCTTTCGGGAACGCCGCCGCTTGCAGACTCAAGCCAGTACCTTGGCTTTCGCGAGTTTCAGTCCCGACAGTCAAACAATTGTGACGGCTACCGATGATAATTCTATCAAACTGTGGCAAACTAAGGGAACTTTGCAAGCAACATTAACTGGTCATACGGCTAAAATTAGAAATGCCATCTTCAGTCCTAGCGGTCAGCTCATTGTCTCTGCCAGCGACGACAAAACTGTCAAAATTTGGCAGAAGAATGGTCAATTAATTCATGATTTAAAAGGACAGAACTGTAAAATAACAACCGTCTCTTTGAGTCCAGATAGTAAAATTATTGCTTCAGCAGGTACCGATGGAACAGTTAAACTCTGGAAAATAAACGGTGAGGAATTGTTAAGTTTAAAAGTGGAGCGAGGTTGGATAACCAGCACGAGTTTTAGCCCTGACGGTCAGATAATTGCTGCGGCTGGCACTGATGGCACTGTTAAACTTTGGAGTTTGACAAAGGTTGTGGAAAAAATGCAAAAACAGCAGTCAATCGAAGCAAGCACCGATATCAAATTGCTCCGAACTTTACAGATGGAAAGTGATAAAATTATGACTGTAACTTTCAGTCCTGACGGAGCAATGCTGGCGGCTGCAAGTGCTGGGGGAACTGCGAGAATTTGGAGCCAAGACGGCACACCGCTAAGTATTTTCAAGCATACAAGTGGATTGACAAATATCAGCTTTAGTCCCGACAGTCAAATGTTGCTATCTGCAAGCACAGACAAAATGGTGAGGCTGTGGAACGTTGACGGTACATTGCTCAAAACTTTAAAAGGTAACAAGGATGCTGTTAGGAGTGCGAGTTTTAGTCCAGACGGCAAGGCGATCGCTAGTGCTAGTGCTGACGGTACGGTGATGCTGTGGAATCTTAATCTTGACGATTTGCTGGTGCAGGGTTGCAATGGAGCCC
The DNA here is from genome assembly GCF_000317475.1 of Oscillatoria nigro-viridis PCC 7112. Taxonomy (NCBI): domain Bacteria; kingdom Bacillati; phylum Cyanobacteriota; class Cyanophyceae; order Oscillatoriales; family Oscillatoriaceae; genus Phormidium; species Phormidium nigroviride. The sequence goes on from NC_019729.1 coordinate 4,638,980, forward strand.
GCAATTATTTTCAGACAAATCCGATCGCCAATCCAAACAATCGCCACCTCTGCGACGGGATTGGAACTGGGTCGGAACTCACGCAAAAAAAACCGGGTTAAGAGTCAATCGATTTTAGATTTTAGATTTTAGATTTTAGATTGAAGCATTGATTAGATTTTAGATTGAAGCATTGACCCCACGGATAAATTCGGGGGCTCCTTTATCGGATACAGGTTTTCTATTTCCCCACGGATGAATCCGGCGGCTTGTATCCTGGATGCTTGATTGTCAAAATGTTGAGTTTGGCAGCAAAGTATCTAGACAGAAACTGGCTTTTTGACGCCCCCTGCGTCTAGGGCTGATATGGTTATATTATGTCCGATCGATCGCCCATAATACAATTGCCGGGGCCCGTTTGTGAGATTGGAGATTGTTGGCAGGTATATTTGGTGAGGGGAACCCCTACAGGAATCAGGGTAATCGACCGGACATGATATTAAAATTGGTAGCAGCTAATAGGTAATAGGTCAGCCCAATCGGTGTATTCAACTTTAGAGAAAAAGTACCAGCGCCTGCAAAAAGACTTAATGGGCGGAGTCCTAGCCCTTGGGGGCATTGTATGCACGGGTACTCTCTGGTATTGGCAGGTGGAAAAATGGCCTTTGCTCGATGCCGCTTACATGACAGTATTTACCCTAGCAACTGTCGGCTACGGTGAACTTCACCCCCTCGGTCAACGCGGGCGAATGTTTACCATATGCCTGATTTTGATGGGCGTTATTGTGATAGGTTTCATCGTCAACCGCTTTACAGAAGCGCTGATTCAAGGATATTTTCAAGAAGGAGCAAGAATTAGGCAGCAGCGGCGTTTGGTAGATTCTTTAATCGGGCATTACATTCTCTGCGGTTTTGGGCGCACTGGGCGTCAGATTGCTTTGGAATTTCAGGCAGAAAATATCCCTTTTGTGGTGATTGATTCGGCGGTGCCGTCGGTTGAGGCAGCTTTGGCGCTGGGGTACACGGCTGTCCAAGGAGACGCGACTCTGGACGAAACGTTGCTGAATGTCGGGATCGATCGCGCAATTTGCATAGTAGCAGCTTTGCCTTCGGATGCCGAGAATTTATACACTGTGCTGTCGGCGAAAACTCTGAATCCGAAGGTACGGGCGATCGCCCGCGCCACCACAGAAGAAGCCGTAAAGAAGTTGCAGCGGGGCGGCGCCGATGCCGTCGTATCCCCCTACATTACCGGCGGAAAGCGCATGGCGGCGGCTGCTTTGCGGCCTCAAGTTATGGATTTTGTAGACGGTGTTTTGACCGGCACCGAGAGTTCTTTTTACATGGAAGAATTTTTGGTCGATCCCAATACTTGTGTCTACGTCGGGCAAACTTTGAGAAATGCCAAGTTGCGATCGCAATCGGGGGCATTGGTTTTAGCAGTGCGGCGCGCTGGCGGGACTTTGATTGTGGGGCCTACCGGAGAAACTGCGATCGAAGGAGGAGATATGCTGATTTGTTTGGGTACTGCGGAACAACTGCGAACTCTCAATCAAATCCTCAGTCCCCTGAGTTTTCGCCTCCCCCGGCCCCCGAACTAATACGATGTCATATCAATTCCGGTTGCACTCCTCTTGACTGTTGACTGTTGACTGTTGACTGTTGACTGTGGGTCGAAAAACTGAATTGTTGAGTGTTAAATGTTGACTCGATTTTATTATTCCAATGCAACCGGAAACGATATGAGATCAAATCCCTTGGCATCGGAATTATTCATCTCTCTCTTCCCTTTCTCTGTATCCTCTGTGTCCTCTGCGGTTTCATCATTCCAATACAACCGGAATTGATATGACAACTGACTGTTTGAACATTTGAACAATACCGATGCAACCGGAAACGATATGAATTTAAAAAATTCACCATCTCCACCACACAAGGATTTAGGGCAAATAAAAATGCTCTCGGCTACTTTGCCCAGAGCATTTTTGAGCAGTTTAACTGCGTTTTGCTACAGATTTGCAACAATCATATACAAGTCATAGACAAAAATCGCTGAAACCCAAAGCCGATGGTGGGATTTGAACCCACGACCGTTCGATTACGAATCGAATACTCTACCCCTGAGCTACATCGGCACAGACAATTTTGGATTATAGCACAACCTAAGCGAAAAAAGCAACGAGTTGTAGAATTTAATTCAAAATTCCACAACTCCTAGCTCACCAACAGTTAAACGGTCACTTCCGTGTCAGTTGAGCCGCCTCTGGCCCCGGAATAAACTAAACCCCGCTGCATATCCAGCGTCAGCATAGTTCCGTCCCGAATTACGCGCGTGGCATTCTTTACGCCCACCATCACCGGCACGCCCAAGCGCAAACCGATAATCGCGGCGTGAGAAGTCAAACTGTCCTCCTCCGTCACCACACCTGCGGCTTTCCGAATCATCTCCACAAAAGCGACGCTTGTGTGTTCCACTACCAAAATTTCTCCAGGGTGGAAATTGCCTACATCTGCTGCAGTGCGAGCAACCCTGGCCAGGCCACTCACCGATCCCAAACCGACACCGGTGCCTTTGCCTAAAACTGCTGTCACTACTTCAACTTTGATCAAATCCGTCGATCCGGCAACCCCTTGCAGAGTACCGGCGGTCATCACCACTAAATCTCCGTCGCAGACTAACTCTTTTTCCTGAGCGACTGTCATGGCAGAGTGAAATGTCTGGCCGGTGGAGGGCAAATCCAGCACCAGCAAGGGTTTGACTCCCCATACTAATTGCAGTTGTCGGGCTACGTCTACGTGAGGAGTAACTGCCAAAATCGGAGTTTTGGGTCGGAACTTCGAGACATTTCGGGCTGTGGCGCCGGTTTTGGTCAGCGTCATGATGGCAGCGGCGTTCAATTGTTCGGAGATTTGGCTGACTGCTTGGCTGATGCCGTTGGGGATCGATCGACCAATATCTTCTACATTCCTAATATTCCGTTTAATTCCTTCTTTCTCCATCCGCACCGCAATTCTCGCCATTGTCGCCACCGCTTCGACGGGGAACTTGCCGACAGCAGTTTCATTCGATAGCATCACTGCATCAGTTCCGTCCAGAATCGCGTTGGCTACGTCGGAAATCTCGGCGCGGGTGGGACGGGGATTGTTGACCATGCTGTCGAGCATCTGGGTAGCGGTAATTACCGGAATACCCAGGCGGTTGGAGGTAGCAATCAGGCGCTTTTGCAAAATCGGCACGTCTTCGGCGGGCAGTTCCACTCCCAAATCCCCGCGGGCGACCATCACGCCGTTGCAAAGGGTGAGAATTTCCTCCATTTGTTCGATCGCCTCGTGCTTTTCGATCTTGGCAATCACCGGTACTTGCTTGCCCGCACTGGCAATGAGCTCTTTAATTTCGAGCACATCTTGGGGATTCCGCACAAAGCTCAGGGCCACCCAATCGACACCTTGGTCGAGGCCGAACATTAAATCTTTGCGGTCTTTATCAGTCAGCGCTTTAATTGACAGGTAAACTCCCGGAAAATTCACGCCTTTGTTGTTGGAAAGCGGCCCGCCGACGACGACGCGGCAGTACAATTCCCGCGCCGCGCGGTCTACTTTTTCCACCAGCATTTCCACTTTCCCGTCGTCTAGCAGAATCATCGATCCCTCTGGAACTTCCTCTGCTAGGGGGTCGTAGGTGACGGAAGAAATGAGTTCGGTGCCGGGAACCGGGCGGCTGGTGAGAATGAAAGGATCGCCGTTTTTGACAACTATAGATCCTGTCTCAAAGCGCCCTAAACGAATTTTCGGCCCTTGGAGGTCTTGGAGGATGGCAACCGGCTGGTTGAGTTCAAAGGATGTTTGCCGGATTAAGCGAATGCTGCGCTGGTGGTCTTCTTCTGTTCCGTGGGAAAAGTTGAGTCGCAAAGTTGTGGCACCGGCTTCTATGAGCTGGCGCAGCACTTGTGGGTCCGAAGTTGCTGGGCCAATGGTGGCGACGATTTTAGTCCGGCGTAGGGCTTTTGGCAATTGCATCAGCGGTGTTCTGGGGAGGCAGGTGGATTTCTTGTTTAAATTTCGGCTAACGTTTCATCTTTGCACTACAAGCAATGACGCTAGTCTCAAGTCTTAAAAATTTTGATAGTCGTCAAAAAAGCAAGTATTGAACAATATATAGAATATCTGACTTTTTACCGATCGGTAATCTTTTCTTGGGTAGCGCCCTGTTTTGCAAATTTTTCCGCTCTCAGGCTTGACATAAATACAGACATACCCATTGATTTTATTTGGTCTGCTCAGCTCTTTTGGCTAATCTAGCACTGGTATCCTTGTACAACAGGAATACTTTCCTGCTTGTGCAGAGGTTAGTTTCTGGCGATCGGACTTTGTTCTTTCATAAAACTTTACTATTGTCCGGCTTGTATCTTATACTACGCAAGAGTGAAATATTAAGGAGTCTTAACAAAGATGTCGGAGGCAGGACGGCCGCTGACAGTGCCGAAAGAGTTTCTGAGTCCTCCCGGTGACTTGAATCCGACACTACTGCTGTTTTTGAGTGCAGTAGTGATTATCGTGGTTTCTTACTTGGGTTTCTGGTATTGGGAATGGCCCCAATGGTGCTGTTTTTTATTGAACGTGTTGGCTTTGCACATGGCGGGAACTGTGATTCACGATGCGTCTCACAATGCGGCCCACCGCGATCGCACGATCAATGCTATTTTGGGACACGGTAGCGCGCTGATGTTGGGTTTTGCATTTCCGGTGTTTACGCGGGTACATATCCAGCATCACGCCCACGTTAACGATCCCGATAACGATCCAGACCATTATGTTTCGACGGGCGGGCCTTTGTGGTTGATTGCTGCGAGGTTTTTTTACCACGAGATATTCTTTTTTAAGCGCAAACTGTGGCGGAAAAATGAACTTTGGGAATGGTTTTTCAGCCGTTTGTTTGTCGTAGCGGTGGTGTATATTGCCATTCTATACGACAAACTAGGTTACGTGATGAATTTTTGGTTTTCTCCTGCTTTGGTGGTGGGGTTGGCCTTGGGGTTATTTTTTGATTATTTGCCGCACCGTCCGTTTCACGAGCGCGATCGTTGGAAAAATGCCAGAGTATATCCTAGCCCTATTCTAAATATCTTGATTTTGGGGCAGAATTATCATCTGATTCATCACTTGTGGCCTTCGATTCCTTGGTACAATTACAAGCCTGCTTATGAGGCTGTGAAGCCACTGTTAGATGAGAAAGGTTCTCCTCAAACTTTGGGAATATTGGAAGGGAAAAAGGACTTTTGGAGTTTTATATATGACATTTTTTTAGGGATTAGGCTGCATCACAAGAAAGCGTCTGATTGACAAAAAACCCGGTTTCTTTGAGAGACCGGGGTTTTTTTGTGTGGCAGAAGGAAGAAGGCAAAGGCAATTGGGGGTAACGGTTTGAGTAGGGAAACGGTAGTGCCTTTGGTGGTGTCAACTTAAGCTTTTAGTCCGCTGGTTCTCCCACCCGGCAGTCCGCCTGGGAATGAATTCCACGGGGCTTATAGCTAAAGTCCTCTCAAAGACGACTGAAGAACTCATTAGTCCTCTTTGAGAGGACTTTCACTTTGAGGCAGGGGTTTCAACCCCTGACGGACTATCGGTTTTACCTTAAGTTGACACGACGAAAGGTACTGCCGCCTCATGACTGTGGGTAAGATTAATTCCGATGCCAGGGGATTTGATATCAATCCCCTCTCGGGGAAGTGGTAAAGGAGACTCAACACCATACGTCAAGATGCCTTGGAAAAAGGAGTTTCAATCCCCTCTCGGGGAAGTGGTAAAGGAGACCGAAGTTACGATAGAGGTTACGGTTAGCGACAGCTAACGTTTCAATCCCCTCTCGGGGAAGTGGTAAAGGAGACATTATTTTTGTATTAGCATTAACACAAAAGCTTCGGGAGATTTGTGTTTCAATCCCCTCTCGGGGAAGTGGTAAAGGAGACTCCAACGCTCTGGTTTGGAAGCCAGGAGATAGTGAAATGTTTCAATCCCCTCTCGGGGAAGTGGTAAAGGAGACTCCGTCAGAAGGGCAAAAAGAAGGGAAAGGTTTTGTTTCAATCCCCTCTCGGGGAAGTGGTAAAGGAGACATTCAAGGAGTCAAATGAATATCGCGACTATCACGTTGCGTTTCAATCCCCTCTCGGGGAAGTGGTAAAGGAGACGAAGGGCATGAACTACAGGGTCGGAAACACTTTGTTTCAATCCCCTCTCGGGGAAGTGGTAAAGGAGACATTTACAAAAGGAGGAGGTTCAAAAAAAAGTCGGGAAAAATCAGGTTTCAATCCCCTCTCGGGGAAGTGGTAAAGGAGACAAACAGAGGATTTTCGTGCCGAGCTTATTACTGTAAGCGTTTCAATCCCCTCTCGGGGAAGTGGTAAAGGAGACACTTTTGGCAAATTTCACAACCTTTAACGGTGATTGGTGTTTCAATCCCCTCTCGGGGAAGTGGTAAAGGAGACATTCAAGGAGACTTCGATGCCGGCACAATGTCGGTGTTTCAATCCCCTCTCGGGGAAGTGGTAAAGGAGACTCTTGACATCTGTTTGAGAGGGGATATTTTTAAACAGTTTCAATCCCCTCTCGGGGAAGTGGTAAAGGAGACACAACTCTACCTTCTGCGAAATTTGTCAAAAAGAAGGTTTCAATCCCCTCTCGGGGAAGTGGTAAAGGAGACTCTGGTGGAGTTAGCTCCACTGGAACCAGCACAATGATGTTTCAATTCCCTCTCGGGGAAGTGGTAAAGGAGACTCTTCGGCCAGGGAGCCTTACCCAGAAAGGGTTTCAAGCCTCAAATCGACGCACCATTTTTTACCTGTCAATAAGACCGTAAAACCTGCAATAAGCTCAGTTGCTTGCAAGCCGTAACCCTTGGTATGAGAGCAATCGACGCACCTCAACGATAAAATCAGGGTTTTGCCGATCGCCCGAGGTGCGTCGATTGACATTCTGCGACACTGAAACTAGCCGCAGATCCAAAATAAAACTATGCAATTTTCAACGTTCTGGAGCGATCGAGCTTTGCAACTCGCAAACTCACAATACACCTTAACCTGCAACTTGTCAACAAGAATGAGAGTCAAATCGGACGAGATCCCTTTTTGAGTTGTCGGGGCGATCGACAAAATCAAAGAAACCGGGTTTTTGCGGTTTTCGTCGGCTGCATGGCATCTTCTGAGGAAAAAACCCGGTTTCTGGGGGCCCGTGAGTCTAGGAATGTTTGACTTTTTGAGTTTTCGGGGGGCGATCGACTTTCACAATCGCCAAGTCTACTTTTCCCCAGCCACCGCCACCGCTAAATTCCTATCGGGGCGCAAATTTTGAGCTCCCCGCAAATAAGGATGATAAATTTCAGTATGTGCCGGCCAGTTAACGAGAATTAAAAACCGGATGCAGCGTTCCAAAGCACCCTCAACGTGCATTTGCTGTACGTCGAGCAAAGCAACATTACACCAGTGAGGACGTTCGCGGGCGATCGCAGCCGGAAACACAGCATCTAAATCACGAGTAGCAGAAAACGTAGCACTAATAATTAATTCGGGATTTATATCATTTTTTGCTTCTAATTCATCTAACAATTCTCTCACCGCTTCTCGAATTGCTGCCACCGAATTCTCGCTAGCAGTAGTTGCCCCACGAATCCCCCGCACTTGCCACTCCACGCAAATTTCCTCCATTTTAGTCAGTTGTCAGTTGTCAGTTGTCAGTTGTTAGTTGTCAGTTGCTAGTTGTCAGTTGCTAGTTGCAATTACCAATTATTAATTACCAATTACCACTGCCAACTGACTACTGCCCACTGCCAACTGACTATTTAATCACGGGCGATACATCCACAGCGGCAAACCGCTAGTAGAAAGCTCGAATTCCAGCAAATTATTGTAAGCCCAAAGCCCGGATATATCCAGACTACTCCCCAAGACGCGATTTAGGAAAGGTTTTTGTTTTTCTAGCGTGCAAGACTCGGTTTTGTCCGGGTCGAGGCCTGCGAGTTCGGCGGCAAGGCGGCGAGCGTCCTCTTCTGTTCCCAGTCGATCGACCAAACCCAATTCTAAGGCTTGCTGACCGGTAAAAACCCGACCGTCGGCAAAACTTTTGACTTTTTCAACAGCCAATGAACGGGCTGCGGCAACGGTTTCCACGAATTGCTGGTAGCTGGTGTCGATCAAGTCTTGCAGAATTTGCTGTTCGGGATCGGTCAATTCTCGATCGAATGCCAAGATATCTTTATACGGCCCCGATTTAATCACCTGAAAAGAAACACCTACTTTTTCTAACAGCCGTTCTAGATTGTTGCCCCGGATAATCACGCCAATGCTGCCGGTAATTGTACCGGGATTAGCAACGATATGCTCGGCTCCCATGCCGATGTAAACTCCGCCAGAAGCTGAAATATTGCCGAAACTGGCGACAATTTTGACTTTTTCGCGCAAACGCTTGAGTGCGCTGTAAATTTCCTGGGAATCGCCGACAGTGCCGCCGGGGCTGTCTATCCGCAGCAGCAGGGCGGGAAATTTGCGTTCTTCAACGGTTTTGAGAGCTTCTAGGACTCGTTTGCGGGTTTCTCCGGCAATGGCTCCGGTGATTTCGATACGGGCGATTTGTTTGCGGTAGCGGGGCTTGAATGGCCAAATCATGGGCTGTGTACAGGCAATGTTACGGATTTTTGTAGCTAACTTCTTATAGTGTGCCTTATTCATCGGGGTAGATGTTGTGCCTGTGTTCGCAACAGGCTTTCGGGGCTGTTCCACCTTGATTTTGTGGAACGGGCCCGAAAGCCTGTTCCTCATGGCCGAGATTTATGCGATCGCACTTAACCCAACATCAATAATATATAATTGTAAAAATTGCTTAACAAATCTACATCATTCTCCTGAGAGCCACTCTCATCAATTATTTGGAGTCTCCGCCATGCAGCTAAAACTTACCGATTCTAAACTGCCTTTTGCCCCGCTGTTGCTAATTGCGCCGTTTTTCCTCTGGGGAACCGCGATGGTAGCGATGAAGGGGGTGATGCCGCACACAACGCCGCTGTTTGTGGCATTCGTGCGTTTAGTACCTGCGGGCGTGTTAGTGCTGCTGGCGGCGGCATTCATGGGAAAACCGCAGCCGCAGGGTTGGAAAGCTTGGCTGTGGATTTCGCTGTTTGCTTTGGTTGACGCTACTTTGTTTCAAGGCTTTTTAGCCGAAGGTTTGGCGAGAACCGGTGCGGGCTTGGGTTCGGTGATGATTGATTCTCAACCGCTAGCTGTGGCGATTTTGTGTTTGTGGCTGTTTCAAGAAAAAATAGGTTTTTGGGGCTGGTTGGGATTAGTTATTGGCGTTGCGGGCATCAGTTTGATCGGGTTGCCCGATGGCTGGATTTTGGGGCTTTTGCATCCTGAAAACGCGCCGGTTTCTGCGGGTATCGAACAGTTGTTTCAGGGTGGAGAATGGTTGATGCTGTTGGCTGCTTTGTCGATGGCTGTGGGTACGGTTTTGGTGCGCTGGGTTTGCCGTTATGTTGACCCGGTGGTGGCGACTGGTTGGCACATGATTTTGGGCGGTTTGCCGCTGTTGGCAATTTCGGCTGCAACTGAGTCTGAGCAGTTTGTGAATATCGATTTTTCCGGCTGGATGGCGTTAGGTTATTCTACCGTGTTCGGAAGTGCGATCGCCTACGGTTTATTCTTTTATTTTGCTTCCAGTGGCAGTCTAACAAGTTTGAGTTCTCTTACCTTTCTTACGCCTGTATTTGCTTTGGTGTTCGGCAACTTGTTGTTGGGCGAAGTCCTCAATCCGCTGCAATCGATGGGAGTTGGGCTGACTTTGGTGAGTATTTATTTGATCAACCAGCGGGATACTTTGGGTGATAAATTGCGAAAAGTGCGGCACGGTGAAGCGAGTGCAGAAGTTGAAACAGCAGGATTGTTAGAGTCGTCTGATTTGAATTCTGTAGAATTACCCGTGCAGTTGCGGGTTAGCGAACTGGAATCAGAAGTTTAGCGCTTTGAGAAATTTAGGGAGAATTGGTTAATTCTTGAATTAACTGATTTGGAGTTACAATCCTAGGAGTAATAACCGGAAAATCTCGCGGGTTGCGGGTGACAATGGCATCAATTCGATTGATTACAGCAGTGCTGTACTGAATCGCATCTTCAAAATCCTTGAAGTTGCAAGTTAATGCCATTGAAATAACTGAGTTATCTACTGTTGCGACTTGACAAAATGTGGCTAACTGCCGCCAAAAATCCAGCGTCCAATCGCGGCCTCTGTCTCTGCGGATAATATAGTAAAGATAGCTAAAAGTAGAGGCTGAAATATAGCCTTGAATTTGTGCTTCTTCAGCTAAGGTTAAAATGCGATCGCTCTCAGCAGAGAAAGGTTCTCGCTCAAGCGCAACATCTACTATTATATTGGTGTCTATCAGGATTTTCACAAGTTATGTTTTTCCTTTAAATATTCCCATTTTGCTTGTTTGTCTGGATCTTCAAAATCCAGCGGTTCCGGTACAGCATCTCGATCGAATAAACCTTGAAATGCCTTCACGTTAGTTTTAAACTTTTTTTTAGCTGCTTCAGGTGCGATCGCATTTTCTGACGCGCTGACTTGTTTAACCGTATCAGGTAGCTGCAAGACGATGATTTCTACATCTCCCGGCGGCATATCCACGGATTCCAAAACTACCAAGTTGCCAGTTGCATCGATTTTACCTCTAAGTTTGTATGCTTGCATGGTAATCTCCGATAACTATGTTTCTATTATAGGACATAACAACCTGCTGCATTACCAATCCTCTTCACCACCAATCTTAATATCTCTGCTTTTAATCTCTTCTATAAAAAAGTTTAAACTGGGATTTTCTGGGTAATGGTTCATCAAAACTTTATGCTTGCGATAGGGTTTTGAAATTATTCGATAATATTCAGGATTTTTAGCATCGATCCTAAACTTGTGTTTTTTATAAACTTGCGGATTTAAAGTATCGAGACAGTTCTTAAATTGAGATTTTTTCTTTTTGTCGGTATAATACAGTGGAAGCAACCAACACTCTATAGAATGTACGGAGATGGCAAATATAATTTTTTGTTGATATTTGCTGTAAAAATTATCGCCTATCGCACTTCTAAACTTTTCAATAACTTTTGCAATTAACTGCTGGGGAGTAAACTCACCGTTTTCATCTTGCTTGGGGATATTATAATCTTCTGAAACATCCGTATCGATTTGGATAATGATATAGTCAATAAATTGCAAGGCTTCTTGAAAATCTCTTGACTTACAATAATTAAAAACTAGAGTCCAGCCGCCGTATGTGGATTTATTCTCATTGTCTTTATCTCTTTCTGGTTGAAGTTGTCTGATATCTAAATCTGGACTATTGAAATATCCAGCTAAAATATTCTCAATAACAATCTGGTCAGTAAGTCCCTCTGTAACCAATCCAAAACTAATCATATTAAAAATTTTTAGGAAGTCCGCCGATATAGCCCCTCAAAAATGCCTCTGATAATTCTACTGGTTCTTGGCCCTCTAGAGGTTTGGGGCCCAGAATGCGTCTGGCTTTAGTATAACCTAATTGGTTGCGAGAAATCACAAGCAGTCGCTGTTCGTCATCCTCTAAATCCAAACCGTCCAAAACTGCCGGGTTGTGGGTTGTAAAGATGACTTGTTTATCATGTTTCTTGGCTAGTTCGACTAATTCTTGCATTAATCGGCGGCACAATCTGGGGTTAAGAGAAGCATCAATGTTATCAATTGCAAAAAATTTGGGAGTGATATCGCTGATAAACAAGGTAAAGTAAAACAGTAACAATAAAAAGCCTTCATTCGAGCTTCTTTGGTCGAAATAACTTAAATCCTTATCTAAGTACCTATCTTGGATTTGGATAGAAGTTTGCATTGCTGCTAAATTTTGAGGAACTTCAAAATCTTTAAACCAATCTATTAAGCGCAGCTTTTGTTTGATTTCATCAAGCTTGTCTTGATTTTTATCTGAATTCAAAAAGTTAATAAGTTTAAATAGACCTTCACCCTTAATGCCTAATGGTTGAATTTGACCTTCTTTTTCAAAAGTTCTTAAGGCTTGGTTTTCAGGAGAATAAATTATAAAATTATTGAGAGAAATTATCAGCGAAAATGATTGCAACTCTTTTGCAAATTTTGATAGTTCTTGTTGTGAAAAATTTGTTTCTTCTCCTAATAAAATAGAGCGGATTTTTTCGTCGCCACCGTATTTGTCACTCACACTCTTAACAGCAGTTTTGAGAAATGTTTCAAGATCGCCCAAAAAGTTTTTCCTAACCCACTGAGAATAGGGAGAATTATCATTTTGTAAAATACAACTGAATGGTTGTACCTCATTCCCTTTTAAGTCAATTTTGATATCTTTAATCAAATTGTCAATTTCAAAAGCCGATCGCATAAATTGAGGTTCTGTCACTCTGATGCCCCGAGAAGCTAAAAACTCGTTATCCAGCTTGTCATCGGCCGCAGCAGAAGCAAGGGCGATCGCCTCTAGGATATTGCTCTTTCCGCAACCATTTTCACCGATCAATACAGTTACTCGTCCTAATTCTAGCTTCAGCTTTTGAATGGACTTATAATTTTCGATTCTGACTTCTCCAATCATAATTCAATCCCATATAATCTTAATGTACTCATTGTATCTCCGATCGCATGAATCTCAAAGAACGCCTGCACAGCCATCTGATTCAAATTGTACGCGATCGCAACCCATACCTCGCATCCGAAGGGCATTTTTATGCTCAGCAATACATCCGCGAACAGTGGGCACAGTGGGGAACTGTAAAAATTGACGATTTTTCGGTTCGCGGGCGAATTCATCACAATTTTATCTTGGATTTACCCCCCCTCAGTCCCCCCCTTGCTAAGGGGGGAAAGCAAGAAAAGAAGCAAGAAAAGCCGATCGTAATTGGTGCTCATTACGATACTGTACCCGGAACGCCTGGGGCCGATGATAATGCTACAGGTGTTGCTGTTTTGCTGGAACTCGCAAGGGATATCGCATCTGCGCCGCTCAAATATCCAGTGCAATTAGTCGCCTTCGATATGGAAGAATACGGCTGTTTGGGCAGCAGTCATCATGCAGCTAAATACAAGCAACAGCAAAAGTCAATCCGGTTAATGATTTCTTTGGAAATGTTGGGTTATTGCAACCATAATTCTAATTCTCAAAGCTATCCCGCTGGGTTGAAATATTTTTATCCAAATAGTGGCAATTTTATTGCTTTAATTGGCACTTTGCGGACGGTTCCCGATTTGATTAATTTGAGTGGCAAAATTCGCAAATCGGGTCAGCCCTGCGAGTGGCTGCCGGTGCCGAATCGAGGTTTAATTGTACCGGATACTCGCCGCAGCGATCATGTTCCTTTTTGGGATAATGGTGATCCGGCTATTATGGTGACTGATACTGCTAATATGCGAAATCCGCACTATCATCGAGAAAGCGATCGGATTGAAACTTTGGATTTGGATTTTCTGGCGGGTGTTTGTCAGGGATTGGTTGAGGCTATTCGATATATATAGCAGTTTTATTTTAACGAACCGCGAAGGCGCGAAGGGCGCGAAGGAAGGAAAGAGAAGATGAGAGAGAAATAGATATGATTTTTATGAGTCTGAGGTTCTGAATTTTATGAAATTTATGAATTGACTTGCCGATATTTTTGTTTAATAATTCTGAATCAGTCAAACAATAAAACTCAGGAAAAAGATATGAATGCTGTTTTTGACGATCGCACTCGCTGGCAATTTTGGATCGATCGCGGTGGCACTTTTACTGATATTGTCGCCAAGAACCCCGACGGTAAATTAGTCATTCACAAGCTGCTGTCGGAAAACCCGGAACGCTACACCGACGCGGCAGTTCAAGGAATCCGCGATATTTTAGGAATTGGCGCAGATTTTCCGATACCCGCTGCACAAATTGAAGCGATTAAAATGGGGACGACGGTGGCGACAAATGCTTTGCTGGAACGAAAGGGCGATCGCACAATTCTGTTAATTACTAAAGGTTTCGGCGATGCGCTGAGAATTGGTTATCAGAACCGCCCGAATATTTTCGCGCGTCACATTGTTTTGCCCCAAATGCTGTACGATCGAGTTATTGAAGTTGCGGAACGCTACAGCGCTCAAGGTGAGGAGTTAACTGCTGTCAATCCCGAGTTTATCCCGTGTTTGCAGCAAGCATACGATGAGGGAATTCGCAGTTGTGCGATCGTCTTCATGCACGGCTACCGCTACTCGGAACACGAAAAACAAGTTGCTAAAATAGCCCGAGAAATTGGTTTTACTCAAATTTCAGTATCTCACGAAGTTAGCCCGCTGATGAAACTGGTTTCGCGGGGAGATACTGCGGTTGTCGATGCTTATTTATCTCCGATTTTACGGCGTTATGTCGAACAAGTAACCAGTCAATTATCTCCTGTAGGGGCGGTGCCCCCGTGCCCGCCCTCCCCGTGCCCGCCACCCAAATTAATGTTTATGCAGTCCAACGGCGGCTTAGTGGAAGCGACACAATTTCAAGGAAAAAACAGTATTTTATCCGGGCCTGCTGGGGGAATTGTCGGTGCGGTTCAAACGAGCAAAAAGGCAGGTTTTGATAAAATTATTACCTTTGATATGGGCGGAACTTCCACAGATGTTGCCCATTTTAACGGCGAATACGAACGCGAATTTGAGACGGAAATTGCTGGGGTGAGATTGCGATCGCCCGTGATGGCAATTCACACTGTCGCAGCCGGCGGCGGTTCAATTGTCTTTTTTGACGGGGCTCGCTACCGCGTCGGGCCGGAGTCTGCGGGGGCCAATCCTGGGCCCGCTTGCTATCGCAAAGGCGGCCCTTTGACTGTGACTGATTGCAATGTGATGTTGGGGAAAATTCAACCGGATTTTTTCCCGAAAGTATTTGGATTGAATGGAGATTTGCCGATCGCCCCTGACGTAGTAAAGCAAAAATTTGGGCAATTAGCGGGGGAAATTGGGGGCGAGAGGACGGCGGAACAGGTGGCGGAGGGTTTTTTGGCGATCGCGGTGGAAAAGATGGCAAATGCTGTCAAAAAAATCTCGCTTCAGCGCGGTTACGATGTTTCGGAGTATACATTGTGCTGTTTCGGCGGTGCGGGCGGCCAACACGCTTGTGCGATCGCCGATGCTTTGGGGATGAAACGGGTATTTATTCACCCTTATGCGGGCGTGTTGTCGGCTTACGGTATGGGTTTGGCTGATGTGCGGGCTATTCGCGAAAGGGCGATCGAGCAACAATTAAATGCAGCATTATTACCTGATTTGCATTATATTTTAACCGAATTGGAGGCAGATGGAAAGAGGGAATTGAACCGCAGAGGCGCAGATAACACAGAGGATAAGTCAGAGGTTTTAGTTGTTAAGAAGTTGCGCTTAAAATATCAGGGAAGTGACTCGGTTTTGGCGGTAAATTTTGCTGACAAGATTGAGGTAATGCAGGCTGAATTTGAAGCAGCCCACCGACAGCGTTACAGTTTTATTATGCCAGAAAAACCGCTGATTGTGGAAGCGGTTTCGGTGGAAGTTGTAGAAAGAATGGATGTGCCGGAAGCCTCCACAATTTCCCCCTCTTGTGGCACGGGCATCTTGCCCGTGCAACCAATTTCAACCGTGCAAATGTATGTTGCTGGCGGGTGGCGGGCAACGCCTGTTTATCAGAGAGATGATTTGCGATCGCACGACTGCATTAGCGGCCCTGCTATGATTGTTGAGGCAACGGGAACTAATATCATAGAACCGGGCTGGGAAGCGGAAATAACCGAAAATAACGATCTAATTTTGAACCGCCGATGCACGCAGATGGACGCAGATAGTATCCGCGTTCATCCGCGTTTATCTGCGGTTACATCCGATCCAGTTTTGCTGGAAATTTTTAATAATTTGTTTCGGGCGATCGCCGAACAAATGGGCGTCACATTGCAAAACACAAGTTCCTCAGTCAACATCAAAGAACGCCTCGACTTTTCCTGTGCAATTTTCGACAAAAACGGGCAATTAGTTGCCAACGCCCCGCACATTCCCGTACATCTCGGCTCGATGAGCGAAAGCGTTGAAGCTTTAATTTTAGCACGAGGCAATGCGATTCAACCGGGCGATGTTTATGTTTCTAACAATCCCTACAACGGCGGCACGCATTTACCCGATATCACCGTTATTACTCCAGTATTCGATCGCGATTCCTCCCTTCCTTTGTTTTATGTTGCCTCGCGGGGACACCACGCCGACATCGGCGGCATTACTCCCGGTTCCATGCCTCCTAACAGTACAACAGTAACTGAAGAAGGTATATTGCTTGACAATTTCCTGTTAGTAAGCGAGGGCAATTTTCGAGAAAAAGAATTACTAGAACTTTTGACAGCGGGTAATTTTCCTGTTCGCAATTCCGCTCAAAATCTAGCCGATTTGCAAGCACAAATTGCTGCTAACAAGCGCGGCGCAGAAGAACTTCTCAAGATGGTAGAGCATTATGGATTAAAGACTGTGCAAGCTTATATGGGCTTCGTACAAGACAATGCTGAGGAGTCGGTACGCAGGGTAATTGATGTTTTGCAAGATGGCGAGTTTACTTATCCGATGGATAGTGGCGGACAAATTAAGGTAGCGATTACAATTGACAAATCTGCGCGCAGTGCAAAAATAGATTTTACTGGCACTTCAGGTCAACAAACTAACAATTTTAATGCTCCCGCAGCCGTCTGCAAAGCGGCTGTTTTGTATGTTTTCCGCACGTTGGTAGATGACGATATTCCTCTAAATGCGGGCTGTTTGAAACCTCTCGAAATCATCAATCCCGAAGGCTGTATGCTGAATCCTCGCTATCCAGCGGCGGTAGTTGCCGGAAATGTGGAAACATCGCAGAATATTACGGATGCTTTGTATTGTGCTTTGGGAGTGATGGCGGCTTCTCAGGGAACTATGAATAATTTTACATTTGGAAATCAGCGCTATCAATATTATGAAACTATTTGCGGCGGTTCGGGTGCTGGTGCAGATTTTGACGGTACTGATGCGGTGCAAACTCACATGACTAATTCGCGTTTAACTGACCCAGAAGTATTAGAATGGCGCTTTCCGGTGTTGTTAGAAAGTTTTGCAATCCGGGCTAATAGCGGCGGGAATGGATATCATCGCGGGGGGAATGGAGTTGTGCGGCGAGTACGATTTCGGGAGGCAATGACGGCGGGAATTTTATCGGGGCGGCGGGTGATTTCTCCCTGCGGTTTGAATGGGGGTGAAGTGGGGAAAGTAGGGCGGAATTATGTTGAAAGAGTTGATGGAAAAGTTGAGGATTTGGGGAGTACGGCGAGTGTGGAAATGCAGTCGGGGGATGTGTTTGTCATTGAGACTCCGGGGGGTGGAGGATACGGTTATTTATAGTAGTAATATCAACTCCGCTAGGATCGGAATTAATATTACCTACAGTCAGGAAACCGCGAGTGCTTAAGTCCCTACAATTAATTGAGTAGGGAATTAGGCACTCGCTGTTTCCTCGGTATCATTCTGATGCTACTGGAAACGAGATAACCCACATTCCGCACCCTCAACTGGCACACACGCAGTTGGGGTGCTCCGTCCGAGTCTCTCGTCCGAGATAATAATCAAAAATACCCGCGACCTGTTGGGTCACAATCGCATCGACCTGTTGGGGCAAGTTGAAAATTAACTGCTTTCGGGCAAATCCTAGATTCTCGATATCTAACAACACCTTCATCCGTCATAATTAACTATTAATCGACAGCAGATATTTCCAGCAGCCTGATAATTACACATCACTACTGAATCAAATATTTATGAAATTTCTGTCAGTTTTGCTCATCAAACAAACTGCTCGATCTCAGATTAATAAATAATAAGACTTACAGGAGAGCGGCAGCAAGTTCAATATAGCCATTCGCTCGGCTGTTAAATTAGAAATTTGTTGAATCCCTTGTAGGCTCACCAGATGAATTGATTGAAATATCTGGCAAATCCAACGGAGCGTCGGTCGATTAGTTTGTTTGCCCAACTGATTTTTCAATTGGGAATTAGTGCGTTGCAAACTGTGACGCAGTAACCTTTGACCTAAAGTATAGACTAACAAACACAAACCCATTACCAATGCCAAAGCTTCGATTCTTTCCGGCGACTTGAGAAATACACTGTCCGTAAAAAACAGCGGATCTTTCAAGAACCCAAACCCTCTTTCTGCTGACTGCTGTTCTTTGTATTTCACAATCATATCGTCAGGCTCTAATTGCTGAGTTTCCAGCACATTAGTGGCGAGAATAAACCTGCCACAGGCTTTGGTTTCTTTGGCGATCGCACCTGTATCTGGTTCCAGTTTTGCTTGAACTTTAAATCTCTGTTTCGAGCTGGATTTCTCGCGAGCATTTGGATCGTTAGTATTAGTCTTTACTGTAATTTCTTTGCTACTAACTTGGGTGATATTGTAAAATTTTAGTTGTTTGGATAAGCGATGAGCTGCGGCGGCAGCGTCGGCGGCACAAGCAAATTCAATTTTTGAGAGTTCTTGCAGTTTATTCTCAGCTTCAGCCTGGGCTTTTTTGAGTTTTTTTTCGAGTTTTTGTCGGTCTGAATCGCGTCGCAAACTGCTCTCTACTACTAGCCATCTTTGTTCAATTCCACCATAATTACTTTTGTGTTCTGACCAGCTATATCCACTCACAGAACTGGGGGTAAATTCTGCTTCATTTAACTGAGATACCAGTTGCTGCGCTTGCTTGATACTCAACGGTACGCGGGTTAACCATCTTAAATTGGTTAACATTTCTAAGTTAGGAGCTGAATATAATGCACTATCTGCAACCATTAAACTGTCAAGGTTTAACTGTTGTTTAAACTCCTGACAAATTGATGCGAATATGGCTCGATCTGATTCATTTCCCGAACCCACCCGTAAAAATAGCGGTACATCTCCATCGCTACTACAAATTAAATCTAAAATGAATTGTTTTAAGTCGGGTCTGCGATCGCGGGAGTAGCCGTAGGTAATCTTAATTGGCACGGCAGATGACACGGGTTTAGTTGACTCGCTATCTTCGCTATCTTCGCTATCTAGCGCCGTTTCTGGCTCGATAACAGATACAGATGGTAGCTCGGATTCGTATTTGCCATGCAGGTGAAAGGAAGTTGAATCTAAATGGGATGTCTCTGTATCGAGCTCAAATTTTTGAGCTGCTGAAGCGGCAATAGTTGTAAATATTTGGCTGCTGCCTGCTAAATATAGCTTGTCTAATACTCTACCTAAACGGTATTCATTCAGGTGTGATGCTTGAATACCTTCACCCATTAAATGTTCGAGCGCTTTGCCTTCAAAAAATTTAGGAAATAAGTATAATGGAGCGGAAACAAGCCCTAACCCATTGATAATCATTGCTTTGACTGCTAGACCTGGACTGACAATCTCACCCGGTTGTTCCCCTACTAACTCATTGATTTTTTGGACAATTTCTATTTCATCAACTAGACCTGCTATTAAACCAAGATGGTCGAGGTTAGAGACGGCGAGTTCAGTTGCTTGATGCACGGGTTTCATTCGATCGAGCGAATTGTTTGCTACTTGAGTTTAGACTATTTTTATCCTCCGCGTCGCACGGGGGATAATTGGTTTTTGTTGTTAATTTACACGCTCGTACATTTTCCAACTGAATCGATCGCTTGCTCGATCACCTGACACGGCAGGCGAGAGTATTTCTACTCATCTAGAGCCGACTGATCGACTCGGACGGGGCACCCCAACTGCGTGTGTGCCAGTTGAGGGTGCGGAATGTGGGAGATAAGGATCGTCAATTAAATAATTTCCCTTTTTTCTTGTGGGATGGGCGTCCCGCCCCTCCCCGTTAGGGCGGGACGCCCTCCCACAACAGTCATGAAAAGTGGATTTTATTTAATTCTCATCCCTAAGTAAGCGATCGCTCTTAATTTATTGTTATGAACCAACACGCATTGTTCCGGTGAAGATTCTTTGTTATGGGAAGTAATATAGCCAGAGTTTTTGATAACTTTTATGATTTGTGAAAAGCTCGATCGCAGAAGTGAAAAGTATATATTATCTTGAAAGAGGGACAAAATGGTAGAAATACCGCTCTGCGGACACCGCACCGCTAGAAAATGATCCTCAACTCTGGAATGTCGATCGACAAATCGTGTAGAATCGGGCTGCACCCGCATTTATTCTTAAAACCTTTCCAGAACTATTGTGCAAACACCTAATTTTTCCGAACTCAACCATCCTGTGGTCAAATCCCTGTTCCATCACAGCGACCAGGAATTATTGACTCTGTTTCAAAACCATCCCGATCAGGGTCGCTTCTTCACGGCGATTTTTTGCCGCTACGCTCAAATTGTACACTCCCTGATCCGCCATTCCGTGCGATCGCCCGTACAAGGCGATTACCTGTTTGCTCACACTTGGCTGCACATCTATCACGAACTGCGAGGCCTCGATTTGCGCCGCGAAATCCGAGAGTCTGATGGCGGAAATCTCAGTCTCCAAAACTGGCTGATTAATGTCACCGCAGTCTGCATAAATCAAGCTGAACTGCCCCCTGTTGAGTCGATTCACTACTCTTTGCAATCGGCTCCGCCTCCCCTGTGGTGTTACGTCAAACAAGCCTTAGAACTGTTAGCGCCGCTGCCTCGTCTAGTGGTGTTGATGGCTCAGACTTTCCGCTGGAGCGAAACTCGAATTGCAGCTTATTTGCAAGCCGAAGGCGAAGCTATTTCGCCGGCTCAGGTAAAGGCTTTGCTGCAAAAAGGATATCAAAGTTTAGAATCAAACTTGCCGGAGGATATTCGGGCGATTTATCTAGATGAAAATCTCGATTATCAAGAAGCACTTGTCTAGTATAGCGATCGAGTTTGTGGTTTCTTAAAAACCCGGTGTTTTGAAAATACTGGGTTTTTTAGCTATCACCTATAGCGGAATGTGCTCCGTCCGCACCCTACATTTTGATTTTTTCTGTAAATTGTAATCATCTATTTTGGTTGAATACCAGCAATCCAAATATAAGAGGTGGAAATGGCTGTTTATCAAGTTCGGTTGGTGAATGAGGCTCTGGCGCTCGATCGCACGATCTCCGTACCAGACGACCAGTATATCTTAGATATGGCAGAAGATGCCGGCATCCGCTTGCCGAATGGATGCAAGCAAGGAGAGTGTTCTGCTTGCGTTGCCAAACTGCTGAGCGGTGAAATCGACCAAAGCGAACAAAAGTTTTTGAAGCCGTCAGAATTGCAAGCTGGCTACGCTGTTACTTGTGTGGCTTACCCGCTTTCTGACTGCACTTTGTTAACCCATCAAGAACAAGTTTTATATCAAGCTGCTCTTTATTTTAAGTAATACGAAATCTTTTTTTTACCCTCTTTTCTTTTGGCCTCGCTTGGCGCGGAATTTGTTGGTAAAAGAGCGAATTATATTCGCCTATCTAATCGTTATCAAAGTAGATTTGGTACGGTCTAAGGTGCGTGACTTTCCAGCATCTCGCTGTTAATAGACGAACTAAAAAGTCACGCACCCTAACGAGTAGAGCTCAACCCGCCCTGATTAATTTAGCAATTGTAGAATCCGCTTCAGTGGAATTTCCACCCAATCCAAGCGGTAATTGAGTTCGTATGCCAGCTCGGAAACCGCTTTTTCCAAAATGTAAGCATCTAGCAAAACTTGTAGTTCCTGTATAGATTTGGGCAAGAAATCTGCATCGGCTGCTGTTGCCAAATACCTCTTAACAAAAGTGAGGCTGACCCAGCGGTGCCAAACGTTCGCCCACTGCTCCATTTCTGGGAGATTTTCAGGGCGAATCATGCCACTTTCTACTTCATTGCGGAGTGCCAAAGTAACAGCGTAACTCAAAGATTGCAGCATTCCCGCAACATCTCGCAGGGGCGACCTCTTCATCCGCCGCTCGCTTAAGGGTCGATTCCGTTCTCCTCCGAAATCAATAATTACGAAGTCTTTGCCTGTATAAAGAACTTGCCCGAAATGAAAGTCTCCGTGACAGCGAATTCTATCGGCCGTGATTCTCAAGTTCAAAATAGACTTGAAACGTTCCATGAGCAAGTCTTCGCGGTTGAGGAGCTTTTGGGCCGATTTTTGTATGTCTGGCTGCAGTTTGGGCAGCCGTTTTTTCAGCTCTAGCAAAGTTCTTCCGGCCAGATTTCTCATGTGTTGATAAATGGAACGCTGGTAAAAGGAAGTGAAGTTTTCTGGGGCAAAAGCGGGATTTTCTGTGTCAGAAGCTAAAGCGAGATGAAGTTCGGCTGTCCGCTGACCTAAAAGTTCGGCTGATGCTAAGTAAGAGCCGATGAGTTCGCGAGCTAATGGCGGAATTTCTAGCGATAAATCGGCTACTAGCGAGTTTTGCGGCCTCTGCGTTTGTCCGGTCAAAGCGTTCGGTAAATAATTTTCGGGGTCCGTAGATAAATTGTCACCGGAATGCTTTGCTTCTACTGTCATTACTTGCTCGAAATAGTCGCGCAGTGTGTCTAATGTATAAGACCAAGCATCTACGCTGTCGGGGATTAATTTTTGTAGGATTCCGACTGTCAGGACTTGTTTTGCTGGTGTGCGGTATTGCAATGCTCCGGCAATTGGAGCGTAGTGTTGGATCGAGTTGCGCTCTGTTAAAAAGCGTCCGATTTCTAATTCGGGGTTAATTCCTTCCTCGATTTTTCGCAATATTTTCAGGACGAAGCGGTCGCCGTAACCTGCGGATGTATTGCTTTGTTCTTTTTTGAACAGGTGAGGGTCGAGCTGCGATAAATCTTGTTCTGAGTTGAATGAACTGTCGGCAATTCCTACCAGTTGACCTGCCGCACCTCTGTAACTGCGATCTTTGGCGATCGCCCCCAGCAGTGCGCTCAGAAAACCTTTTTCCCCAGCCGCATCAAATAGTACCCCAATTTCCTTGTTGGTTTCTGGGAATTGCAGGCGCGCGATCGCCCGATCGTCCACATCGCCTTTCATCTCTTCCCACCCTAAAGGCAAAACGTAAGTTTCCGGCATACCTTCAGTATAATTCAACAGCAAAAACAGAATGTAAACTTGAGATTCCTCCCCCGCACTATCTTTACATTCAACAGGCACAACGTCACTTATTTCTAAAGATTGAATTGTCCTGTCTGTACCGCTAAACCAGCGATTGTGGCGCAAGTATTCCGGCAAAAGATTCAGCAGCATATCGCTTAACTGACTTGTAGCAAAAGCAGTTTTCCAATTGCCTATGACCGCCAAACTAGGCAAGTCTGTATGATAACCCTGCAACGAAAAATCTTCTTGTTTAACAGTCAGAGTAAACCAGTAAAACGTGTGAGGACTCAAGCTCAAAAAGTAAGGCGACTCGCCCACAGCAGGAAACTCCGTGCGGCCGAAAATCTCCACCGGAACAGCACCTTTAAAGGGCGCAAGGTCTAATTCTGCCGTCTGGACGAAGCGCGACAAATTAGCCACTACGAGGATGTGTTCGTCTTGATAAGTGCGTACAAAAGCTAAAACTTTGCGGTTTTCCGGGTACAGAAACTCGCAAGTTCCGCGGCCGAATGCTTGGAAGCGCTGCCTAATTGCAATCAGGCGTTTCATCCACCACCACAGAGAAC
Source organism: Oscillatoria nigro-viridis PCC 7112 (assembly GCF_000317475.1). Lineage (NCBI taxonomy): Bacteria > Bacillati > Cyanobacteriota > Cyanophyceae > Oscillatoriales > Oscillatoriaceae > Phormidium > Phormidium nigroviride. The sequence continues at coordinate 4,662,593 of NC_019729.1, forward strand.
TCGGATTCGCCCGCTGCGCGTCCACGTTAACAGATTCGTAGTGATATTCAGGGTCAACAATTGGGGGTGCGTACAGCCGCTGCGGGTTAGCGCGGCTGAAACCGGCATTGCGATCGCCACTCCACTGCATCGGAGTTCTCACCCCGTTGCGATCGCCCAAATAGATATTGTCTCCCATGCCAATTTCATCGCCGTAGTAAAGCACCGGCGTACCCGGAAGAGACAGCAGCAAAGCATTCATCAACTCGATGCGGCGGCGGTTATTTCCCATCAAAGGAGCCAAGCGGCGGCGGATGCCCAAATTAATTCTCGCCTGAGTGTCTTGAGCGTAAACCCGATACATATAATCTCGGTCTTCATCACTCACCATTTCCAGCGTCAATTCATCGTGATTCCGCAAAAATAATGCCCACTGACAGTTATTGGGAATCTGCGGAGTTTGCTGGAGAATGTCGCTAATTGGAAAGCTATCTTCCATGTACAAAGCCATAAATAAACGCGGCATCAGCGGAAAATGAAAGTTCATGTGACATTCATCCCCAGCAGCGTAATATTCCACTGCATCCTCCGGCCACTGATTCGCCTCAGCCAGCAGCATCCGGTTCGGGAAGTTTTCATCTACGTGCTTCCGCAATTGCTTCAGGAATTGGTGAGTTTCTGGCAGGTTTTCGCAGTTAGTACCTTCGCGCTCGTACAGGTAAGGCACCGCATCCATCCGCAGTCCGTCTACTCCCAGTGCCAACCAGAAATCTACCACATCTAAGATGGCTTGGCGGACGGCCGGATTGTCGTAATTCAAATCTGGTTGGTGAGAATAAAAACGGTGCCAGTAATAAGCTTTTGCTACAGAATCCCACGCCCAATTAGAGGTTTCAAAATCTTGGAAAATAATCCGAGCATCTTGATATTTTTCCGGCGTGTCGCTCCACACATAAAAATCTCTTTCGTTACTGCCTTTCGGGGCGCGGCGCGCTCGCTGAAACCAAGCGTGCTGGTCGGAAGTGTGGTTGACAATTAACTCAATAATGACTCGAATTCCCCGCTGGTGCGCGGCTTCTAAAAGGTCTTTAAAATCCTCTAATGTGCCGTAAATCGGGTTGACCGTAGTATAGTGAGATGTATCGTAGCCGTCGTCTCGGAGCGGCGAGGGAAAAAATGGCAGTACCCAAATTGCTGTTACTCCCAAGTTTTGCAGGTAATCCAGTTTTTCTGTCAGTCCTCTAAAGTCGCCGATGCCGTCTGCATTGCTGTCGGCAAAAGCCCGAACTGGTACTTCGTAAATAATCGCGTCTTTGAACCACAAGGGGTCGTCATTTAACATTGAGTTTGGCATGATTTGTAGCGATAATTGGTCATTGGTAATTTGTACTTAAACTTTGGTAATTGGGATTTGTTAGTTCCCATCCAAACCGATAAATCATAACTCATAATTTGACCGCAATTCCTCATGCCAGCGGCAGACGTTTAATCGTAATTTATTAATGCAAAACTTATAATTTCTTAACTATAAAATCTCAACAATCTATTTTGCTATTTCGGATACAGTTCACAATCCGGGTACTGTGCTAGCTACCGATGGGCGGTAGTGCCCATCCTACATACTCTCGTTCTCTCCCCTTCTTCCGAGAGCATCTCATATTTGTAAAAACACTGATTCTGGCTCCTGACTCCTGGCTCCCAACTGCAATTTCTAGCTTGGCTGCTTTCATTGAGATGCTCCCCTTCTCTCCCCAGGGCTGTTTCATTCTCAAGAAAACGAGCCTTTTGACTCTTGTCGTGCCAAGAATGCCGACCCCACCCATCCACGATTTGTTAGGCATTTGGTGGGATTGGGGCAGCCACGGGGGGCAGCCCCTACAAGAAAATGAAACAGCCTTGCTTCTCTCCCTCTCCCGCTTCCGTCAAAGGTGCGGTATTTACTACCTGCCGGACGGTTGCCACGACATTACAGTACCTTGACGTTTATTACTAATTTTCGTTACATTAGTTTACATAAAGCAACAAAAGTTAAGGAAAAAGCAAATATGGCTATTGTAATCTCTCTTTTAATCGTCGGTTGGGTCGCAGCAGCATTAATTGGCACTCAAGCATATTTCCTCGGGGAACAGTCAAAGCCCATCCACGAGCGGAATTGGAACGATGAATCTTTTGAAAAATTGGCTGTAGCAATCACAGCAACAGAGATGGATTACAGCGTTCGCGTTCCCGCCTACAGCCTGGATGCTTACGGCAGCCGCACCATCTCGAATTCTTGATATCAAGTAACAGGTTTCACCATTTTCAATCACAGGCAAGATGCCTGTTCCTAATTTTCAATAACAGGCAGGATGCCTGTTCCACAAGAAGACTTATTATTTGTGGAACAGGCATCTTGCCTGTTCCTAATTTTCAATAACAGGCAAGATGCCTGTTCCACAAGAAGACTTATTATTTGTGGAACAGGCATCTTGCCTGTTCCTAATTTTCAATAACAGGCATCTTGCCTGTTGCTAATTTTCAATAACAGGCATCCTGCCTGTTCCACAAGAAGACTTATTATTTGTGGAACAGGCATCTTGCCTGTTGCTAACGCAACTACAAACTGTTACCTGTCAGCGCTGGGCGAGAATCTTTTTTGCGAAATTGCAAAGTGTTATTTTCGCAGTCGATCGCAATTGTATCGCCCTCAACAAACGCATTTTCCAGAATCTTGTTGGCCAGCGGGTTTTCCAACTCCCGCTGGATGGCGCGTTTCAAGGGACGAGCGCCGTAAACCGGGTCGTAACCGACATCTGTGATATGGTTTTTCGCCGCATCGGACAGTTCCAAAGTAATTTTTTGCTCTGCCAACAAACGCTCGATCCGCTTGACTTGAATGCTGACTATTTGCCGCAGTTCGGTTTTGCTCAAAGTGTGGAACAAAATTGTCTCGTCAACGCGATTGAGAAATTCGGGCCGAAAGTGCGATCGCAGCGCTGTCATCACCCGTTTTAACATCTGTTCGTACTCTTGGTCTGTCTCCCGTTCTTGAGTCAAGAGATTGTCATTTTCGCTCTTATTTTCAGTCTTGTTTTCACTCTTAGTTACAGTATCAAAATCGACTCGCTCGGCCGACACCTCAACAGTACCGTCGGCAGCCACTTTATAATCTGTCTTTTGACTTGACAAATCTTTCGTTTCCTGCTTCCGACTAGCAGGTTTTTTGACGGTTTTTTCCTTCTTAGTAAACACGTCTAAAATGTGGTCGCTGCCGATATTGCTAGTCATCACAATTACGGTATTTCTAAAGTCAACCACTCGACCTTGAGAATCGGTAATTCTGCCGTCATCCAACACTTGCAGCAAAATGTTAAATACGTCGGGGTGCGCTTTTTCCACTTCGTCAAACAGCACTACCGAATAAGGATGTCTCCGCACTGCTTCGGAAAGTTGTCCCCCTTCATCGTAACCGACATATCCGGGAGGAGCCCCTACCAACCGGGAAACGCTGTGCTTCTCCATGTATTCCGACATATCGATGCGGACGATCGCATCATCGCTGTCAAACAAAAACTCCGCCAACGCCCGCGCTAACTCAGTTTTTCCGACGCCTGTGGGGCCCATAAACAAGAAAGAGCCGATCGGCCTCCCCGGATCTTTCATGCCCGCCCTAGCGCGCCGAATTGCCGCTGCCACGGCTGTAACAGCTTCCTCTTGACCGATGACTTTTTGGTGCAAGTGTTTTTCCAATTGCAGCAATTTTTGGCGTTCTGATTCTAACAACCGGTTAACCGGAATGCCCGTCCATTTAGCGACAATTTCGGCAATATCGCCCTCAGTAACTTTTTCCCGCAGCAGGGAAGAACCTTGAGCTTGCTGTTTCAAAAGTTCCGCTTCTTTCGCTTCCCGATCGCGCACTGCCGTTTCCAACTTGCCGTACTTTAACTGTGCGGCCTTATTCAAATCGTAAGCCCTTTCTGCTTGTTCGATTTGGACTCGCAATTGGTCTTCTTCTGCTTTCAATTTATTGATTGCATCCAACAACTGCTTTTCGCCCAACCACTGAGAGGACAATTTTTCCTGCTTAACTTTTAAAATGTCAATCTCAGATGTGATGCGTTCGACGCGGAAGCCGAGCCCGGGGGCTAGAGCACCTTTTCCTTCCCCTTCGATCGACAATTTTTCCATTTCCAACTGCATCACCCGGCGGTCGATTCCTTCCAATTCCACAGGTTTAGAGGTAATCTCCATTTTCAAGTGGGCGGCCGCTTCATCTACCAGGTCGATCGCCTTGTCCGGCAAAAAGCGATCGGAAATATAGCGAAAAGACAGAGTTGCAGCAGCTACCAGGGCCGAATCAGTAATTTTTACCCCGTGGTGGCGTTCGTAACGGTCTTTCAAGCCGCGCAAAATCGAAACAGTATCTTCAACGCTGGGTTCGCCGACAAATACTTGTTGAAATCGGCGTTCCAAGGCAGGATCTTTTTCAATATTCTTGCGGAATTCGTCGAGAGTTGTTGCGCCGATGCAGCGCAATTCGCCTCTCGCCAACATCGGTTTTAACAAATTTCCCGCATCCATTCCCGAACCGGAACTGCCGCCGCCGCCAGTGCCGACAACGGTGTGCAATTCGTCAATAAATAGGACAATTTGCCCGTCGGAATCGATAACTTCCCGCAGAACAGACCGCAACCGTTCTTCAAATTCGCCCCGGAATTTTGCCCCAGCAATTAAACTGCCCATGTCGAGGCTAAATAGCTGGCGATTTTTCAAAGATTCGGGCACGTCGCCGTTGACAATTCGCTGGGCTAAACCTTCGGCGATCGCAGTTTTTCCGACTCCGGGATCGCCAATTAACACTGGATTGTTTTTTTGGCGGCGGGAAAGAACTTGTACCACGCGGCGGATTTCCTCGTCGCGGCCGATTACTGGGTCGAGTTTGCCGGCTTTGGCGGCTTCTGTCAAATCGCGGCCGTACTTGCTGAGGGCGTCGGAGTTAACTTCGCCATCTCGATCTTGGGCTTTACCGTTGCTGCGGCTGCCTTTCCCCGTTTCGGAATTTTTTTCTTGGGCTTTAGCAGTGGCGCGGAAAGATTTGATTGCTTCTTCGAGTTTTGGTCGATCGATCGTACCGGCTGGGGGTTTGCGATCGTAACCGGGGCGGCCCGGCGGCCCATCGCCTTTTGTCAGCAACCTGCGACCGACTCGTTCGTCTTCTACTAAACCAATTAATAAATGTTCAACGGCGATAAAATTATCTTGCCAAGCCGCCCTGGTGGCCTCGGCAACATCTAACATCACTTCTAAGCCGCGGCCGAGGTATAGTTGGTCAGCGTTGGCAACTCTGGGCTGTCGTTTGGCAAAACCATCTAACTGCTGGGCAAAGCGGGCGGCATCGACTCCAGCTTTGCTGAGAATGCTGTTGGCCTGCCCTTGCTGTTCGAGAAGGGCGATGGCTAAATGTTCAACCTCTAGCTGCTGATTGGCAAAGCGGCGGGCTACATCCTGGGATTTGACAATGGCTTCCCAGGCTTGATCTGTAAATTTGCTAGGGTCTGTTGGCTGCACGTTGGTTCCTCGCAATCAAGGGGATTCCTGTTGTTATCCGTTAATACATCGTCTCACAACCATCATAATCTTTAAACAGGATTATGAATTTATGAGTGCGGTTAACTACGGCGAAAGTTGTGACCTAATTGACCTGTTGCAAAAGCTTACAGTCCGCAATCCACCCCGAAATTTGGTGCGTTCAGACCGACTCTGGCGATTCCCTTCGGGATAGGTTCGCTGACCGTACTTATAAAAATATTGCCAGAATAAACATTTTTTAGCGACTGAGATTTATGCTATTTCCCACTTACCAATTTTTAGTATTTTTCCTAATAATTTTTAGCGCGATCGTCTCTGTGAAACCCCAAGTCGCTTTGTATAAAATTGTCTTGTTAGTTTCGAGTTTATTATTTTATTCCTTTTGGAGTTTTGACTTTCTCTGGCTCCTGATTTTATCTACCGTCTACAATTATATCATTCTCCGGGTTCTCGGCAACAGTAAGTATAAAAAAATTGCTTTAATCTCCGGTCTAATTTTAAACATTGGCTATCTCGGCATCTTTAAATATTGCAACTTCTTTGTAACTTCTTTATTTGAGGTACTGAACCAGCTACAAATTCCAGCAAACTTTCCAGTTTTGCAAATAATCGCCCCCGTCGGCGTGTCTTTCTACACTTTTAGAATAATTTCTCATTTGATCGACTGCTACCAGCAAAAAATCCCTTGTCCGAAATTTGTAGACTATGCCGCCTACATTACCTACTTTCCGCAAATTGCTTCCGGGCCAATCTCGCGAGCTCGCGAATTTTACTCGCAGCTAAATTCACCGGAAAAATACGACTATAAAATTGAAGAAGTTATAGTTCTGATTTTGTCTGGACTCTTCAAAAAATATACTTTATCGAGCTTTTTGTTTAACTTCACTGACTTGCCATTCAAAGTCCCCCAGCAGTACAGCAGCATCGATTTAATCCTCGCGGCAATTTCCTATTCCTGTTTAATTTACGTAGATTTCAGCGGCTACTCGGATTTAGCCAACGGCATCTCCTGTTTGCTGGGTTTTAAACCCATTGCCAACTTTAATATGCCATACCGATCGCTCAGCCTGCAAGAATTTTGGAAAAGGTGGCACATCAGTCTTTCCGAGTGGCTGAGGGATTACCTTTACTTTCCCTTGGGTGGTAACAAATACGGCAAGTTGAGGAAGTACGTAAATTTACTGATGACAATGGCGATCGGTGGATTGTGGCACGGCGCAGGTTTAAACTTTATTTTCTGGGGAGCAATTCACGGTTTAGGATTAATTGTCAACCATTTATGTAAAGATATCCCCCAAGCTATCCACTTTAAATTAGACTATGCCTTTCCCAGATTTGCTAAATTTTGCAGTTGGTTGTTAACATTTAGTTTTGTTACTTGTAGCTGGGTATTTTTCGGCACTCCCAACTGGGAAACTGCGGTGAGTTTTTTTGCAGGAATTGTCCATCCTGCCGTCGCAACTTTTCAATTTAACTTTTGGCAATTGTATTTAGTAATTGCAGTTATTGGCGCGATCAACTTGTGGGGCGATCGCATCTCCCAACTATTGCAAACCCTATTGTCATTAAAAAACATTTTCTTTCGGGTTGTCTTAGTTTCGCTGCTCGTGTATACTATCTTGATGTTGGGGCCGAGTACCGTTCCGCCTTTTATTTACTTTAATTTCTAAGAAATATGAAAGACCGGGAAATTTTGCTGATTGTTACTTCTGTAATTCTCACTTTAATATTTTCAAACTTATCATTATTTCTAAAAAGCTTTGCTTCAACTCCTTTCGCCAGTCCAGAAATTAAACAAGCTGCGCGCCAGATAAAAATAGACGGTTTCCGAAAATCAGAACAAGATTTTTGGAGCAAAATTAAAGATATTAACTTCGATAGCCTCCCCAAAGAATCAGAACTTCCTCCTGTCAAAACCGAAACAAAAGCGGCCGTTCAACCCCCAAAGCCTGCTAATGCTAAAAAACCCACTCCAGCTAAAAAACCAACCCCAGCTAAACCCAAACTGACCAGACCTTATCGCCGATTTTTATTTATTGGAGATTCCGTAATGTTCGACTTAGGAATTCAACTCCAGTACACTCTTAAGAAAAAATACAATATCGCCGATACGAAAATTGACTACAAGGTCTCGACCGGATTAAATCGGATAGATTATTATGATTGGTATGCCCGAACTCGCCAAATTATTAATAATTACCAGCCGGATGTAGTGATAGTTTTGTTTGGAACAAATGACCGTCAAAATATCATTGATTATCAAGGAAAACCCTGGGCTGTTATGACCAAAGAATGGCAAAAAGCTTATCGAGAAAGAGTTGAAAAATACGCCAATTTACTGAATTCGTCATCCGCGAGAAAAGTGTATTGGGTCGGTCAATCAATGCCTAACAAATCTTTGTATCTCAAAGCTTTTCCCATCATGAACGATATTTATAAAAATGCCAGCAAATCTTCATCTAAAATAGAATTTATTTCTACTTGGGAGACCTTTGCACAAGCAGGAAAATTTGTTCCAGTAGTTGCTAATAAATCTGGTAAGCGAGGCTATGTAAAAAATAATGATGGCTTGCACTTTACCTCCCACGGAGCTCAGATTGTCAGCGACTTAATCGTTGATAAAATGGCGGAGGACAAAATATTAAAAGATCTGACAAAGAAATGACTCTAGTAGGTTGGGTTTCGCGGCCAAACCTAAAATTTGGATCTTTGACCAATTATTGCAAAATAATATATTTAGTTCGGGACGCACATTGGCTTTGCTCAACCAGGTTTATAGGGAAAATCTAGGCTTGAGTTATGATAAATTTACTCGTGAAACCGGGTTTCTAATTCCCTATGCGTCCCGGACTAATATTGACAAAAAGCAGCAGTAGATGTAAAGTTGAATCGATCATCAAACAACAGCGTCAAAATATAGTAATTGTCATCGCGACAAATTATGACGAGCAATCTGTGGAAACTCGATCGCACTAACATCCCTGAGTCAATGGGGTGCAGCGGCACAGCGCTAATCTTCCTTCTCACTAAATATACTCAACCTTGGCAAAGAATAAACCTAGTTGAAAAATTCCTGCAACAGTGCGGCATCGAGCCTTTTGCTGAAGTTTTGGGCGTACCCAACAGCGGAATCTTCAGAGAAAATATACCGGAATCCGTCAGAAAACCGCATCCGAATTTGCTGTTTCGCGCTTTGGCAATTCAGGCATTGGGGAAGGTGCGAGATGAGCTGATATCAAGTGAGAGAGAAGCTAGAGCAAGTGATTTTAGCAAAAATCTGCTGGCGGCGTTAGAACAGGAAGCGCGAGGGGGATCGACTCCTTTAATGCGGTGGTCTGCGGCTGTTAGTATTAAGTCACTTTGGTTGGATGAAGCAGGGCAACAACAAGGCAAGGAAGGTGCTGTCAATGTCACAATCAATGCAGGGGAAATTGAGCGGCTGGCTGTAGAAGAGCAAATTAAACTGTTAGCAATCAACAAATTTGCTGTGGGCGACAGTAGAAATGACAGCAGTAAGGAATATGAGAATTGTCTCGATTTTTGGGTGTACGGCCCTAGCTGGCTGCTGCCGGGTCTGCCAATGGATTGCGACGAATATCTGTTTTGGATCGATCGAGTATTTGCTGCGATCGCACTTAGGGGCCACTACAAATTGAATGCCGAAAACGATGCAGCGGTAACAAACTTTTTGGGAGTTGCGGAAAATAATTTTAATGACTTGGAATTCTCTAAAATACTTGCCAAAATTTTTGAGTTCCTGCATCACCCCGAAGCGAAAGTCAAAAATTTAGCTGCCATTATTTTAGCACCCTACAAAGACAAGCTTGACCGAAAATTGGCGCTGATTCTGAGAGCGCTAGTATATAAATTTAATGTAAAATATCAGCCTTTAGAATCCCTGACTATTCCCGAAATCGAGGAGTACAAAGCGTCACTGTATTTCGGTCAAATGGAAATTGACGACTTGTATTGTGAGGCTTTGGCGCTGTGCGGCAATCGGGATGTCGAACTCGCAAGTTTATTGTCAGCGAAACAAAGGGAATACCAACATACTCTAGAGGAGTATATCAACAATCTCAGCAAGTTAGTTAAGTCAATCATAAATTGCCAGAGCTTGTTAGATGCTAATAAAGAACTTTTGTATTTGACGGTAGATCGGCTGGAAAAATGGGATTACACTCTAGACAATAAACTGGCGGCCCACCGCAAAAAAATCCAAAACCTGAGCTTGGATAAAAGTACCTCCGTGCAGTGCATCAACCTCGACAATGAACTCAATTATATCAGAGATTCTTTGCAGTATACGTTGTATGAAGTCACATCAAATATTAACAGCCAAATTAGAGAGTTAGAACTTTCTGCGTCCAAAAATAGCAAGACGGCAACAGATATGTTTAGGTGGACGTGGCTATTGTTCGCGGTGGGATTTTCAGGAGGACTGTTTTTGTATTTATCGGATTTAGTGATTAACTGGATATTCGGTGTCAGCTACACAAGCGAATTTCTAGTTTATTGGACTATTGTATTTAGTGTGATGGTGGTATTTTTGTTAGTATTAGCTGTATTCTTTTCGGCGCTCGCTGCTTTATACCAGCGCCGAGAATCTAAATTAATTCCTCAATTTGATAGCTTAAGCCAAATAGGGAGCAGTTTTTCTATATTGTGGCAAAAAATATATTTGCAGCAGTTTGTACCGTCGGTGCGATCGAATTAAAAGTTTCAGTTGACAGTTGTGGGTACGACTGTTGTCAAAAGGCAAACGGAAGAGGGAAGATAGTTTTTCCTTCCCCTTCCCCCTCTTAAGAAAGTTAGGATGCGGTTGTTGCTGCTACTTTCTGGGTGTTGCTACCTTGATTGGCCAGTTGAATTAATTCAACTTTATATCCATCTGGGTCTTGCACAAAAGCGATGACAGTTGAACCGTGCTTCATCGGGCCGGGTTCCCGACTAACTTTACCGCCGCGGGCTTTAATTTCTTCGCAAGTAGCGTAAATGTCGTCAACGCCGATCGCAATATGACCGTAAGCATCTCCCAAATTGTACTCTGTAACCCCCCAGTTGTATGTTAATTCCAAAACTGTAGTGTCTGATTCATCACCGTAGCCCACAAAAGCCAGAGTAAATTTACCGTCTGGATAGTCCTTTTTTCGCAGCAATTTCATGCCCAGAACCTCCGTGTAAAATTTGAGGGACTCTTCCAGGTTGCCGACTCGGAGCATCGTGTGTAGTAGTTGCATTTAGCTCACTCCAAATTTTTTAAGCTTTCATCTATTTTAGCTATTTCCTGCGGAAAAAACTCGCCCCTCAACCGTCGCAGTTGCCGCAGGTTGATAACTGTCTATTTGATTTAGCTTTGTACTTCCACCACACCCCGAAACATATTCATGCCGCACGTAAATAGGTATCGTCCAGGTTTGTCAGGGGTAAATTCAACAGCCGTTACCTGATTGAGAGGTAATTCTCGCACTATGTTAAAATCTGGTAACAACACTTTTTCAAGACAACTATTGGGGTCGCGTCTCAAGAAATTTAGCCGGACTAATTGACCCGCTTCCACAACTACAGTGGCAGGCTCATAACCCCCGTCTACAGTAATAGTCAACTCTTGTATCCCCTGAATAGATTCAGCTTGCTTCCCTTTAGCTTTACTGAATAAAAACCACCACAATTCCAAACCTATTAATGTCAAACCACCTATTGTTACGCCAACTTTTAAACCTATTGGCTGTTCAATGCTGCGGAATTGAGTCGTTGAAGTAGAATGCTGGACGGACATTTCGGAAGCTTGGACTCCCGATGCCATTCCCATCACAAGTCCTAAACTCGCGAGACTTCCCCAAATTTGACGATGGTGTAACATTTTTATAATTCCTCCAAATTTAGGCAATAGATTTTGGGTTAAAATTCCGCAATCGCAAAGCATTACTAACTACAGATACTGAACTGAAAGCCATTGCTGCACCTGCGATAATTGGATTTAGCAACCAGCCAAAGATAGGGAACAAAATACCCGCTGCGATGGGTATTCCAGCGATGTTGTAAATAAAGGCAAAAAACAGATTTTCGCGGATGTTCCGTATGGTGGCGCGGGAAAGTTTAATTGCTGTAACTATACCTTGCAAATCTCCTGAAATTAAGGTAATGTCGCTGGCTGCGATCGCCACATCTGTGCCGGTGCCGATCGCAATTCCCACGTCTGAAGCGGCCAAAGCCGGTGCATCGTTAATCCCGTCTCCCACCATCGCGACAATTTTTCCTTGCCCTTGCAGGGCTTGAATTTGAGCTGCTTTTTGGTCGGGTCTAACTTCGGCAAAAATGCGAGTAATGCCCGCGGATTGGGCGATCGACTCCGCAGTCGCGCGGTTATCCCCCGTCAGCATCGCCACCTCCAAACCGAGTTTTTGAAGCGCTTTCACCGCCTGCGCGGACGATGGTTTGAGAGCATCCGCAATGCCCAGAATTGCCTCTATTTTGCGTTCTACAGCCATCCAAACAACCGTTTTGCTCGCAGCTTCCAAAGCTCTCCCGCGCAGTTCCAGATATTCAGTATCGCAGCCTAGTTCCTGCATCCACCTCAGCGTTCCCAGGGCGATCGACTTTCCCTCCACAACCCCGCGCACGCCGCTTCCCGCGATCGCCTCAAAATTCTTAACATCCGTCAAATTAACCTCTTGAGAGTGAGCGTACCTCACAACAGCTTCCCCCAGAGGATGCTCCGAATTTCGTTCTACAGACGCCGCCAATTGCAGCAACTTTAACTCATTGCTGTCCGCCGTTCCCCTAACTGTCACAAAATCAGTGACAGTCGGCTTGCCTTCTGTGATAGTTCCAGTTTTATCTAACACGATAATTTGGATTTTGTGAGCCAATTCTAAACTCTCCGCTCCTTTAATTAAAATCCCATTTTCTGCACCTTTACCAGTTCCGACCATCACAGCAGTCGGAGTCGCTAAACCCAAAGCGCAGGGACAGGCAATAATCAGCACTTCCACCATTGTCACTGTGGCTATAGTGAAGTTTCCCGTCGCGTTAAACCAGATAATGAAAGTAGCTAAAGCGATGGCAATTACTGTGGGAACAAACCAACCAGTCACTTGGTCTGCTAACTTTTGAATCGGTGCTTTTGACCCCTGTGCGTCCTGCACCATCTTGACAATTTGAGCTAAAAATGTGTCTTTGCCAACTCTTGTCGCCCGAAACTTGAAACTGCCAGTTTTGTTAATTGTGGCTCCGATCACTTCGTCGCCAAGCTGCTTTTTAACTGGCAAACTTTCTCCCGTAACCATTGCTTCGTCTACTGTGGAAGAGCCATCAACAACATCTCCGTCTACGGGGATTTGCTCGCCCGGCCGCACCTGCACGATGTCGCCAATCTCCACTTGGGCGATCGGCACTTCCAACTCTTCCCCGTTGCGAACTATCCGGGCAGTTTTTGCTTGCAAACCCATGAGTTTGCGAATGGCTTCGGAAGTCTTTCCCTTAGCCCGATTTTCTAGGTTTTTCCCCAACAAAATTAAGGCGATAACGCTAGCGGCAACTTCGTAGTAAACGCCAGTAGTCAAACCTTTGGCGGTGAATAAACCGGGAAAAAATGTCACAAATACAGAATAAAAGTAAGCAGCACTCGTACCCAAAGCAATCAGGGTATCCATTGTCGCCACCCGCCGTTTTAGGGATTTCCAAGCTCCCACATAAAACGATCTTCCGCACCAAAATTGTACGGGCGATGTCAGGATTAATTGCAGCCAATAATTGTGCAGCCACGCGGGAATAAATGGCAGATGCAAGCCTGTCATCGATGGAATAGCGCCCACAAAGAGCAGGATGCTGATGATACCTGCTATCCAGAGTTTCCGCTGCAAGGTTTGAGATTCAGATTTGCGATCGGCTGGTTCGGAATCATCCTCTGCAGCGGCCATTTCTTGAAGTGGCAAAGCTTGGTATCCCGCATCATCAACCGCCGATTGAATTGTTTCTAAGTTGGTTTGCTTGGAGTCGTATTGGATGGTTGCTTGTTCCATTCCAAAATTGACATGACACTCAATTACGCCGGGAACAGATTGGATTGCTTGTTCGATAGAGGAAGCACAAGAAGCACAACTCATGCCCCGCAATTTAAGTGTGAGATTGTCCATAGGGGTACTCCTAAATTATAAAGTTACCTTCTGTCTTCAAATGACCGAAAGCACCCAGGATACAAGCCCCCGGATTCATCCGTCCAGAAATAAAAAACCTGTATCCGATGAAACTTGCCGAACGTATTTATCCGTAGGGTCAATGCTTCAATCTAAAATCTAAAATCTAAAATCTAAAATCGATTGACCTCGCCTAAAAACGGATAACGTGCGACGTACTCCTGTCGTGGAGAATCAAAAATTTTAGACTCTTGTTAAATCTTCCAGATTCAAAGCTGCAAGTAAATCTAAAATCTAAAATCTAAAATTGACTTGCTGGATAGCCCGCCGATGCGATCGCTTTCCTAACTTCACTTTCTGACTTAGCGGTTTGAATTGTGACCCATTTTGTCTTGATATCCGCCTCAACCGTGGAGGCTGAGTCAATGGCTTGGACTGCTTTTGCGATTGTAGTCGCACAAGCGGAACAAGCCATCTTAGGAACTTTTAGCTGTAAAGTCATAGTTTGAACCTCACCAGAAACTGCTCAATCAGTGAATTAACTCCATTGTAAAGTCTCCAGTCAGCAGGAGAGTCAAGGGGAATTGCGAAATAAATCAGGAATTCTCAAAAAAGTGGTTTGACACGCTACCCATAGGGGTAAGGCGCGCACTGTGCACCCTACCTAATTACGTTCAAGTGAGTCCTGTCAATCTTAAATTTGAGTGCGATCGAGGATTCTGCAATAATTCTTTACACTTCCGTCGCCAAAATTTCATCCTAATTTCATTTATATGTGAAAGTCTGAAGATAAATGGCCCTTTTCAAGGATATAAGCTCTATGAAACCAATTTCATTAAAAACAGGCTTTGCAGCGCTGATATTGACCGCCACAGCCGCTTTAACCAGTGGAGTGGTTGCAGCTTGTTCAAAAGCCTCTTCCAGCGAAACTCAAGCCCCAAATGTTACCGCTGCAACCGAAGCAAACAACAAGCAAGACGTGGCACAAGGCGGCGGCATGGGTGGCATGAATCCTGGCATGAATCATGGCATGAATCACAATATGTCAATGGATTTAGGGCCGGCTGATGCCGACTACGATTTGCGATTTATTGATGGCATGACAGTACACCATCAAGGTGCAGTAAACATGGCAAAAGAGGTGCTTAACAAATCTAAACGCCCCGAAATGAAAAAGCTTGCAAATAACATTATTGCTGCTCAAAACCGCGAAATAAATCAAATGAAAGAGTGGCGAAAAACTTGGTATCCCAAAGCCAGCAGTACGCCAATGGCTTATCACGGTCCAATGGGTCACATGATGGCAATGACTCCCGAACAAATGCAAAGCATGATGATGAGCATGGATTTAGGGGCCGCTGACGACAAATTTGACTTGCGATTTATCAATGCGATGATTCCTCACCACGAAGGAGCTTTAGTGATGGCCCAAGATGCTTTGAAGAAGTCAAAACGCCCGGAAATGAAGAAATTGTCTCAAGAAATTCTGACTTCGCAAAAGCAAGAAATTGAGCAAATGAAACAGTGGCGGCAAGCTTGGTACAAACAGTAATTGGGAGCATCTCAATGAAAGCACCCAAGCTAGAAATTGGAGGCAGGAGGCAGGAGGAAAGAGTCAGAAGGAAGGAGCCAGAAGAACTGTTTTTACACATATGAGATGCTCCCCATTAATTTAGCTCACCTCAACAAAATGTGATCCAAATCCGGAAAATGAGTGACATTAATCACAGTAGCTCAAGAGTTCCGAAAATACTTGGTTCACCAAAGCAAGAAATTGAGCAAATGAAAAAGTGGCGACAACCTTGGTAGACAAAGTAATGTAGCTCGACTGTGGCTGTCAGCATTTGTCTGACTCCACCTCAGTTGCCTGAGATTACCTAGACATACTGTAGATAATTGAGCCGCCCTACGTCTAAAGTAGTAGAACTTACGTAATAATACTGTAGACACTTGCTCAGTCCTACCTCTAAAGTAGTAGGTAAGTCAGCAAAAAGCTATATAGATAGAGGGGGTAGTTTATGATCTTGAACAGCTTGGAATTAAATACCACTTATAAATCAGATGCCGCCATAGATGAGTTAGTGAGCGCATTGACACAGGAAATTGAAGCGCAAGCAGAGATAAAAAAATCGGAAAAAAATCTACAGCACAATCGCTTGTCATTAGGCACAACTTATCTTCGTATTTTAGAAGCTGGTGGGCATCTGGGCTGCTGATGCGAAATTTCATCCTAATTTCATTTGACCGTGAAATACTAGGTTGAGTAGAGCATTTCTAGCTCTCGGTCATTGCTTAGCGGTCGCTTCTTGGAAAATGCTAATAAATAACTTTACTTAAGTGGTATCACTTACTTACCTTGGCAAAATACCAACCGTTAAACCTGTGGCACTCAACCTGATTTCAAGGACAATGCCAACGATGATATTCCACAAATATGCTCAATCTCCGGCAATTATTAGCAGCTTTTCGGGAAGTTTGTTCAGCCTAATTTTGCTAAGTTCTCCTGCCGCTGTTTTTGCCCACGCTGGCCACGGAAATGAATTTCACCAAAGCGGCGAAACAACTCAAACTCCTGCTGCTATTTCTGTCGATGCCGAAACAGCAAAACGATTAGGAATTAAAGTCTCCCCTGCTGCCCCCCAGCGACTAGATATCGGCATTAAAACTACTGGACAAATTGAAACTTTACCCAACCAAAAAGTAGAAGTGACGGCTCCTGTTGCTGGCAAAGTAGTAGAGTTGTTGGTTAAGCCTGGGGACAAAGTATCAAAAGGTCAACCGCTTGCGGTTTTATCGAGTTCAGAATTAGGACAATTGCGGGTTGAATCTCTCTCGAAACAGGCCGAAGCTGAGGCAGATTTGCAGCAAGCGGAAGGCGATCTCAAACTAGCACGAGAAAATTACGATCGCCAACTTGAAATATCCGCAGCAGAAATCGCCCAAGCCCAAACCCAATTGACAGCGGTAACTAAGCAGTACCAGCGAGAACAAGAATTAGTAAACAAGCGTTCCGTGGTGCAAGCCGCTCAAGAAAACTATCAGCGTCAAGTTGAAATAGCGCAAGCAGAAATAGCGCAGGCAGAAACTGAACTGACGGTGGCTAAAGAACAGTTCGATCGCGACAAAGAATTAGCGGCATCTGGGGCGATCGCCCGACGCACAATGCTGGAATCGCAAGCCCACTTCGCAGAAGCAAAAGCCGCTGTTGCTAAGGCAAAAAGCCGTCCTGAAGTTATCAAAGCCCAAACCGAAATTAAACAAGCCGAAGTAGACCTGCCGATGCGGGAATTGCGGGAATCTCAAGGCAGAGTAGCAGAAGCAAAAGCTCAACTTACCAGAGCTCAGAGCCGCCGGGAAGTTCTAGAAGCCGAGAACCAACTCAAACGCGGCAAAACTGCCGTCGAAGTCGCTCAATCGCGCATTCGCTTGGCTGACGCAGCCTATCAAGCGCGGCTGCAACAATTAGGAACTGTTGCCAACGATCGAGGACTCGTTACCGTAGTTGCTCCGATTTCGGGGACGGTAGCCGATCGCGAAATCACCCCAGGCGAGTCAGTAAACGCTGAAAAACCGTTGATGAGTCTCTTAAATGACAGCCGCGTTTTTGCCACAGCCAACATTTACGAAAAAGACCTGAATAAAGTAAAAAAGGGTCAGGAAGTCAGGGTAAAAGTCGCTAATTTACCCGATCGCACTTTCAATGGAAAAATCGTCTTAATTGGGTCATCCGTGGCAGGAGAAACGCGGGTTGTGCCGGTCAAAGCGGAACTAGATAATATTAACGGCAAATTAAAGCCAGGACTGTTTGCGGAGTTGGAGATTTTAACCGACAAAACTGCCACAAATATTTTAGCAATTCCGAGTGCGGCGGTAGTGGATGTTAGCGGTAAAAAAACCGTTTACCTCCAAAATGGCAATGCTTATCAAGCTGTTGAAATTGAACTCGGTCAAACTGCCGGAGATTTAGTTGAAGTGAAGAGGGGTTTATTCGAGGGAGATTTGATAGTAACGCAGCGAGCACCTCAACTTTACGCACAATCTTTGCGGGGCGGCAGCAAGACCTCAAAAGACGAGCCAAAGAAAGACGCAACTCCCAAGGTAACAGAGGTTAATTTTAATAATTTACCCGTGTCTTTATGGTGGGCGGGAATAGGGGGAGGAGTTGCGATCGCATCCCTGACTTTCACAGCCGGCGTGTTGTGGGGAAATCGGCGCAAATTGCCAGCAATAGCAGCGGATTCTGGAAACAATAATTTTTCTGTCTCTGCACCGACATTAAACGCGAGTACAGTACATGAATTGTCACTGCGGGATGACAACCATCGCGTTAAAAGTCAGGAGACAGAAGCCAAGAGCTTGAACTAAAAATTTTGTTTAATCTAGCAATTATAACCTACATAAAATGACTTAAAAAGGCGGAATAGCCGATGGTAAACCAACTCGCATAAATAAACGTGCAAATGCCTGAGAAAAGTGTTCTAGGTAAGGAGATTTTAACCGCCAGCGATCGTTTAAATTACTAGCGTGTTTCAACACATATTCGTAAGGCAAGGTTTGGATCTCTCTAAAATTTACAACCAGTGATTCTTTGTTATTATCTGGGTTCGTTGGTGATGCCAGCAGGTGCAAACCTTCTGTTCTCCCTCTTAAAACTTCATTCCATTTTCCTTTTTTCTTAAATGCTTCGTTATTTTCCTCAAATTCTGAAATATGGTAAATTGCACACAGCACTACCTGAGCTACTTTTTTATTATCCAGATCGCAGCTTTGGGTGAGAACAATTAAATCGAGTTCATTAACTTCTATTTGTACGTCTTGAATTTCACTGTTTTTGCCAAAATTTGTTGGGTCAAATACTGGTATTGGTACGAGACACCCAGGCAGGTAATCACCTTGCCTGAGAGTGGATTCATTGACCTGCACCCAGAAAGGCTCTACGCTCATTCTTCATCGAAAATATACGGCAGAGGTTTTTTACGCCCTTTGAACTGAGCACGCATCATTACTCGTTCCGAACGCTTTGGCGGTACTGGCTGCCAGTCTATTTCGCCAATGCTTTCTAGAGTTTGTAAGTATTGTTTGACAACTGTTAAATTCTGCAATAATTCATCAGTTAGTTCTGCGATTTTTCGTCCTTCAGGACTTTGTAATTGAGGTGTGGCTTTTGGCTCTACCACCAGCAATTTTGAGGATGGTGAAACGCCATTTGGACGTAGGGGGGTAATTGTAGCCATCAGTTAATCAACTCCCTTGTGCGTTCTGTAATACAAGCTTCAAAAGCTATGTTTTTTTGTTCGTGCATTTGTTCTAAAATGTGCAAAAGCTCTATTTCATTAGAAGGAATATCTCCTTCCATCAATAGATCTAAATCCAATATTATAGAAACAAAATCAGGTGTGGGAGGTGGAACTATTGCTTGATTAATAACCAGCATTGTTTCCAACTTTTCTTGCGGAATTTGTAGCTGCATAAAGTAGCCACTTAATCCTTGTGGCAAGTCAGAGGAAACTTCCGGAAATGTCCTCAAATACTCTTTGAGATCGCCAATCGGTAAAGGAATATCTAGCCTGTTAATATACCTGAGTGCTAAACGAACAATTGCTTCTGGATGTGTCACCGACTGATAGATATTCCACAGTCGCTTTGCTTCGTCCCGAAAATTTTCCCAACAGTCGTAAGGGGCAAGCCGACTGAATGCGAAAGCATCTAAACGCAGTTGAAAAATTTGTTTTTGGTCGCCGCTGGAGGCTATATAGCCAATAGGAGATTGACTGGCTGTTGCCCCAACACTAGCACCTGCCATCATTTGTCCCTGAAAAAGTAACACCTCTTCACGCTGAGGATACTCAGCCTGAATGCTGGAGTACACCTGCGCCAAATTGTCAAGTTTAACTTCAGGTGGAAGTTTAACTTGTATATCAATCAGGGCTTCGGTGATTGGGGCGTGCGAGTAGTGTTTTGGTGCTTGCATAGCAACTATTGTAAGCTGCATTGTCAAAAATAGCAACACAGGTTATATCATTTGAGATTTGAAAGTTTAGATGACTTATTAATCAAGGTTGGAAGTTAAAAGATTTCATCCTAATTTCATTTTTGGGTGTCAACGTAAATTGAATAGCTATTTAACGTCGATCGCCCAACGGTGGCTGGTATTCATCACCTCTATAAAATCATAAAATGTTCAGCACAATTCTCAGATGGGTAATTAACCGCCGCTGGCTAGTCGTTGTCGCCACCATTATTATTAGTCTGTGGACATTTTCTATCATCCCCCAAATGTCCCTTGATGTCTTCCCTCCTTTTGCACCCCCGCAGGTGGAAATTCAGACGGAAGCACCGGGGCTCGCGCCGGAAGAAATCGAGTCTTTAGTAACACTACCGATCGAAAGTGCAATTAACGGAACTCCTGGGGTGACAGCAGTGCGATCGTCTTCGGCTGTGGGCCTTTCTGCGGTTAAGGTAATCTTTGATTGGGGAACTGACATTTATCAAGCGCGCCAGTTGATAACAGAACGGTTGCAGCAAGCTGAAAGCAAACTCCCGGCTGGGGTAGAAACACCGCAAATTTCTCCGACAACTTCTCCTGTCGGCACTGTTATTACCTATGCTTTTACATCAGAAACTACTCCTTTGATGGAAGTGCGCCGTCTTGTTGACTGGCAAGTCACAAATCGGCTTTTGGCAGTGACAGGCGTTGCTCAAGTGGTGGCTTACGGAGGCGAAGAAAGGCAGTATCAAGTATTAGTAGAACCTGCCAAGTTGAAAGCTTTTAATGTGTCGTTGCAGCAAGTAGCTGAAGCGGCAGCGGCTGCGAATGTTAACGCGCCGGGGGGGTATTTAATTACGCCGGATCGAGAAACTTTAATCCGGGGGGTGGGGCGGATTGAGTCTGTGGAAGATTTGCAGCAATCGGCGATCGACTCTCGCCAGGGAACGCCGGTCAGAATTGCTGATGTAGCTGATGTCAAGATTGGTGCTGCAATCAAGCGGGGCGATGGCAGTTTTAACGGCAAAAAAGCTGTGATTGTGATGGTAAACAGACAGCCAGTTGCTGATACTCCGACGGTAACTAAAGCGGTTGAGGCAGCAATGGCCCAGGTGCAGGAAGCTCTGCCCAAAGATATTAAAGTTACTGTGACTTTCCGCCAGGAAGAGTATATTAATTCTTCGGTGGAGAATGTGCGATCGGCTTTAGTTGAAGGCAGCATCATCGTCACCCTGATTCTCATCCCGTTTTTGATGAATTGGCGGACTCTGACGGTTGTTTTGCTCGATTTTTTCCTAACTTGGCTGTTCGGGCTGCTGGCGATGTATTGGCTGGGGCTGGGGCTGAATACGATGACTTTGGGGGGTTTGTCGGTGGCGATCGGCACTGCGATCGACGATGCGATCGTCTATGCCGAAAATACCTACCGCAACTTGAGAGAAAATACGTCTTCTCTTCATCCGCGCCCGGTGATGGATGTGATTTTTGACGGCAGTCAGGAGGTGCGCGATTCGTTAATTGGAGCGACTGTTATTGGCATTGTGGTATTTTCTCCTATTTTTACTTTGCCCGGTGTAGAAGGTCGAATTTTTACGCCTATGGGGATTACTTATCTGGTAGTTGTGGTGATTTCTAGTCTGGAATCGCTGTTAATATCTCCGGCCCTTTGCGCTATCTTATTGCCTAACAAACGTATGAGTGGTAAAGAACCTTGGTTGCCGAGATTTTGCAAGCATATTTATCATTATTGTATCAGAACTTCAATGCGTTATTCGGCGATTATTTTAGCTTTTGCTGCTGCTAGTATGGTGGCTGCCGTAATTATTTTGCCATCCTTTGGACGGGTGTTTTTGCCGGAGTTTCAGGAGCAAACTTTGGTGAATACTATTCTGCTTTATCCGGGGGTGTCTTTGGAGACAACAGATAGCGCGGCTTTTGCGATTGAAGATGCACTTAAGAATGATAAGAGGTTTGAATACGTGCAAGTGCGATCGGGCAGAGCTCCGGGTGATGCTGATGCTGCGGGAGTTAATTTGGCTCACATTGATATCGGTTTAAGCGAGGAGGGCATGAAAAACAGGCCGAAAACTTTGGAATCGCTGCGGCAGGAGTTTGGTAAATTGCCGGGAGTTGCACCAAATATCGGCGGTTTTATTTCTCACCGGATGGATGAGGTTTTATCCGGTGTCAGAAGTCAGATTGCTGTCAAAATCTTTGGCCCGGATTTGGATCGGCTTCGCACCATCGGTGCCAAAGTTGAAGAGCAAATGAAAACAGTTGAAGGAATTGTGGATTTGCAACTCGAACCCCAGGTGCCAGTGCAACAAATTCAAATTAAGTTTAACCGCCAAGCTGCGGGTAGATACGGTTTGAAAATCGGAGAGCTTTCTGAAATAATTGAGACAGCTTTAAACGGCAAAGTTGTTTCTCAAGTTTTGGAATTGCAACAAACTTTTGACTTAGTTGTTTGGTTGCAGCCTGAAGCTAGAAATAACTTAGAAACTATTCAGAATTTGTTGGTTGATACTCCAAGCGGCAACAAGATTCCCCTCGCCCAAGTTGCGACTGTCAAATACGGTACGGGCCCCAATACGATTAACCGCGAGAATGTTTCTCGCTTGATTGTGGCGGCGGCGAATGCTAAAGGTAGGGATTTGCGATCGGTTGTGAATGAAATTCAAGCTAAAGTCAAACGAGAGGTGCAGTTGCCTTTTGGCTATTTTATCCAGTACGGCGGTCAATTTGAAGCCGAGCAAAGAGCTTCGCAAAATATTATGATATTTAGCGCGATCGCCTTTTTGGTAATTACAGTATTGATGTACTTGTCAGTCAAGTCAATTCCTTCAACTGCTATGATTATGATTAATTTGCCGATCGGATTAGTAGGAGGAGTAATTGCGGTAGCTTTGACTGGCGGTATAATTTCCGTAGCTTCCCTGGTTGGCTTTGTCACATTATTCGGCGTTGCTACCCGTAACGGCTTGCTTTTAGTAGACAACTACAACACTAAATTTGCTGAAGGACTGCCTTTTAAGGAAGCAATTATTAAAGGTTCGATGGAACGGCTCAACGCCATTTTGATGACCGCTTTAACTTCAGCTTTGGGTTTAGCACCTTTAGTCTTTGAAGGCGGGGCGGGCAAGGAAATTTTGCAACCGCTGTCAGTAGTAGTTTTAGGAGGGTTATTTACTTCTACAGCACTAACTCTGTTAGTTTTGCCAGCTTTGTATGCTCAATTTGGGCATTTTTTACGACCTCAAAAACCTCAGCCAGTTATTGAAGACGGGAAGGTAGTTAAAGCTGAAATAGCGAACTGATCAACCCTAGTGAACTCCCTCAATCAAACTGCAAAGTTGATCGCTATCGGGATTGTCGGAAGCTCGATTTGTCCAATTTTTTTTATAAGCTTTCAACTCAGCTTTGAACGCACTCATGCGCTGAATTTCCTCCTCAAGGAAATCAATTTTGCGACTTAATAAGTCTTGCACTAGCGGACAAGCTGTTATTCCTTGACGGCGAGAAGCCAAAATTTGCTGAATTTCTTGAATAGAAAAGTTGAGTCTTTGAGCTTTCTTGATAAATTGCACTTGTCTTGCAGCATCGGCTGTGTAGTAACGGTAACCGCTACTGCTGCGTAAGGTAGGTTCCAGTAACCCTAGGCTTTCATATTATCGCAGGGTGGCTACAGCAACACCAGTTTGCTTGGGTAGTTCTCCAATTTTTAGTAGCTGCTTTTCTAGGGATTCTGTTTCAAATTTTGTCATAGCAGTTCTAGATAAGTTTGAACCCTATCATTATAGCGGTAGCCAGTTTCACTTTTTTGTGCTGGTTATAGTCACCCCATTTTTCATGATAAAATATTCTATATTGCCCATAATTATAGTGGCTAAAAAAGCAGCAGTAACTCAATTTTGAGTTACTGCTGCTGTCGGATATTCTCTTGCTTCTCCCCTGCAAACTATCCATGATATAATCTACACACACCGGGGAAAATAAGGATTATTAATCGCAATTCGCTTGCGGGCAGTCAGGAGTAGGAGTAGTGCAGTGGCCGGCGGCAAAGACAATACCGGCAGTACCTGCTGTCAGGAGAACTGCCGTCAAAGCTGCGAGAGTGAATCTTTTTGTCTTAGTTGCTTTAATCATGAATTTTTACCTGTGAATTTGCTCGAAAAGTTTCTTTGGGAAACTATAAATAGTATAAACTCTCAAGTCGGGTATAGAGTCAAGGGGGGAAACATTAAGAATTATAAAAATATTTAATTTCCGAGGTCGCGCTCCTAATACCTGTATGAAAGTCTGAAGATTTCATCCTGATTTCATTTTTGCGTGTCAACCTAAATTGAATGGCGATTTTAACGCGGAAGAGCCAAGTATTCAAGGGGAACTAAAGCAGCCTGACCCTTTAACTAAGATATAGCCTTTCTCAGAAAGATGGAGTACGCTAAAACCCTGTGTTGTCAAGCTTTTTAAGTTGAATTGTGTACCTCGTCTACCCAAGAACCGCTATAAGCTTTTCTGCCTTTAAATTGTATGTCAAAAAAAAGTCCAAGTCTTGTGGGGAGTAGGGTTGGGCGCCCCGCCCGCCCTGAATATACAATTTAAATGCGCGACAGCTTATGCTTAATTCTATTGTCAAATGGTCGATCGCCCAACGGTGGCTAGTTGTCATCGCCTCCATCCTCATTACCCTCTGGGGATTGCGAGTTTTGACACAAATGCCGCTCGATGTTTTTCCCAGCTTTGCTCCCCCCCAAGTCGAAATTCAAACTGAAGCACCAGGACTTGCTCCTGAAGAAGTCGAATCTCTAGTGACTCGACCCATAGAAAGTGCGATTAACGGCACTCCCGGAGTAGAGACGGTACGCTCCTCTTCTGCTGTAGGCATTTCCGTCGTCAAAGTCATCTTTGGTTGGGATACTGAAATTTACCGCGCTCGCCAGTTAGTAACAGAACGGTTGCAGCAAGCGCAAAATCAACTTCCTCAAGGGGTAGAAACGCCGCAAATTTCGCCCATCAGCTCTCCACTGGGAGCCACAATTAAATATGCTTTTACTACAGATACGACACCTTTAATGGAAGTGCGACGTATTGTTGATTGGCAAGTAAAAAACCGCTTTTTAGCAGTTCCAGGTGTCACTCAAATTGTGATATTTGGAGGTGAAGAGCGCCAGTATCAAGTTTTAGTAGAACCTCACAAACTGAAAGAATTTAATGTTTCATTACAGCAAGTTACTGAAGCAGTTAAAAAAGCAAATGTCAATGCTCCGGGCGGATTTTTAATTAGCCCAGACCAAGAATTGTTAATTCGGGGAGTCGGGCGAATTGAGTCGATCGAGGATTTGAAACAATCTGCGATCGCAGCCAGAAATGGCACGCCAGTGCTGCTGAGCCAAGTAGCTGACGTGAAAATCGGTGCAGCACTCCAACGCGGCGACAGCATCTTAAATGGCAAGAAAGCGATTGTAGTCATAGTCAACAAACAGCCTGCTGCTGATACCCCAACAGTAACGAAGGCGGTTGAGGCGGCGATGGAGGAAATTAAACCGAGTCTGCCTAAAGATGTCAAAGTTACTGTCACTTTTCGGCAGGAAAATTTTATTGAAGCTTCTATAGAAAACGTGAGAGATGCTCTCCGGGATGGCATCATCATTGTGTCGATCGTACTAATTTTATTTTTAATGAACTGGCGCACAGTTATCATCAGTCTCAGCGCCCTCCCAGTCTCTTTGCTGCTGGGAATGATGATTTTAGATTGGACAGGACAAGGCATCAACACGATGACCTTGGGAGGACTTGCTGTGGCGATTGGTTCGGTAGTAGACGATGCCATCGTTGATATGGAAAATGTCTACCGTCGCTTGCGGGAAAACCAGCAGGCGGGAACACCTGTTCCACCACTAGATGTGGTGTTTAATGGCTCCGTTGAAGTGCGGGTCAGCGTGTTATTTTCCACAGTAATTATTGCCGTCATCTTTGCGCCAATTTTTGCACTTTCTGGCGTAGAAGGTCGAATTTTTACTCCGATGGGCGTGTCCTATTTGCTGTCAATTATCGCTTCGACATTGGTAGCCCTAACGTTAACTCCGGCACTATGTGCTTTGCTATTAGTCAATCGCCGTTTGCCCCCGGATGAAACTTGGATTGCTCGCAAATCTCACCAATTATATCGCCCAGCTTTAATGTTTTCTATCCGCTTTCCTCAGATTGTTTTGGTAATAGCTGTTGTGGGCTTTGTAGCTTCGATGGTGATTTTACCTAGTTTGGGGCGAGTTTTTCTGCCGGAGTTTCAGGAACGCAGTTTGATCGTTGCTACTTCTCTCTATCCGGGCGAGTCTTTAAATGCTACAAATCAGGTAGGTTTTGCGATTCAGGATGCTTTGAAAAATGACAAGAATTTTGAAGCTTTAGCTTTGCGTTCGGGACGTGCTCCAGGCGATAGCGATGTCGGCGGTGTGAATTTTGGAGAAATGGATGTAGAGATGAGCTCACAGGGGGTGAAAAAGCGGGAAGCTACTATTGAAAAGCTGCGAAAGGAATATGCAAAAATACCGGGTGTCGCGGCTAATATTGGCGGGTTTATCTCGCATCGGATGGATGAGGTGCTGTCAGGAGTCAGAAGTGCGATCGCTGTTAAAATATTCGGTCCCGACTTGGAACAATTAAGGGCTATCGGCAAACAAGTAGAAGCCACTATGACAGAAATTCCCGCTGTTGTAGACTTGCAACTAGAAGCGCAAGTACCCATCAAACAGGTACAAATAAAATTCGATCGCACTGCGGCTGGTCGTTACGGTTTGGCGGTAGGCGACTTAGCAGAAATTATTGAAACTGCTCTCAACGGGCGAGTCGTTTCTCAAGTTTTAGAGCAACAGCAAGTGTTTGACTTAGTTGTGTGGTTCAATGAGGGCGATCGGCACAATTTAGATATTATCCGCAACTTGTTAGTTGATACTCCCAGCGGACAGAAAATTCCCCTCGCACAAGTTGCCAAAGTTGACTGCGGCACCGGCCCCAACACCCTCAACCGCGAGAATGTATCCAGACTAATTGTCGTTTCTGCTAACGTCCAAGGGCGAGACTTAGGTTCTGTCATCGCTGATATTCGCAGCCAGGTAAAACAAAAAGTGCAATTGCCCTCTGGATATTACATTCAGTACGGAGGGCAATTTCAGGCTCAAGAACAGGCAACTCAAACATTAATGGTGGCTGGCTTATTAGCCTTTGTCGCCATCACGGTACTGATTTACTTCGCCGTTAAAACAATTCCAGCTACCGCGATGATTATGATAAACTTGCCCTTAGCATTAGTCGGGGGCGTGATTTCAGTTGCGCTAGGCGGTGGAATTATTTCAGTCGCTTCAATGGTGGGATTCATCACCTTATTCGGTGTAGCTACCCGCAACGGACTGCTGCTAGTTGATAACTATAACAACAAGTTAGCAGATGGTATGCCTTTACAGAAAGTCATCGTTGAGGGTTCTATGGAGCGGCTAGTGGCGATTTTGATGACGGCTCTTTCATCTGCCTTGGGCATGGTTCCTTTAGTAATTGGCAGCGGCGCAGGTAAAGAAATTCTGCAACCGCTAGCAGTTGTAGTGCTGGGAGGATTGTTTACTTCTACTGCATTAACGCTGTTAGTTTTGCCAGCTTTGTATTCTATGTTTGGAAGGTTTTTAGTTGCTAAAACGAGTGTTTTAATTGAAGCAAAGATAGTTAATGCAAGTTTTGATGCTTGATGTTAAATCACGAGTTTTATCTCTTAGTCTCGCGTTGCGCGGACGCAAGTTTGTGCAGTAGGGGCAATCCCCCCGTGGTTGCCCGGGTTTCAACCGCCGAATGATCGACGGGGTAACTCACTTTCAACCTGAAATAAACATTGACTGTTTTGGCACAAACCTATGAAAATTTTGCTAGTTGAAGACGACGATCGCATTGCCAAACCTCTAGCAGAAGATTTAAGGCATCAAAATCATGCCGTCGATATAGCGACTGACGGCATCGAAGCTTGGGATTACATCCAATCAGTTAATTATGACCTAGTTTTGTTAGATTTGATGCTGCCAAAATTAGATGGAATTGCGCTGTGCAAGCGTCTGCGTGCAGCTAAGTCCAACACTCTGATTTTGATGCTGACAGCACGGGATACAACCTCAGATAAAGTCCTTGGACTCGATGCGGGGGCTGATGATTATTTAATTAAGCCCTTTGAATTAGAAGAATTATCAGCACGAATCAGAGCTTTATCTCGCAGAATTCCTGAAACCAAGCCGCTGATTTTAAGCCACGGCGATTTGCAACTCAATCCCAGTAGCTGCACCGTCACCTATGGCAATCAACCTTTATCTTTAACACCCAAAGAATATATGATATTAGAATGCTTTTTGAGAAACCCCACTCAAGTTTTGACTCGTGCAGCAATTTTAGATAAACTGTGGGATTTCGATCGCTCCTCTGGAGAAGGCACTGTCAAGACTCACGTTACAAATCTGCGGAGCAAGCTAAAAGCAGCCGGAAGTTCAGAAAATTTCATCGAAACAGTTTATGGAATTGGTTATCGTCTCAGCGGCACTAACTGAAAATCTCAGATTTCAGAAACCGGGTTTCTAATCTTTCACAAACAAATCATTAATATTCTACTGACTGTTGCATATTTTTCAAATTATGTTTACTAAAATTCGATGGCGTTTGCTGTTATCTTATCTGACAGTATTTACCTCAATCTTAGTCATTTTTGCCGCTGGGGTGCGGCTTTTGTTCGCGCGCAGTCTCACCCAACAGCTAACAGACAGACTGACTGCTTTAGGGCAAGGAGCCGCTACTAATGCAGAACCTGAAGCCTGTGCTAAAAAAATTGATTTCAAATCTGAGATTGACGGGGATATGTACTTGCTAGGAAATGCGGGACAACTGACACGGCTGTTCGCCAATTTGATTGAAAACGCACTCCACTACACGCTCGCAGGAGGAACAATTGAAGTTACAGCTAACTCTGTCAGTTCTTATTTAATTGTTAGCGTGCGCGATACGGGTGCGGGGATAGCAGCAGAGCATATTAAACTGGTTTTTGAACGCTTTTGGCGGGCGGATGAATCTCGTTCCTATTGGGCAGGGGGTTCGGGTTTGGGATTGGCGATCGCCAAAAGCATTGCCCAAAATCACGGTGGCTCAATTACCCTCACCAGTCAGGTAGGAGTTGGCAGTTGCTTCACCGTCCGATTGCCATCTATTAAAGTATCCGAGCATTCGCAGGATTAATTTGCTTCTTAATTCCTTAATTTTTTAGTTAAACTAATCATGTTTTTGATTGTTTGTGGAGTTTGCAAACCATTGACAAAGTATTTTATAAAGTGTAGATTGTTTTAAGTTTATTGAGTTTTGTCAATTATGTTAAGCAAGAGTTACCAGTTTTGGTTGCGCCATATCAACCCTCACATAACGACTCTAATCGTGACAATTGGTGTTGTTGGAATTGCCAGTTGCCTGTCGATTATTTTTCTTTTAGCTTGGCTATTTGAAGAAGTATTAGAAAAACAAGCTTTTGGGTTTGATACAGCTTGGATATACTGGGTACACGGGTATGCAACTCCTAATCTAGATGCTGTGATGCTGACAATTACTCAGCTTGCAGATGCCCGTGTAGTAGTAGTTATTGTGGCACTCACGTTGGGAATTCTTTGGTGGCGCAATCACCGTTCAGAAGCTAAAATTTTTGCCATTGCTTGTTTGGGAGCTTTTATTCTCAATAACGGCATGAAGTTATTTTTTGCTAAACCTCGTCCCCATATTTTTCCGAGTTTAATTTCTGAAACATCTTTTAGTTTTCCTAGCGGTCACGCTTTAGGAGGTTTTGTAATGTATGGGTTTCTAGCTTACCTGCTTTCTAGTCGCTTTCCCAAGTATTCCAAATTTATATATACTCTAGCTGTTATTACGATCGCTGCTATCGGCCTGAGTCGGATATATATAGGAGTACACTGGCCGACAGATATAATTGCTGGCTACGGAGTCGGCTATATTTGGCTGATGCTGTGCATCACAATGCTGAAGTTGCAAACCAGACAAGTCTAGTATTGCTTGGCTAAAATTTAGCGACTACTAAGTTGGTTTGTGACGTACCATCTAGCAGAAACGACGCGGGTTTATATGAAGTTAACAACCTAAAAATATAGTGATTAAATACTCTTCTGTTAGATACCAGACTTATTAAATAATAAATAAGTCTGGTATCAGGCTATTATGTTATTTTAGGTGAGCTTACTTACTAGATCATTCATTGCTAGAAGGCTCAGGCGCGATTAGTCTTCTCTGCTTTAGAGTTGTGAACAGGATACAAACTCCAAGTATTGATAGAAGGACTATAGATGAGCCACCAGTACCAAAATCGAGGCCACCTTTTTCGTGTGGTTTTGTCAGAACATCCCCCAGTGTTGCACCAAATGGTCTGGTGAGGACAAACGCAATCCAAAACAACAAGACTTCCGAAATTTGGGTAAAGTAATGCGCTGCCAATACTAGAGCAAGTAAACTAGAAATTAGCAAAGCTCCTCCTGCAAATCCAAGTCCAGAAGTATCGGCTAGGAAATCGCCCAAGGCAGTACCCAAAGTATTGGAAAATAGAATTGCAGTCCAATAAAGCAGCTCAGTTTTAGGGGTTTTGACGTTATTAACAGATAGAGATCCAACACTGAATCGCCAGAAGGCCAAAATAGCCAAGAGAATAGTAAGTAAAATCGCAGACCCTGTAGTGTAGCCAAGCTTTAAAGTACGATCCATGTAATCTGACATCGTTGTACCAGCCGTGCTGGTTGAAAGGATGACAGTCCAATAAAGCAATGGGTTATAGCTTTTCGATATCAATTGAGACACAAGAGTCGTTAAGAACACTCCCATCAATATCATGGAACTAACCGCATAGCCCACGTTTAACGTCATCGATAAAAGGTCTCCTGCTGTTTCTCCCAAAGTGGTTGCACATATCTTCATTATCCAAAAGAACGCAGTGATTTGTGGGAGTTTGCTCATAATTGCGATCGGTTATTGTACTTGGGCAGTTTTACTCTAGAGGACAAATGTCAAGAACTTGGAAAGATTAAGCGAAACGTCAAAAAAATCGTAAAACTCCGGCTTGATGCTGCTTTTCATCATGTTTATGTCGAACTGTCAGATGGTTTAATTGGCAGCGTAATCAAAAACTCTGCTCCCTCTCCCAGTTCCGAAAAAACCTCTAAATTACCCTTGTGCTTTTCAATCATTTGATAACAAACAGTTAGTCCTAAACCCGTTCCTTTTCCTACATCTTTAGTCGTGAAAAAAGGGTCAAATACTTTATTTATTAACTCTGGCGGTATCCCAGTACCGTTATCTCTAATTCCTATTCTAACCATTTCGCTATCTATTATTTTGGTATGAATCCAGATGGTAGGTTGCTGAGTCCCACAGCTTAAGTTTTTACTATTAATCTTTCCTTCCTCAAGGGCGGCGATCGCATTTTCGATTATATTCATAAACACCTGATTCAGGAGCGCAGGATAACACTTTACTAAAGGCAAATCTCCATATTCTTTAATAACTGCAATTCTTTGCTCCAAACGCTGATTGAGAATTACCAACGTACTGTCAATTCCTTCATGAATATTGGCCAGTTTTAGCTGCGATTCATCCAACCTAGAAAAGTTACGCAGAGACAGAACAATTTGTCTAATTCTATCAGCACCATTTTTCATTGAATGTATAACTTTAGAGAAATCATCAGCCAGAAAATCCAATTCAATTGCCTCAGTTTCAGCTTGAATAGCGCCACTGGGATTAGGGTACTGCTTCTGGTACAATTCCACTAATCGCAGTAAGTCTTGAGCGTAGTTACTAGCGTGTTCTAGATTGCTGTAAATAAAACTGACCGGATTGTTGATTTCGTGAGCGATACCTGCTACCATTTGACCCAAACTCGACATTTTCTCGGCTTGGATTAGCTGGGCTTGAGTCTGCTGAAGATTGTGCAAGGCATCTGCAAGTTGATTGTAAGCTGACTGCAACTCGTGATTTTTTTGTGAAATTTCTTC
The DNA here is from genome assembly GCF_000317475.1 of Oscillatoria nigro-viridis PCC 7112. Classification (NCBI taxonomy): domain Bacteria; kingdom Bacillati; phylum Cyanobacteriota; class Cyanophyceae; order Oscillatoriales; family Oscillatoriaceae; genus Phormidium; species Phormidium nigroviride. Next base: position 4,694,323 of record NC_019729.1, read on the forward strand.
AGTCCTTTCTTCCACGCGCTTTTCCAAATTTTGCTGGGATAATTTTAGCGCTTCAATATGCTCTTTTACCGATTCAATTAGACTGTTGAAAGAAATAGTTAATTCTCCTACTTCATCGTCAGTAGTAACAGAAGCTTGGAGGCTAAAATTGGATTCCTTAGTTACTTGTTCAGCGACTTGAGTGAGTGCTTCTATAGGTTGAGAAATCATGCGACTGATGTAGAATGCAAAAATAGTGGCACCGATCAGCGAAAGTAAAAGACTGGCGATGCTTACTTCTTTGAGAACTTCCCGCGCGTCCTCCATACCAATTTCTGCTCGATCCTGTCCTTGATAAGCAAGCTTAACAAGTTTAGTTAAATCTTCTGAAAGTTGGTTAAAATGTATTGCCGACTGGCTTTTGGTAAATTCCCAAAGTAACTGCTGCGAGGCTGTAACTTTTTCTGGCGACAAGCGTTTCGGATCGATTTCTTGCAGCAGTCCATCTAGTTGTTGGCTGTAGGCTGTTTGAATCGCGTCATAAGTCTGTAAACATTGATTCAACTTTACTATTTCTGGGTCGTCTTTGTTGAAATTCTGCTCTACCAAAATTCTTAATTTGGAAAAAAGCTGATTGACTCGTTTGTTGTGAGCGAAGTATTCATCCTTTTCCTGATTAAATGATGCGGAATTTCCGATCAGAATAACTAGCTTTTGTTGCTGAGATTGAGTTTGCAATACAGCAATTTTTAGTTCGCTTAAAAGCTGTGCCTCGTCTTGTTCTAGGTTGAGCTTATCCCAAGCTTTTTTGGTGTATAAATTTCCAACTAGCTGTCCAGCAGTCGTTCCCAAAACAGCAATACTGAGTACCAGTGCATAACCCAAGCTAATTTTCCACCGAATCGGGGTGCGGCGGATCAGTCGCTGGAACCAATTGGAGGGAAGTTCCAAATCCCTTGATGTTTTTCGACGGGATTGCTTGTGAAGTACAGCTTGGTGATGGTTTTTTGTTCGCATAACAATAATATTAAGGTTGACATTCAAGTTGAATAAGATACATTATACTCTAGCATTTCTAGAGCGGATGCTCTACACTGAAAACCGGGTAGAGCGAGACTTTGATCTGTAAATTATTACCTGATTCAATTGAGAGTAGCTATAATTTCATAAATATTAGCAATCGGTTGTTGACTTGAGGTACTTTACTCAACACTTAGCTTGTAGCATATTTTTTAAAAAAATGGTATAAAGATTAGCTTTACACCTTACTAATACCATACAATAAGGAGCGGCGATCGCACGCAGTAGCTTTGTTCACCACAGCAACCAAAAATTAAGAACTTGAAAAGATTAAAAACTTCTGCCTGCGGGCAAATTTCATCCTAATTTCATTTTTGGGTGTTATACTATCTAATAATTTTAGGCAAACATTAAGTTAAATGAAAACGCTCAAGTCAAATTTAATTGTTCTAGGCAGTGTCGGATTGCTGTTTTTGGGAGCTTGCAGTAAAGGCGAGCAAGCAAGCAATCCAAATAGCACTCCACCATCTCCTCCTGTCGCATCTCAACCTGCGTCTTCGCCTCCCGCGGCTGCTCCTGCAACAGCAACTCAAGGGGGGCAAGTTGTAAAGTCGGGAGCTTACTATTTAGAGTTTGTACCGGAAAAAGAAGCTACCGGAACTCATTTAGATGTTTATTTGCAAAAAGGGGAGAAAAAGGAACCAGTTCCTGACGCCAAAGTGACGGCTCAAGTGCAGTTGGCGAATGGAAAGCAGCAAACCCTAGCTCTCAAGTATGATGCTGAGGGCAAACATTACGCTGTGGTGTTTCCCGGCAAAGAAGCAGGAAGTTATCCCGTGAAAGTTACTGCGGATATTAAGGGAGAAAAAGTTGACGGTCGTTTTACGTTCAATCAATAGATAGCTGATTTCCTAATGCAGTCTTAGTTATCGGTGCATTATGTCAACTATCTAGAACAGCATCAACCCGGTTTATTTGATCTATCGGGTTGATTTCAAGTTTGATTATCGGCAGTTTATTATCCTAAATACTAATTTTAAGTACGTCAAATTTCATACTAATTTCATCCCTGACAGTCAAGCTAATAAGAAGAGAAACAATTAGTTAATTTTTCAGGGATAATCGCAATGAAAAAGTTAATTTACGCTGCTGCATTTACTTTATTGCTGGCATCTAATGCCTCCGCTACTGTTGCAGGAGGAGCCATTCAAAATGCTAATGTTCCTCACCTCACACACAGCGGCGCTCATCCCAATAAAGCTCGCTTTCAGGGTGCTACGCATCATTTTGAAGTTCACGTTCAGGGAAAAGCTCTTTCGGCACTTGCAATTGAGTTGCCGGAGGATGTGAAACTGCGTAGCGGAATTGAGGTAAAAAATCCATCTGGTCAAAAAATCGAGTCTCAAGTTTCTGTGAATAATCGAAAAGCGACAGTGGTTTTCTCCCAACCTATTTCTCCTGATACCACTATATCAATTGATATGCGAGGCATTCAAACTCCTGGTTACAGTCGGAATTGGATGTACGCTATCTCTGGTAAAATGGTGGGAATAAACGCAGAAATACCACTCGGAACAGTTTTAATTCAAACATACTAAATGTAGCAGATGGGGGTAATTTTAAATTGCAAGAAACTTGAATAAATGAGTTAAACTTGCAATTTAAAATATACCATTGGCAATTAACAAAAATCCTTGCTGCTAATCGGAGCCATTTTTACAGTTCTACTCGATTAGATAAATGCACCTTCTATTTTACCGCACTTAATTTCCTATTTCATTACCTGTGTTTTTTTGAAGGGGAAGAAAACTCTACCTGCCAGACTTTGGAAGTAGATGCCACCGACAGTGCCTAAAAACATCAAATAGGCGATCGCCTGCACGACATACAGCTTGTCCGTGTATCCAAACAGCGCACTCAACAACAAACCGGGAAACTTTTCTTCGGGAAGCAGTTGCGAGGTATTCCAGACCATCGGCCCGAGAATGCAAGAGTGGATTTTAGTAAATCTTTCGTAATAGAAACACAGTGCTGCTGATTCGCGGTTTGTTTGCGATAAAATATTCATCGCGCTGTCAAAAATCCCCAAAGTAGATACCACTAAACCCGCTACAATAAAGAGCAATAAAATGCCCATATATTTGAAAAACAGGCGGATATTAATTTTGACTCCCCATTTAAACAGCAGGACACCAAGTGCGGTGGCTGAGAGAATGCCCGCCAAAGCACCGAGGGCTGGAATAATCCCTTGTTGAAACTTGGCAACCACAAACAAAACGGTTTCAAATCCTTCGCGTAAAACGGCAATCACAACTAAACTAAATACGCCCCAGCCGGCATGAGAATTTTTGGTTAAGGCGGCACTCACAGCGCCTTCAACTTCGGCTTTCATAAATCGCGCTTGTTTGGTCATCCAAATCAGCATCCAGCTCAGCATTGCGATCGCCACAAGCCCAAAGATTGCTTCTAGCAGGGACTCCATAATCGGTGCAAAAGGCTGATTCGATGCGGACAAAATTTGAATAATCCAGCCGAACAGTACACCTATCAAAGCGCTGGCAATCAGTCCAACGCCAACACCGCCGAAAACCCAAGGACTTAAATAACTTTGTCCTGATTTTTTGAGGCAAGCTAGAACAATTCCGACAACTAATGCGGCTTCGACTCCTTCGCGGAGGGTAATTACAAACGTGGGCAATGCTTCGCCAAAATTCATTTTTTTATGGGGAGAATGGGAGTGGTTAACCTTCGAGGTAATTGGCAGATTATTTACCAATTACCGCTCTTGATGAGAATTGATTTTTTAGGAGGCTGGTTTGAGAACTTTTTGGCTGTCGCTTTCGATGGTTTTAACTAGCTTGGTGACTTCTTCGGTTGTTTTTACGGGGGCGGGGGGTGCGATCGCAGTTGGCCAAGTTGTCTTCAGTTCCGTCATGTTGGCAACAATTGCTTTGTCAATGTCGGGGCTGGTTTTAGCCACTTGCTCGGCTATATCTTTGTACAGCATTTCCGCGTACATGACAAAACCTCGCGAATCTTGATATTCAATAATTGCGGCAATCTTGCCGTTAGCAACTGCGGCTCCATATTCGGAATTAGCTGTATCCAGCAAGCCGTTAATCACTTGCAGCACGAATTTCGGATCTTTGCGCTGCGCTTCGGGAAGAGCGGCAATTGCTCCGTCAACTGCTTGCATTGATGTGTCAAATTCCGCCTTCACTTGAGCCGGATCTTTTGCACCTGCTTTAACTAAATCCTGCAATTTAATTAAAGTAGCCTTAAATTCAGGAATTTTACGCTCGTTTAGCTGATCTTCCACATCGGCATAAATTTCTTCGACTGGATGCCCGATGTGCGGTTCTGCTTGGTCGGGTTTGCCTTGATCCAAGAGTTCTTGGGCTACGAAAAGATGCCCTTTCATCAAGCCGAGTTTAGTCATGAAGTCTACATCTTTTGGTTCCCCTGTCAGCACCACGTTTTCAATAGTTACCAAGTCTTTGATTTGGTCTAATTGGGCTTGAGTAATGACATTTTTTGAAACCAATTCTTCGACTTTGCCGTAAGGGCGGCTGGCTTGAATTTTGTTAGAAAGTGCCGGGATTCCTAACTTGGCTTCGAGTTTATCTAACTCTGAAAGAATGGCAGTATTGATGTTGATGCTGCCTTTGCCGCCGTGGTTCATGCTGTGACCGCTTGTGGATGCGGGACTGGCTGTAGCAGCGGGTGAGGATGTGCTGTCGGTGTTGCTGGCTGTGGGGGAAACGCAACCGGTCAGAGCAACGAGGATGGCTGTAGCCGTGGCGGTCGGTAATAAACGATATCTTGCAACATTTGCAACAACCCTGCTACGGGCGGGCGAGACGCCCACCCCACAAGAAAAGTCATTGTTTGTGGAACTGGCATCTTGCCTGTTCTTGGGGACGCCCACCCCACAAGAAAAGTCATTCTTCGCTTCACAGGCATCTTGCCTGTTCTTCAGAAGGGTCCAAGATGTGGGTAATAAACGAAATGTTGATAACATGGCAGTTGCTAATTTTTACGTTATGGGGATTTGGACTCACAAGTTATTAAGAAATTTTCTCAATTATCTGCGAGCTATTCATTCTACCTATTTGCGATCGAGCTTGTCAAATAATTTCATACTTTATTTGAATCGGCCCACCCTGGTAGCAGGATGCGGTTTAAGTGATGACTTCAAATACCCCCATGCAGCCAGCTTCGGCGATCGCATCTTGATGGGGATGAAACATATATTTTCCAGCGTAGCCGTAAGTAAATTCTAAAATATGTCTTTCAGCTACTCCCATTGTGATTACATCGGTTCTTTCACTGGGAGTTAAAGTCATTCCCGTGCGATATACGTCAAAAAAGTTTGCGTGCAAGTGGAATGTTACTGCTGCTTCGTACTCAATTAGGTTGAGTACGTAGAGTCGAATTAACTGATTTTTGTAAATAGGTATGGGGTTATTCATGTAATAATTGGGCAACCCATTAAAAGCGTATAATTCGTTTTTTTCGTCCTCATTTACGTCATATCCCCCCATGACTAACATGATTTCATCGGCGGGAGGACGGGGTTTTGGCGGATCGATAATGAACATTCCATATAGTCCTTTACCGATGTGGCGTGTTACGGGAGCAATATGGCAGTGATATAGATGCACTCCGTAAGGATTGGCATCGAATTCATAAATAAATACCGAACCGTTTCTCACTGGTTTAACGCCATCCATTTCTGTGGGGTGAATGCCGTGAAAGTGCAGCGAGTGAGAATGTCCACCTTTGTTAGAAAAGATGACGCGGATGCGATCGCCCTCTGTTGCCCTCAATGTCGGCCCCGGCACGCGATTGTTCACGTTCCAGGTGTTGAAAGTGACGGCGCTGTTAAGTTGGACGATCGAAGTATTAGCTTCCAGGCGAAATTCCCGAACCGTGCGCCCGTTTTCGCGCGTCACGGTGCCGTAATCAAAATCCCGCGCAATTTGCATCGGGTTGATATTGCTGACGGTGAGTGCATCTGCGGGCATGGGCGGTATTCTCGCGACTGATGTCGGTTTGCGAGTCAAGTTTTGAAGTGCGATCGCGCCCCCCGCTACCCCAGCCCCAGCTATTCCTAGCTGTAGCAGTTGGCGGCGACTCCAGCGCCCAGCCTTTTTAATGGCGGGACGATCGGATAAATCTGTCATACTTATTGAAAAAAATTCTCAAAAATTTACTCGTGGTTGATTATAAGACATTACCAGCTTGTTGTCAATGATTGTCAACTGTTATCTTGTTCTGGCAAGTCAATCGATTTTAGATTTTAGATTTTAGATTTTAGATTTATTCCCGTCAGCCTGCGCGTTGGAATGAATCCGGGGGCTTGCGATTTTAGATTTTAGATTTTAGATTTATTCCCGTCAGCTTGCGCGTTGGAATGAATCCGGGGGCTTGCGATCCAATTAGTTTCCGTCATAAAATTTCATGCTGATTTCATCTCAGTATGCGATCTTAGGTGTGGGGTAGATGCTGGATCGCTAACAATGTATAAGGATTTACCGCTATAAATTAGAGTTATGAGAGTTTTGCTAGTTGAAGATGAGCCTGATTTAGGGAAAGCGATCGATCGCACTTTAAAGCAGGAAAAATATATTGTTGATTGGGCTTTGGATGGCAGTGAAGCTTGGGAATATTTAGACAGTCACTGGATGCAATATAACCTGGCTATTTTTGACTGGTTGCTACCAGGATTGTCAGGATTGGAACTGCTGCGGAGATTGCGTGCTAAACATAGCGCACTGCCCGTATTGATGCTGACAGCAAAAGACCGAATGGAAGATAAAGTTGCGGGACTAGATGCTGGGGCTGACGATTATTTAGTTAAACCGTTCGGGATGGCGGAACTGTTAGCAAGATTGCGGGCTTTGCAAAGGCGATCGCCCCAAATTCAGCCCCAACAGCTACAAGTAGGGAATCTGGTTCTCGACTGCGGAAATCGCACTGCTTGTCATCTCGATCGCAACGGCAAAAACCAGATAATTTCGCTGACAAATAAAGAATTTCAACTGTTAGAATATTTTATGAAACATCCGAACCAAATTATCACCACTGACAAAATTCGGAATCAGCTATGGGAGGCTAGTGCAGATACCTTTAGCAATGTGGTAGCAGCTCAAGTGCGCTTGCTGCGCCGCAAACTTGAGTCGGTTGGCGGCACGAATTTAATTGAAACCGTACACGGCGTCGGATACCGCATGAGAAATTAAAGCTGTAGGGGCAACGGCGGGGGGAATATACCTCGTTTCCAGTATGTGGCTATAATATAGAAAACTCGATCGGAAAAATGACTGCCATGAAAGATTTAATCCAACAAGAGTTAGAAAAGCTCGATATAGAACAACTCAAACAAGTATTTGAATTTATTGCTTTCCTGAAATTTCGTGCCAAATTAGTGACTATTCCAGCAATCGATGAAACTAACTTAGCTGCACTCTACAGCGAATTTGCCGAAGAAGACCGACAACTTGCGGAACTCGGAATGAGCGAATATGCAGAACTCCTAAAACATGAGGATTTGCAATGACAGTCAGACGGGGTGAAATCTGGATTGCAGCCCTCGATCCTACGCAAGGTTCCGAACAGGCAGGTGTACGTCCCATAATTATTTTCCAGAACGATACTATTGCGAGATACACGACTACTGTTATCAGTATTCCTCTAACAACTAATCTGCGCCGTGCCTCTCTCCCTTCATCTGTTTTCATTCCCAGCGGTGAGGGAGGATTGACTCAAGATTCCGTTGCATTGTGCCATCAAATGCGAGTTTTGGATAAAACACGTTTGCGAAATAAAATTGGTGAAGTTAATTCAGATATCTTGGTACAATTAGAAAATAATGTATTATTTACCTTGGGATATTTACCTTAAAAAAGAGCGCTCGACTCAATGTGAATCAAAATAAACTATTTAACCAAACTCGCTGGCAATTAGCCATTTCCTATGCAGCAGTAATGGGTTTGATTTTAAGCTTGCTGGGATTTGGCGTATATAAGGCGATCGCCCACGCTCACTGGGTAGCCATAGACCGGGAATTAGAATCGGTAGCGGGGACGCTGCACGACAGCCTAGAACTCAAATTGCAGCAGCCCGGACGCTTGGAGCCAATAGTAAACGAACTTTTGCCCAACCTCTGCCTCATTGGAGTTAAAGGCATTAAAAAACAGTTGCCAAGCCGCCATATTTTAAGCGCTATCAACCAAGGCTATTACTATATTCGTTTATTTGATGATTCGGGCAAATTAATTGCTACTGCAGGCGCTTATCCCGAAGAATTGCCAGCAGAATTTAACTCCCAATACTGGCAAACAATCACTGACACCAAAGGTAATGTTTATCACCAAATTTCTGTAGCGCTCCACACCAAAACACAGCAAGATTGGGGATATTTTCAAGTTGGTCGGAGCCTGCAAGACTTCAATAATTATCTCAATACAGTGAAATGGATTTTGAAATTAGGATTGCCTACAGCATTGATTTTGATAGGCTTTTCTAGTTGGTTATTGGCTGGACTGGCAATGAAACCGATTTATTCTTCCTACCGACAAATCCAACAGTTTACAGCGGATGCAGCCCACGAATTGCGGACGCCTTTAGCGGCTTCGCAGGCGACAGTAGAATCAGCGCTGTTGACGCCTCAATTGGATGAAAAAGAGGCGCGGGAAATTTTGCGGACGATCGATCGCCAAAACCGACGACTGACTCAGTTAGTGGCTGATTTGCTGCTGCTGGCTCGCATGGATAATCAAGCGATACGCGATCGCCCTCAATTGTGTTGTTTGAATGACCTTGTTAGCGATTTAGTCGAGGAATTGGCAGCAATGGCGATCGCTTCTAAGGTAGCCCTAACATCGTCCGTGCGGGTGCAGCAGCAATTAAATGTTGTCGGCAATTCCGACCAACTTTATCGCTTAGTTGCTAATTTAATTGTTAATGCCATTCAATACACTCCGGCGGGCGGCAAAGTAACAGTTATTTTAGATTCCAGCCACCAGGAGGCGATCGTTCAGGTTCAAGATACCGGTATTGGGATCGCGGTGGCAGATTTAGAGCGAATATTCGATCGATTCTACCGAGTCAACAGCGATCGATCGCGCAATACCGGCGGTTCGGGACTGGGATTGGCGATCGCCCAAACCATCGCCCGGGCACACCGCGGCAGCCTCAGCGCCCGCAGCGAATTGGGTTCCGGCAGCACCTTTCTCCTGCAGTTGCCTTTGTGAGCTACTATGTGAGGGCAACTGACATCTTGCACCATGCTCGAGAACAGGCTTTCCGGCCTGTGAAGCGAAGAGTGATTCTTGTTGTGGGGCAGGATGCCCACCCGTGAAAGACTGATTGAGAATTGTGCAAGATGTGGGGAAAACCGAATCATCTTTTTGTGGTAATCCCTTTTGCAGAAGAGAGTACGATCGCCGAAAATCATTAAATAGTCAGTAGTCAGCAGTCAGTAGTCAGCAGTCAGTAGTTAGTAGTCAGTAGTTAGTAGTTAGCAGCTAACAACGTATAACCGGAAAATTAAGCTCGGCTAACAATTAATAGCTAATGACCGATGACCAATGACCAATGACTAATCACGGTTCATTCCCGATAAATACCTAGCGAAAAATTATGACAGTTTTAGAACAGGGAACAATCTCAATCCATACCGAAAATATTTTCCCGATTATCAAGAAGTCGCTATATACTGACCACGAAGTCTTCTTGCGGGAACTAATTTCTAACGGCGTCGATGCCATTGCCAAACTCAAAATGGTTTCCCGTTCCGGCGAATACAGCGGCGAGGTGGGCGAACCGCAAATCAACATAGCGATCGACAAAGAAAACAAAACCCTCTCAATTTCCGATAACGGCATCGGCATGACCGCCGACGAGGTAAAAAAATACATCAACCAAGTCGCTTTCTCCAGCGCAGAAGAATTTATTCAAAAATACCAAGGCAGTGGCGACGACGCAATTATCGGTCACTTCGGCTTAGGTTTCTACTCTTCTTTCATGGTGGCGAAGAAAGTAGAGATTGATACTCTTTCTTACCAAGAAGGTTCCCAAGCAGTACACTGGTCTTGCGACGGTTCTCCCGCTTTTGAACTATCAGACTCTTCCCGCACGGAACGCGGCACTACTATTACTCTTACCCTCCAAGACGAAGAACAAGAATATCTAGAACCCAGTCGCATTAAGCAGTTAATCAAAACTTACTGCGATTTCATGCCCGTTCCCATCAAATTTGAAGGAGAAGAACTCAACAAGCACAAAGCAATTTGGCGGGAATCAGCCAGCAATTTGCAAAAAGAAGATTACTTGGAACTGTACCGCTACCTTTACCCGTTCCAAGACGAGCCGCTGCTGTGGGTACACCTGAATACAGATTATCCTTTTATTGTCAACGGGATTCTTTACTTTCCCAAACTGCGGCCGGATGTCGATGTTACCCAAGGCAATATTAAGCTATTCTGCAACCAGGTATTTGTCAGCGACCACTGCGAAGAAATTATCCCGAAATTCTTGATGCCGCTGCGGGGAGTCATTGACAGTACCGACATTCCGCTGAACGTTTCTCGCAGTTCTTTGCAAAGCAATAGGACTGTGCGGAGAATCGCTGATTATATTGCCAAAAAAGTGGGCGATCGCCTGAAAGAACTCTACCGCGACGACCGTGACGAATACATCCGCTGCTGGCAAGATATTGGCACTTTTGTCAAGTTTGGAACTCTCAACGATGACAAGTTCAAAAAGCAAGTCGAAGATATTTTAATCTACCGCAGCACTTACGAACCAGCAGCCGACAAGCCAGAAACTGCAACGCCGGAAGTTCAGGTGCAAACAGAGGAAGGAGATTTGTGGCAAGATGTCACTCCGAAGTCGGAAAAGTCTACTTCCACGCAGCCTTACACGACTCTAAAAGAGTATTTGGAACGCAATCAAAAACGCCACGAAAATCGCGTGTTTTATTGTACCGATCCGGCGTCTCAAGCAACTTACGTTGCTATGCACAAAAGCCAAGGTTTAGAAGTGCTGTTTATGGATTCTTTCATCGACACGCACTTTATCAGCTTTTTGGAAAGAGAATACTCAGATGTCAAATTCTCGCGGGTTGATTCCGACATCGACGAAACGCTAATTGACAAAGAGAAAGAAGCGGAAATTGTCGATCCGGCGACGAATAAAACTCGCAGCGAACAAGTTAAAGAAATGTTCCAAAAAGCTCTCAACAAGCCGAAAGTGAACATTCGCACAGAAGCTTTGAAGTCAGACTCTGCGGAGGCGACGCCACCTGCGATCGTACTTTTGCCGGAAGCTTTGCGCCGGATGCGCGACATGACGGCGCTTTTGCAGCAGCAAGCGGCGGAATTCCCCGAAGAACACGTTTTGCTGGTGAATACGTCTCACCCGCTGATTCAAAATCTGGCTAGTTTGAGTCAGGGTGCGATTATTCAAGGCGGCGGCGAGTCTCCGTCGGCTGAGTTGGCGAGTATGATTTGTCACCACGTTTACGACTTGGCTTTGATGGCCCAGAAGGGTTTCGATGCTGAAGGGATGAAGGATTTTGTCGAGCGATCGAATCAAGTCTTGACAAAATTGACTGAACGTGCAATGTAATTACCCCCCCCAACCCCCCCTTAGCAAGGGGGGGAGTAAGAGTCTATTTCTATTGCTGAGCGGGCGATCGGGTGTTTTTTGTCCCCCCTTTAACAAGGGGGGCTAGGGGGGTTCTGCGCTGTTGCTATATAATAAAAGGCTGCACGCAAAAAACGGTAATCTGGAGGGAAGTATGTCACGGAAATGTCAGCTAACGGGAAAGAAGGCAAATAACGGTTTTGCAGTTTCTCACTCGCACCACCGCACTCACAAATTGCAAGACGCCAATTTGCAGTGGAAGCGGGTTTGGTGGCCGCAGGAGAAGCGCTGGGTAAGATTGCACCTTTCTACAAAGGCGATTAAAACCTTGCAAAACAAGGGTTTGGAAATCATGGCGAAGGAAGCTGGAATTAACCTGTACAAGCTTTAAAAAACTTGGCTAAATTAAAATGAGGGCGATCGCACACTTGAGAGTGCGATCGCCCTTACTTTTAGAGAAAAACCCTTACTAGAGCAACTTTCGGCATTTCAGTAAATAAGTAGTCATCTCGCCTTTGCCTTTAACTTCGATCGCGCCGCGGTTTTCAAAAAAATACTTTTCTCGCAATTGCTGATAAGTTGTTTCTGTTACCTGAATACTCCCCGGCTTGCCGTGAGATTCCATGCGGGAAGCTGTGTTAACGGTGTCTCCCCATAAATCGTAAATAAATTTTTTAATTCCAATAACTCCGGCAACAACCGGGCCAGTATTGATGCCGATTCTGATGCTGAAATCTTGATTGTGGAGATTGCTGAACTCAGTAATTGCCTCCTGCATATCGAGGGCCATTTCTGCGATCGCTTCTGCGTGATCCGGGCGAGGAATTGGCAGCCCTCCAACTACCATGTAAGCGTCGCCAATCGTCTTAATTTTTTCCAAACCGTGCCTTTCTGCTAGGTTGTCAAATGTCGAAAAGATGTCATTCAGCAAGGCTACTAATTGCGTTGGAGAAACTCGCGAACTGAGTTGAGTAAAGCCTACTATGTCCGCAAACAAGACAGTAACTTCAGCAAAAGTATCTGCGATCGTACTGTCCCCTCGCTTCAACCGATTGGCTATTTCTTCAGGCAAAATATTCAACAACAAGCGTTCTGATTGTTCCTGTTGAACTCGCAGTGCACTTAAAGTATCATTCAGAGCATTAGTTCGTTCTTTCACTCTAAATTCTAACTCTTCATTCAGCTTGTGAAGCGCCATTTCAGCTCGCTTGCGCTCTGTGATATCCGTACCGATTCCCAGCATTCCTGCGAACTTTCCTGCCGCGTCAAACAGCGGTTTATTTGCCCAGGATACCCAAACCAGCTCGCCACTGCGTAAGATACTTTCATTTTCATTTCGCGTGTATTGTTCTGGGTTTTGCAAAATATCTCTCAATTTTGCTCCTAAGTCATTTCCTTTTGTATCTATCTCTGGAATAATTGTTCCCACGGCGTTTTTGCCAATTATCTCTTTTTCATCGTAACCAAAAAACTTCTGTGCAAATTCGTTAAAAAAAGTAATATTTCCTTCCCTATCTAGTTTTAAAATAATGCTGTTAGCATTTTCCACCAATTCCCGATACTTAATTTCGCTTTGCCGCAGCGAATCCTCTGCTGAGGCGCGTTCGGCTACAGTGGCGGCCAACAGCAGCGATGTAATTACAATGACGCTCATAAAAGCCTGCAAAAATAAGATTGCCTGATTGATATTTTCCGCTTTGGCAATAAAGGGGCCACCTCCCTGAGAACCGCCCCAAATGGCGATACAGGATACAATGAAAGATGATACAACCGCCCCGCCCTGCCCGAATTGAATGGTTGCCCAAATTACCAATGGAAATGGCAAGTATTCGAGGGGATAACCGGAGAGATTACTTTCACTTTTTGAGTTGTAGACTAGCCAACTGACTGTTACTAATAACAGCAGGCATATTCCGGCACTAATGCGATTGACAATATTTTTAGAACCTGGAATTTGTGAAGTGCTTGGCGCTGGTTTGTGGTTGTATAGAATCAACAGCAGGGGAGTAAAAATTAAAACTCCTAATGTATCTCCTAGATACCAATTCCAGCGAATTTGCCAATATTCGCTCCAGTCAACTAAAGCCGTTACACAGAGGCGCAGCGTGCCGAGAGTGCAGTTGATTTGAGTGGCAACTACAGCACCGCCAAAAATTAAATAGACTACATCGATCAGCCGATCGAGTGACAGGCGAAACTTTAGTTTCTGCAGCAAAGTAAATGCACACAAAGCTTGTAAACAAGCGCAAAAGGCACTAATTGCTGCAAGTGTTAAAGATACCTTAAGGTTAATAGTCTCGTACAAAAATACGCCTAAAGCTATTCCCGGCCAAACACGCCGACCAAATAATAAAATTGCAGCTTGTGCAATTCCTGCGGGCGGCCAGACGCAGGTAGCTAATTTATTGACGCCGGGGATTGAAACTGCTATTTTTGCTCCCAAAGCGTAAGCAAAAGCAATGGCAGCTACTTTTGCTAAGTATTGCCAATTGCTGCTAAATTGAGGCGATCGCAGAAACCGATTGTTGTGTGGGCTCATTTTGTATTTTTAACTAACTATAGTAACCGCGACCGAATATTAGGATGTTCTTAATTGCTGAAACATGAGTTCTTATATTGCTTCTTCTTTCTTGCTTCTTCCTTCTTTTTATGCTGAGCGAAGCTGAAGGGTCTTTTTCCTTACTGCTATAACTTGATGCCTGTAAGGAAATAAGTGTTCATCTCGCCTTTGCCTTTAACTTCGATCGCGCCGCGACTTTCAAATACATACTTATCGTGCAATATATCATAAATTGCAGACGTGACTTGAATGCACCCCGGCAAGCCGTGGGATTCCATGCGGGAAGCGGTGTTAACGGTGTCTCCCCATAAATCGTAAATAAATTTTTTAATACCGATTACTCCGGCGACAACCGGGCCGGTGTTAATGCCAATTCTGATGCTAAAATCTCGATCGTGGGTATCGCTGAATTCAGTAATTGCCTGCTGCATATCGAGAGCCATTTGGGCGATCGCCTCTGCATGATCGCTGCGGGGCATGGGCAGGCCTCCTACTACCATGTAGGCGTCGCCAATGGTCTTAATTTTTTCCAATCCGTGCTTTTCTGCTAGGCGATCGAATGTGGAAAAAATATCGTTAAGCAACGACACTAATTCGGGCGGAGAAATTTGGGAACTAATTTGCGTAAAACCGACTATATCTGCAAACAATACTGTTACTTCGGCAAAAGTATCGGCAATGATGCTTTGGTCTTGTTTTAATCTGTCGGCGATCGGTTGCGGTAAAACGTTGAGTAGGAGACGGTCTGATTTTTCTTGTTCTAAGCGCAAAGCTGCCTCAGCTTGTTTGCGAGTTGTGATATCTTGAACAGTACCTTCGTAATAAAGCAAATTTCCGTAGGAATCGCGCACGGTATAAGTATTTTCTGAAATCCAAATTATGCTGCCATCTCGGCGGTAAATTTGAGATTCAAAATCCGATACTTTGCCTTGTTCTTCTATTAAGCGGACAACTTCGGCGCGGCGATCGGGGTCAACATAAAGTTGTTGGCTAATATCAGTTAATGTGCCGACAAATTCCTCGCCCGAACTGTAACCGTAAATGCGAAGCAATGCAGGATTGGCGCTGAGATATTCCCCATCTGGGGTAGTTTGAAAAATGCCGACTATCGCATTTTCAAAGATGCTGCGGTATTTTTCTTCAGCTTGCCGCAGCGCTTCTTCAGCCCGCTGGCGTTGTCGCGCTTCCACTGCGAAAGTTACAGAATCTGCTAGAGAAACAGCAAAACTTTGTTCTTCAATAGTCCAAGAACGGGGAGTTCCTACGTGTTCCAAACAAATAACTCCTGCTGTTTCACCGCCTATTTGAATCGGCGTATCTAGCATGGAAGTGATGCCGAAGGGAATTAGGTAAGATTCCGCAAATTCTCTAGTTCTAAAATCTTTTTGTGCGTCAAATGCAGCAATTGCGCGTTCTTCTCGCAGTGCTTGAAAATAGACAGGATAATCTGCTGCAGCTAATTCCAAACCGTGTGAGTGCTGGTTGAGAGTGCGATCGAACAAATCCAGGCACTCGATCTTGGATTTAGTGCGATCGTACAGCCAGACACTCGATCGCGCAACTTCCAGAGTACGGCTAGCAGTTTCAGTTATTTCTTGAAGCGCCTTTGTTAAGTCGCCTTGATTCAGCGCTTTATTTTTGGCTAAATCAATTAATGCCGATTTCTGTTTCTGTAGCTGAAGTTCGCTTTGTTTCAGGGCATTTGTCCGCTCTTCAACTCGGATTTCCAGCTTTTCATTGAGCTTTTGCAACGCTATTTCAGCTTTTCGGCGATCGGTGATATCTGTCCCGATGCAGAGGATGCCCAAAAGTTTGCCCGCTGCATCAACCAGCGGTTTATTTGCCCAAGATACCCAAACGCGATCGCCACTGCGCCGGATATTTTCATTTTCATAGCTGGTAAAGCGATCGGGATTTTGTAAAATTTGACCATAAACCAACTCTAAGTTATTTCCATCAATGTCCGTCGGTGGAATAATGGTTCCCAAGGCATTTTTTCCCAAAATTTCTTCCTCCTTGTAACCAAAGAATTTTTCAGCGAATTCGTTAAAGAAAGTAATATAGCCGTCTGCGTTCAATTTCAGAATAATGCTGTTAGCATTTTCCACCAATTCTCGATATTTAATTTCGCTCTGTCGTAAAGAACACTCCGCTGCTGTCCGTTCAGCTACTGTCGCTGCCAATAACAGCGAGGTAATTGTAACTACAGCCAAAAAAGCTTGTAAAAATAAGATAGCCTGATTAATATTGTCGGCTTTGGCTGTGAAGGGCCCCCCTCCATGAGAACTGCCCAAAATTGCGATGATTGAGACAACAAACGATGCGAGCACAGTGGCTCGCTGACCTAATTCGAGCGCCGCCCAAATTATCAAAGGAAATGGCCAATACTCCAGGGGATAACGAGCAATAGAAGCTTCATGTTTCGACTCAAATACCAGCCAGCTAGCCCCAATTAATAAGATCAACCATACTCCCCGAACAATTAAATATTTTTTTTTGCTATCTGTTTGTATTTTTAAACGCTCGGCGGTTACTTTAGGGCGTATAAATATTAGAATTAAGGGAGTGAAAATTAAAATTCCCATTGTGTCTCCCAAGCACCAATTCCACCGAAGCGACCAATATCCTGCCCAATCTACTTTTCCGGCTAAATATATAGAAAACGCGCCAATAGTGCAACTGATTTGAGTAGAAATAAGACCGCCAAACAATATTAAATTAACTACATCTTTCAAGCGAGCCAGAGACGGACGAAACCCCAGCCAGCCCAGGGCCTTTACGGCAAAAACAGCTTGCAGAATCGCCCCAGCGTTTCCTCCCAGCCAAACCTCGAATATCTGTTCACTTGGGTTAACCAAATTGAGCAAAAATGTCCCCAAAACTATAGCAGGCCAGACTTTACTCCCATACAATAACAATCCAGCTTGTGCAATTCCTGCGGGTGGCCACACCGAGGCAGCAAAGGGACTAACACCTTGAATTGAAATTGCTAGCCTCGCCCCCACGGCGTAAGCGACACCAACGACAGCTACTTGGGCTAAGTACCGCCCAATTCGGGATTGAGGGAATCGCAGAAACTGATTTAGATTCAGATTCATACCGAGTTTTAAGTTTTAGGGAATTTCACATCTCAAGGAATAAGGAAGAAGGAAGTTCGGCAACGGATTCGCTCGACGGATGTAATGGATGTAATGGATGTCAGGAAGAGGGAAGAGGGAAGAGGGAAGAGGGAAGAGGGAAGAGCATCTCATCTTTGTAAAAACACTTCTTCTGGCTCCTTCTTTCTGACTCTTTTCTCCTGCATTCTGCATCCTGTCTCCTGCCTCCCAACTCCTATTTCTAGCTTGGCTGGAAAAGTGAGATGCTCCCAAGATGGGAGCTAATTTAGGGCGTACACCGCGCACATTGCGAGCCTAAATGTAGGTGCAGCGCGCACCTTACCAATTAAAAAGTCTTAGTTGATGGCCGCTTCAATCCACTGTTTCAAAGTTGAATTTACTTCATCAATGAGAATTTCCTGGGATTTGTGAGTGGCTCTTTCCACAACTTCAACTTTGCCTGCTTTCAGCGAACGACCCGGAACAATGCGATAGGGAATGCCGATTAAATCAGCATCTTTGAATTTAACTCCGGCTCGTTCGTCGCGGTCATCTAGTAGAGTTTCAATGCCAGATTGGTTGAGTTCTGCATAGAGTTTTTCGGCGACTTCTACTTGTTGGGCGTCGGAAATATTGGGGATGCTAATGATGGCGTGATACGGGGCGATCGCCACTGGCCAAATTATCCCGTCTTTGTCGTAGGATTGTTCTACGGCCGATTGAGCTAGCCGCGACACGCCGACGCCGTAGCAGCCCATCACAAAGGGCATTTCTTCGCCTTGTTCGCTGGTGTAGGTGGCGCCCATTGCTTGGGAGTATTTGGTTCCTAATTGGAAGATGTGGCCGACTTCGATGCCTCTGGCGCTTTGCAAGGTTTGTTCGGGGTTGTGCACTGCCCGATCGCCCTTTTTGGCTGTTCTGACACCTACAACCAATGCTGGTAGCGGAAATTCTCGATCCCAATTAGCCCCGACAACGTGGTATCCTGATTCGTTTGAACCGGTGACAAAGTTTGTCAGGTCAACTGCGGTGCGATCGACTAAACGCAAAAACTTAGAGTTTACCTCCTTGCTCCCAGCGATATAATCATCAGCAACATCGGGAGCCATATAACCGAGAGGTAAAGATTTAGCCGCCCATTTCCGCTGAGCTTCCGCATCGGGAACAGTCAAAAATAAAACAGTTTTAGCTTGATAATTGCCCGCTAATTTCGTCAACTCATTCAGCAACTTTACCTGATTCACATCTTGGTCGCCGCGAATGCTTACCAATACCAAAACAGTCATGCCATTGTCGTAAACAGCTTGGTAAAGCACATTTTTGACAACTTGCGTCGGAGAACATTTCAAAAATTTGCAAAGTTTATCAATTGTTTCAGTTCCCGGCGTTTCCCGCTTTTCAAACGTTGCAAAGGGCGACGGTTCCACATCAGCAGGCATGGAGACAGCCTTTTCCACATTAGCTGCATACTGACCGTCTTCAGTATAAAGAACTTCATCTTCTCCCGCTTCGGCCAACACCATAAACTCTTGAGAACCAGAGCCGCCAATTGCTCCCGAATCAGCATCTACTGCTCGGAATTGCAAGCCCGACCGGCGCAGCATATTGCTGTAAGCTTGAGCCATATCCTGATAAGTTTTTTTCAGACTTTCTTCGTTAGTGTGGAAAGAATAGCCATCTTTCATAATGAATTCGCGGCCGCGCATCAACCCAAAACGCGGGCGAATTTCATCGCGAAACTTAGTTTGGATTTGATAAAGATGTAAAGGCAATTGCCGATAGGAACGAATCATATCTTTAGCAATTGTAGTAATTACTTCTTCGTGAGTTGGGCCCAGTCCCAATTCTCGCTGCTGCCTGTCTGTCATGGCAAACATAATACCTTCAGCTTGAGTATAGGTATCCCAGCGGCCGGATTCCCGCCACAAATCGGCCGGTTGCAATTGCGGGAGGAGGCATTCTTGAGCGCCGGTAGCGTCCATTTCTTCGCGCACAATTTGAGATACTTTTTTGAGAACTCGCCACATTAATGGGAGATAAGCGTAAATACCGCTACCGATGCGCCGGATGTATCCCGCACGGAGTAATAGTTTGTGGCTGGGAATTTCTGCTTCTGCCGGGTCTTCGCGCAGGGTGACAAAAAGCATTTGAGAGAGTCGCATGGCTGATTTCCTTAAAATACCGGATGATTGTAATCTCTGATTAACTTCTGATATTATCAGACGTGAGGCGGATTTGATTAAATATATGAATAAAATTTGGCAAAACTACGAAAAAGGTATGGCAGTATTTGATAATTGTCACTCTCCTACAGTGCAATCTCAGTGGCTTGCCTTAAAAGATGAAATAGGAGAATTTGTTCGAGAACCTAATTCAAGCGAAATTTGGGATATTGTTCATGCTGCTGGTCGATTGCTTTACAAACTAATCGGAATTCCCTTATATTTACTGGCCTATCCTACTGTTCGCAAACACAGTCAACGTTTCGAGGAGTACGGCTGTATTCGCAGCATTCGCAACTGTGAGGGTAAATGCTGCAAACAGTTGACAGTTGACAGTTGACAGTTGACAGTTGATGGCGAGGTTTTTAAACAGTTGATAGCTAAAAATTATCATGACCAGATTCATCCACGACCAATTTGCTAAACAGTATTTGAAAGAACTATTAACCCCTCTCGGTAATGTAGAAACCAGCCGAGATGTTGCTGGAGAAGTGAGGCAGGTTGACGTTTTATTTGCCCCGAAACCGGAACCGGAAGTCGAACCAACAGCCCTCGGCATTCTGGGTCAAATAGCAGCACAACCCGCTGTATTTGAACCCTTCCGCAGTCCAGTCCAGATCGGAGAAATTCGCAGTTGTCTGGGCAAACTCTTCGATATCCACGGCGAATTTGAACGCGCCGCAGCTAGAGAAAATACCCGGATTGCAGAGGCAGACTTGCCCCAACTCTGGATACTGTCGCCGACTGTTTCCGATACGATGCTAGCTGGATTTCGAGCCCTTCCCGAACCGGAAAATTGGGTAAATGGAGTTTATTTTCTGGGCCCATCTCTGAAAGCAGCGATCGTTGTCATTCACCAACTGCCCCGCACTCCAGAAACGCTGTGGCTGAGAGTTTTGGGGAAGGGAAACGTGCAGAAGCAAGCTATTGCCGAATTGAGAGAATTACCCTCAGATAATGTGTTTCGGGTGAGTGCGTTAGAATTGTTGTATAACTTGCGAACTATTTTAGAAGTCCGCCAAGACATAGATCGAGAAGATCGGGAGTTAATTATGGAACTGTCACCCCTCTACTTGCAACGGTTGGAAGATGCAACTCAGCGCGGTATCCAGCAAGGTATGCAGCAAGGTATGCAGCAAGGTATGCAGCGTGCTCAACGCCTGATGGTTGAGAGTCTGCTACAAGTAAAATTTGGCGAGATTGATGGAGAATTAACCCAAATAATCCAGCCTTTGATGCAACGAGAAGCCATCGAAATCACGCGAATGATTATGCAGCTCGATCGTTCTGAATTACTAGCTCGTTTCGATGCGTCGAAAAACCAACCAGAATCCTAACTCAGCAGCGCGCTCTACGATATGTAGAGGGCGCTAAATCTCACTTTACTATTTATTATATATCGAGAAAATCTGGAGTTCATTATGGAACTGTTACCGCTCTATTTACAACGGCTTGAACAATTAACTCAGCGAGGTATCGAGCAAGGTATTCAGCGAGGTATCGAGCAAAGTATTCAGCAAGGTATCGAGCAAGGTATTCAGCAAAGTAAACGCCAGATTATTGAGAGTATATTACAAGTAAGATTTGGCGAAATTGATGAAGAATTAGCCCAAATAATTGAGCCTTTGATTAAACTATAATTTATTGAAATCGAGCGACTGAGTATGCAGCTCAATCCCTCGGAATTACTCGCTCGTTTTGAGCCTAAAAATCCAACGGAATCCTAACTCGCTAGCGCACTCTACGATATGTAGGGTGCGCCACATCGCAATTTACTAATATTTAGAACTGGCAAGGATCGCCCCCGCCTCCAACTTAAAACTTTTGGCGGACTCGGCTGCTATCAGTCCCAGAAAGACTGATTTCTGACTTTAGACGGATTTATTTTTTAGCTTCCACAGCCATAATAAGCAGTAAGGATGAGAGCACTAAAGAACTAATTTACTACTCATCCCAATTTAACTAATAAGGGCTTCCGCAAGATTAAGCCTGACCCAAACAAACCACCATCTAAAGATTACAAAATCCCCTATGAATAAATTTGGGGTCAAGTTTCGCTATGCCGAGTTAGGCATAAAACTGTAGGAGGTAATTTATGTTTGAAAGCGAGTTATTAATGTCGCTGTACAGTCCCAAATTCAATATTGCCCAAATGCCAGTAGAAATAGATGTGCCATTTGACCACCCCGATATCGGAGGGCTGATGTTTTTAAGCCCGCAGTTTTTCGTGGCTTTAATCGCCGGAGTCATTATGGCTTTCGGCTTCCAATTCCTGTTAACAAATTTCTCGATCGCCGCCAAAATCTCAAATTGGGACGAGGCTTTACCCGACGATGACGATGATGAATCTGAAAGTTGGGGGACTAAAGTTCGCAAGACTGAAGGTTTAGTCGGGGGTTGGATTTTAGTCACCGTTAACCTGGCTTTATTTTTGGCTTGTTTTCTGGCAGTCAAACTAACTTCAATTGCCTCGGTAGACGGAGCGGCAATTATTGGTGTAGTCATTTGGTCGGCGTACTTTTTAACGCTGGTGTGGCTCGGTTCTAGCGCCGTCGGTTCCGCGATCGGTTCCTTGATAAAAACTGCTTTTTCAGGCGTTCAAGGGGTCATGGGTACTGCGGGTGCTGCGATCGGCGGCAAGATGGCCAGCGACCAAATGGTCAATACTGTAGAGGCATCTGTGGCCGCTGTCCGCCGCGAATTGAGTTCGGCGGTAGACCCGGATAGCATTCGCGAAACACTGCAAGATTATGTGGGTTCTTTGCAGTTACCGAAACTAGATGTTAAGGAAATTCGCGGTCAATTTGAAAAGTTGCTGGGCGATGCAGATATCAAATCTCTTGCGGGAAGCGACGTTCTGAAGAATATTAACCGCCAGACTTTTGTGGATTTAGTTAAGAGTCGCACAGACTTTTCTCAACAGGAAATAAATCAAATTGCCGACCAACTCGAAGGCGTTTGGAAGCAAACTTTCGGCAAGCAGCAAGAGCAGAAAGACCCGAATTTAGAGTTGGTTGATTTTCTCAAGTTTGCGGCTCCAGATTTGCTGAAGTCTGACGAACTCAACGCCAAGCTGTCTCAAATTCTGGAAACTAGGGAAAACAAATCGGAATCCAGCAGCGGCATGAAGCGAGCGATGCAGTTGGGTGTGGAAGCTCTTGTGGGCACTGTTTTGGCGCGGACGGATTTATCGGATTTGGATGTTGAAAAAATCTCCGGTCAGTTACAACAACTGACAGCACAAGGGACTCAAAAAGCTAAATCTTTTGCTTCTCAAGTGGGCGACAAAGTGCCAGCGCTGCCTTTCAATACAGCTAAGGCTGATGTGGAAAACTACTTGATGAATGCCCAACCTTGGCATCTCAACCGGGAGACAATCAAGCAGGAATTTAGGGATGTGATTTACGACCCGGAAGCCTCTCCTGCGGCTGTGTTGCGCCAGTTAGAAATTTTGAATCCCGATTATTTTGTAGGGATTCTGAGCCGCCGCGAGGGGTTTGCTCCGGAACAGGTGACGGAAATTGCCGAACAGCTTGAAGGTGTCCGACAAGAAGTTTTGGAAATTGTGCGAGATGCTGCTGGTGAAGAACAGTCTCAAGATTTGCGGAGCCGGATTGAGAATTATTTGCGATCGACCGGCAAGGAGGAATTGAATCCTGAAGGTATTGAACGGGATTTCCAAGCGCTTTTGGAAGACCGGGATGCTGGTTTTGAGGCTTTGCGCGATCGCCTGTCGCAGTTTAACCGCGATACTTTGGTGCAGTTGCTGGGTCAGCGGGAAGATTTTAGTCCAGAGGAAGCCGATCGGTTAATCGGGCGGCTCGAAAGTTCGCGCGATCGCGTGATTTCTAGAGCTCGAGAATTGCAAGAGCAAGCGCAATCGAAAGCGCAAGAAGTCCGACAAAAGGTAGAAGACTATCTCCGCAATACTAATAAGGAAGAACTCAATCCTGAAGCGATCGAGCGCGAGTTTCAAACGCTGTTAAGCGACCCGGAAGCCGGATTTAAAGCGCTGAGAGAACGCTTATCTCAATTCGACCGCGATACGCTGGTGCAGTTGCTGTCACAGCGCCAAGACCTCAGCGAAGAACAGATAAATCAGGCGATCGACCGGATCGAATCTGTGCGCGACAACATTATCCACGCGCCGCAAATAGTGGCGGATAAAGCTAAGAAGCAGTACGAGGAAGTTACTGCAAAAATTGGCGAGTACCTGCGGAATACCAACCTGGAAGAACTCGATCCAGAAGGCATCAATCGGGATTTGACCAAATTGTTTGAAAATCCGAAAGAGGGTACTTTGGCACTTCGGGAAAGACTTTCTCAGGTCGATCGCGAAACTTTAGTCAAGCTGCTTTCGCAGCGGGAAGATTTGAGCGAAGAACAGATAAATCGGACGATCGATCGCGTGCAAGATTCGATTCGCAGCATCGTGAAATCGCCCCGCCGCTTGGCTTCTCGCGCTCAAAAAACAGTCCGGGATTTCCAAGGAAGTTTGGAAAATTACTTGCGGAATACGGACAAGGAAGAACTCAATCCTGAAGGCATCAAGCGCGATTTGCAGTTGCTGTTTAGCGAGCCGGGAATGGGGATGCAAAGTTTGGGCGATCGCCTGAAGCACTTCGACCGATCGACTCTGGTAGCATTGCTGTCGCAGCGGGAAGACATCTCGTTCGATGAAGCCAACAGAATTGCCGACCAAATTGAATCTGTCCGCAACCAAATTGTCGAACAAGTTCAAATGGTTCAGGACAAGTTTCAGTCCACAATTGACGGTATTTTCGGGAAAATTCGGGATTACCTCAATTCGCTCGATCGACCCGAGCTCAACTACGAAGGCATCAAGCGCGACTTACGTAAAGTGTTTGACGACCCGCAGGCAGGATTTGACGCGATTAAAGAGCGTTTAGGTGAGTTCGATCGCGGTACTTTAGTTGCCCTGCTGAGTTCTCGTCCCGATATTTCCGAGACTGACGCTCACCGAATTGTTGACCAAATCGAAGGAGCCCGGGACAGCGTTTTATTGCGTTCGGAACGCCTCCAAAAAGAAGCCAAAAAACGCATCAAAGAACTCAAAAACAAGGCCAAGCAGCAAGCAGAAGATGCCCGCGAAGCCGCAGCAGCCGCAGCTTGGTGGCTGTTCGGTACGGCTCTGACTTCTGTGGTTGTTTCGGCTTTGGCTGGAGCAATAGCAGTGGGCGGAATTTCGGGTTTGTTTAGCTAGATTTTCAACGAGTTTGAAATAAAGTTCTCCTGATTCTAGGCTGGCTGTTTGCCAGCCTATTTTCTGTGGAATAATATCACAGTCCCTCAAGATTCTATAGTTGGTGGAAACACTCTCGATAAATTGAGTGCTAAGTCGTGAAAATAAGGCAAATTAACAGACTCGTTGGGCAGAAAAATCAGCGTCCTGCGATAACCAAATTGGCCAGGGGCATTTTGATACGGCTCGCTGTAACATTCCAAGCAAGTTTGTGATAAATTAAATATCCAATAATCAGAGATTCCGGCTTCAGCATAAAGAGGGAGCTTAACCTGTTTGTCGTAACTCAAAGAAGAATCTGCAATCTCAATCAGCAACAGTATATCCCCTGGACAGGGGTGAGAGGATAGATAGTCGTCAGGGCGATTTTGCACGATCGCGCGATCGGGTTCTGGTTCGCTGTCATCAGGCAGAATAATCGGTTGTTGTCCTCGCAGTGTCGCCCGTTCTCCCAGCAGCTTAAATAACTCGCGTTCCAAGCGTGTCTCGCAAACAGAGTGAGCGGTACCTTTAGCAGCCATTTTCACAAGTTCTCCATTAATTAACTCAACTCGATCGTCCTCACTAAAGAACCCCAGTTCTGTCAGGCGGTGATATTCCGCTATGGTGAAGCGTTTTGCAGTTGCGATCGACATAACAGCCACCTCAATACAGGTCTGTTGCGATTATAGGCGATCGTCGATCGGCTAAACAATGCCGATCGTGAGTTCCGCTAACAACAATCTTGTCAAATTAGCCTCATCCTTTGGTTGCAAATTTTCTCAATTTTGGTGAATTTACTCCCCGAAATTATCTCCGGGATCATCTCTGTCTTAAGCAAGATTCTAGCATCACTATTTATTAGGTACTTTAACTTAAGTAGCAAACAAAAGTTTTCTCACAAATAAGAAAACTGAGCAATACATATTATTTTGGAGGCTTGAATGACCTTTACTACCAGTGCTTACGACCAAGGAAAAGCAGATATTAAGAAGTTGAGTGTAGACGACCAATTAGGTTTGCTGTGGTTTGTTTACACCCAAATGGGCAAGTCAATAACGCCAGCGGCTCCCGGTGCTTCGGGTTCCGACATCGCTCAGGGTTTGTTCGAGCAAGTCAAGCCTCTGCCCCACCCAGAACAACTACAAGTAATGCGCGACATTGCCTCAAAAGCCAATACTGAACTCAGCCGGATGTACGGCTCGATGAGTCCTGAAACCAAGCTGGCTTTTTGGTATTTCCTAGCAGTAGGAATGGACGAAGGAACTATTATTCCTGTCCCTCCGGACTATCAACTTCCCGAAGCAGGAAAAGCTTTATTAGGAAAGATTGAGGGCATGGACTTCCAGCAGCAAATTGATTTCCTTCGCGGTACAATTTTAGAAATGGGTGCTGAAGCCGCTCCGGGGGCTGGCATTTAAAAAGATTAGTAATTACTCAGCGAATTAATTGCCCGCAGCCCCGGTTAATTTGTGATTAAATTAGCTGGGGTTGCTCAATCTAGCAGCCGTGGACGCATTTCAACGTAATACGGTCATTCACAAGCGTTGCAAAGCATCTCTATAAAACTTAATGCCTGACCGAAAGCATCCAGGATAGAAGCCCCCGGATTCATCCGTCCAGAAATAAAAAACCTGTATCCGATAAAGAGCCGAACGTATTTATCCGTCGGGTCAGTCGATTTTCGATTTTCGATTTTCGATTTTAGATTTACCCCACAGATAAATCTGGGAACTTGAACAAGAGTCTAAAATTTTTATCTTTCCACGACAGGAGTACGTGGCATGGTATCCGTTTGTGGGCTGGGTCAATGCTTCAATTCTTTAATCTAAAATCTAAAATCTAAAATCTAAAATCGATTGACCTCATAACTTTGGCTGCGCTAATAAGTTTTCTAACAGCGAGCTAACTTCCTGACCGTAGGAAATTTCCAGCGTATGACCGTCCGGGTCTCGGATATAAGCCCAGTAACCGACAGGAGGTTCCGAGTCATTAGGGCCGTTCAATAAAAGCCCTTCTGACTCAGCCTCACTGCAAAGGCGATCGACTTTTTCACGACTTTCGCAGGCGACACCAAGATGGGAATCTGGTAAAAGTTTGCCATCCACTAATGGTGCTTTAATTAGCACAATAACGAACGGTCGAATCAAATCACAAATCCAAGCAACATCTAATGATGTAATTGGATCTACACGGCGGTGAACCACTTTTAGGTCAGCGTACTTCGCGTAAAATGAGATACTTTTATCTACATCCCTAACTGAAAGTGCAATGTGAGTAAAACCAATATCGCTCATTTGAATTTTCCTCCTATAATGTTCGCCAATTTTAGCGCTAATAACTGAATTCAGCAGATATGTTCCCCACTATTTGCGGCGCACCTGCAATTAAACGCATATCTTCGCCGGCAACTGTTAGCAAGGGCTGGCCTAAGTTTAAATGGGCAAAGTGACTTTCTTCAGGTATTTCTAATTCGCCTTTAATCAAACCGATTCGAGATTTTACTTCTCCTTTAAACAACAGCAAATTACTGCGGTCAGCGCTGAAAACATTACCGCTGAAAGGCAGCGGTAAAGCTAAATTTTGCTTGCTGTAATTAAGACAGCACAGTTGACGGTTTTCTTGGCGAACTGTGACGCGGTAGCCTAGGGGTGCTGCCTTTACCGAATCGCTGCCTTCCCAACTAAATGTAGCTAATTCTTTAGGAAGTCCCCAAATTTCCCGCCCGCCGGCTACCGAGTTAGGGTTGTCTACGTAGATGTGGGAAATCCAAGCGCCCCATTTTCCTGCATAATTGGCGATCGCGCTAACTACAATTAACTCATTGTACTCCATCACCGAACCCAACCCGTAGGAGGATATATAAATGCCACCTAGGGTTTTTCCTGGCAATAAAGAGACAATTTCTAACTCAGAGGGAACCAAAGGGCACACTCGTGCGACATCTACCAATTGTAAAGTCTGAACAGCATAACCTTGCAGGTTCCAAGGTGCAGGTGGATATACCATTTTCAGTGATTAAATTTATGAGATTTTATATTTATTTTACCTTAGCGTATCAAAAAACAACAGTTTTTTGTATTTCTTCACATAGTCTTATTAGTTTTAAATATAAAAAAGATTAATGTGTTGATATCAGCCAAACAGTTGACATTCCAGAGAAAGTTAAATATGGTCTATCTAGTGAATATTTAGAAGGAAACCTAAACCTGTATGCTGACATCTTACAAACCAGATGTTTTCGATAGTTTAGAGCATTTTTTCACGGCGAGAGACCTGCTACAGCAAGCCCAGGACAACATGACAGAACTGGGTGCTATTATCCGCAGTCACGGTTTGCAAAAGCAGGTAGGTATTTGCTTGCTTCACAAACACTTTGACCTGGCGGATAACGAAAGGTTAGTCGAAGAGTTTGACGGCAACAATGCTTATGTCAAACCGACAGCAGAATACGGCGATGCTATTCCGTATATGTGGAAAGTTGAAAAAGATCGAACATCAGGCGACTGGGTTTGGTTTCCTTTAGAATTTGTCCGCGTTAGTGAAGCCGTGTCCGCAGCAATTAAACGGTCAGAAGCCGTTGTCAACAACTCAGAATTTCTCAATGAAATTGCAGGTAAACTGTGCGAATTGGCGATGACAGATATGTTCGGCATCAGCATTTTGCACCGAGATGCAATTAAAGTTGCTGAGGGCGAAATTTTAGTAGAAAGCACAGATGATGAAGCCCGGGTTTTGACTTTTTCCTCAGTTCCCCGGCCGGATATTGACCCCGCAACTTTAACGCAAACTCTCTGGCAGTTTCCCCATGCTGAAGGGTTTGAAGTAGGATCTATGTGCAGTCACTGCACTCACTGCACCCATTGCAGTCATTAGGCAAGATTGCTAAAGGATAAAAAGTACATACCAGAGGTAGGGACACGGCAGTGCCGTCTCCCTACGGAAATCGATAGGCGGGTGTACTTTATAAACTTGGAATCTGCTGTATTGCAGGTTTGCACAGTGCACCTTATCGCTAGAAGTACCACGTCCAGCTACTTTTTACCTAAGTCCTGAAACTCAGAAGAAAAAACTCAAGTCCAGACTACAAACTGGTTTTTTTGATAATTGCGATTAATAAATATTAAATAATGTCCAGTCTCCGTCAAAGTATAGTAATTTATCGCTGCCAAAATCGGGAGTCAGAAGCTACAGAGAAAGAGTTGCCAATTCGATTGTGGCTGAGTTCGGGCACTCAGCTAGCTTTTGACAGCGTACCCGATCGCATTCAGTATTGCGAAGGGGCTTTTATGCCAAAAGAACCTTGGAGGGAACCAACACCGGCAGAGTCTGCACTGCTTTGGGTTCATGAACCCCCACCGCAATATTCTGGTGTAGGAATTGTGCGTTTACCGCCAGATGTTTTAGCTTTGTTTGCTGCTGCCGGTATCGCTTCCCTAACAACTCCGCTACAGGTTGCTGAGTTTAAATCCGAGGAAAAATGCCGACAGGCACTCGATAAATTAATTGAGTATTTTCAGCCTTTTTGTCTCTCGGATGCGCCGCCGATTATTAACGGTATGGGAGGCAGGCAGCCGGGATTGAGTACGGCAACAATTGATAATAAACGCGGTTGCCGCAACGGTTTGCATACTGATAATTGGGACGGGTTGCCGCTGGCGCAAAAGCAGGAGGCTACTAATCGAATTTGCGTGAATTTAGGTCGGGACAGCCGTTACTTTTTGTTTGTGAATTTGACGGAGATGGATATTTTTGAAATGCTGGGATGTCCTGATTCTGATATTGCAAAACCTTGGACGCGAGAGTTAACCAATGAGTTTATGCAGCGCTATCGGGAATATCCGGTGGTGAAGCTGAGAATTGCACCGGGCGAGGCTTATATTGCACCGACTGAAAATATGATTCACGATGCTTCTACTGCCGAAATGAAGCACTTGGATGTTAAGGTGATGATGCGCGGTTATTACAGGATTCCAGCATGAGTTTTGCGGATCGCACTTTTACAGATACTTTTAGAGATAGTTTAAAGGATGAGGGAAAATTGCAGGAGTCGATCGCCCTTTACGAACAGTCGATCGCCCAAAATCCCAATTCGCCCTCAGCTTACCACAATTTAGGCAAAGCGCTGCAACAAAACGGGCAAATTGCAGAAGCTGTCGCCTGTCACCAAAAAGCCATTCTCCTGCAACCAAATTTTACCGCTGCGTACTTCCCGTTAATGTACGCGCCGCTGCCTAAAGATTCTCCTCTGATTGACAGCCTGGTTGCTCTTTACCGCGAAGTTATCGAGATTTTGCCAAATTTTCCATTAGCCTATATTAACTTGGCTGTAGCGCTGAGCAAGCAGGGAAAAATTCAGGAGTCGATCGCACTTTTTCAAACCGCAGTCCGCTTGCAAACAGTCGCATCTCGCCCGCAACTGTCGCAAGTAGAATGGAATTGGGCCTCATCGCGTGAAGCGCAGCTATCCCGTAGGGAATCGGCAGACTTCATTATCGTCGGTTCTCCCCGTTGCGGCACAACTTCTCTCTACAAATATCTCACTTCGCACCCTCAGATTTTATCGGCGGCCCATAAAGAAATCTGTTTTTTTTCCGAACATTTCAACAAGGGAATAGATTGGTATCGATCGCATTTTCCGCCATCAATAGACGGGCATCATTTTTTGACAGGAGAAGCAACTCCGACTTATCTGACTCACCCGCTGGCTGCGGAAAGATTGCACGGTTGTTTGCCCCAAGTTAAGCTGATTGTGATTTTGAGAAATCCGGTGGATCGGGCTTTTTCGCACTATCAAATGCTGGTGAGGCGCGGTACTGAACGCAGAAGTTTTGAAAAGGCGATCGGTTCCGAGTTGCAATTGCTTGCTGGTGCAACCGAAACCAGTTTAGAAGATAGAAATCATTGGAAAGATTGTCATTATATTTATAAGAGTCTTTATGCTTGCAGTCTCAAACCGTGGATGAAACTTTTTCCCAGGGAACAGTTTTTGATTTTGCAGAGTGAAGAATTTTATGCCCATCCGGCTGCGACACTCACGCAAGTTTTTGACTTTTTAGATTTGCCAGATTTTCCACTCCGGAATTATCAAAAGTACAACGGTGGTGATTATCAGCCGGCGGATGATGCTGTCAGCCAGCGATTGCGCGAGTATTTTCAGCCGCACAATCGGAAATTAGCCGAATATTTGAATTCTGTAGGGACTGGTTTCACCCATAGGTGGCTGTAACTAAAGATTTAAATAAACCCGCCCCCACAAAGCGGTAAATCATCATGTACATTTTTGGGCTTAGTATCGAAGTAAAAATTGACGTGGGTTATCTGTTGTATGGGGGCGGGTTTAGTAACATTGTTAGTAGGAATTAGATATTATTCGTAAAACCCGCCCCTACAGACACTATCCGCGTTAATCGGCTTAAATCTGCGGTTAAAAACCCACATTCCGCACCCTCAACTGGCACACACGCAGTTGGGGTGCCCCGTCCGAGTCGATCAGTCGGCTCTAGATGAGTAGAAATACTCTCGCCTGCCGTGTCAGGTGATCGAGCAAGCGATCGATTCAGTTGGAAAATGTACGAGCGTGTAAATTAACAACAAAAACCAATTATCCCCCGTGCGACGCGGAGGATAAAAATAGTCTAAACTCAAGTAGCAAACAATTCGCTCGATCGAATGAAACCCGTGCATCAAGCAACTGAACTCGCCGTCTCTAACCTCGACCATCTTGGTTTAATAGCAGGTCTAGTTGATGAAATAGAAATTGTCCAAAAAATCAATGAGTTAGTAGGGGAACAACCGGGTGAGATTGTCAGTCCAGGTCTAGCAGTCAAAGCAATGATTATCAATGGGTTAGGGCTTGTTTCCGCTCCATTATACTTATTTCCTAAATTTTTTGAAGGCAAAGCGCTCGAACATTTAATGGGTGAAGGTATTCAAGCATCACACCTGAATGAATACCGTTTAGGTAGAGTATTAGACAAGCTATATTTAGCAGGCAGCAGCCAAATATTTACAACTATTGCCGCTTCAGCAGCTCAAAAATTTGAGCTCGATACAGAGACATCCCATTTAGATTCAACTTCCTTTCACCTGCATGGCAAATACGAATCCGAGCTACCATCTGTATCTGTTATCGAGCCAGAAACGGCGCTAGATAGCGAAGATAGCGAAGATAGCGAGTCAACTAAACCCGTGTCATCTGCCGTGCCAATTAAGATTACCTACGGCTACTCCCGCGATCGCAGACCCGACTTAAAACAATTCATTTTAGATTTAATTTGTAGTAGCGATGGAGATGTACCGCTATTTTTACGGGTGGGTTCGGGAAATGAATCAGATCGAGCCATATTCGCATCAATTTGTCAGGAGTTTAAACAACAGTTAAACCTTGACAGTTTAATGGTTGCAGATAGTGCATTATATTCAGCTCCTAACTTAGAAATGTTAACCAATTTAAGATGGTTAACCCGCGTACCGTTGAGTATCAAGCAAGCGCAGCAACTGGTATCTCAGTTAAATGAAGCAGAATTTACCCCCAGTTCTGTGAGTGGATATAGCTGGTCAGAACACAAAAGTAATTATGGTGGAATTGAACAAAGATGGCTAGTAGTAGAGAGCAGTTTGCGACGCGATTCAGACCGACAAAAACTCGAAAAAAAACTCAAAAAAGCCCAGGCTGAAGCTGAGAATAAACTGCAAGAACTCTCAAAAATTGAATTTGCTTGTGCCGCCGACGCTGCCGCCGCAGCTCATCGCTTATCCAAACAACTAAAATTTTACAATATCACCCAAGTTAGTAGCAAAGAAATTACAGTAAAGACTAATACTAACGATCCAAATGCTCGCGAGAAATCCAGCTCGAAACAGAGATTTAAAGTTCAAGCAAAACTGGAACCAGATACAGGTGCGATCGCCAAAGAAACCAAAGCCTGTGGCAGGTTTATTCTCGCCACTAATGTGCTGGAAACTCAGCAATTAGAGCCTGACGATATGATTGTGAAATACAAAGAACAGCAGTCAGCAGAAAGAGGGTTTGGGTTCTTGAAAGATCCGCTGTTTTTTACGGACAGTGTATTTCTCAAGTCGCCGGAAAGAATCGAAGCTTTGGCATTGGTAATGGGTTTGTGTTTGTTAGTCTATACTTTAGGTCAAAGGTTACTGCGTCACAGTTTGCAACGCACTAATTCCCAATTGAAAAATCAGTTGGGCAAACAAACTAATCGACCGACGCTCCGTTGGATTTGCCAGATATTTCAATCAATTCATCTGGTGAGCCTACAAGGGATTCAACAAATTTCTAATTTAACAGCCGAGCGAATGGCTATATTGAACTTGCTGCCGCTCTCCTGTAAGTCTTATTATTTATTAATCTGAGATCGAGCAGTTTGTTTGATGAGCAAAACTGACAGAAATTTCATAAATATTTGATTCAGTAGTGATGTGTAATTATCAGGCTGCTGGAAATATCTGCTGTCGATTAATAGTTAATTATGACGGATGAAGGTGTTGTTAGATATCGAGAATCTAGGATTTGCCCGAAAGCAGTTAATTTTCAACTTGCCCCAACAGGTCGATGCGATTGTGACCCAACAGGTCGCGGGTATTTTTGATTATTATAGTCATTTCAAATAAGTATGAGACACTCTTTCTGCACAATAAGCACGAATAACTTCATCAAGAGATGTGCCAGGAGACGCATACATTTTAGCTCTCTTTAATGCACTAAAATCATGCTCAATATCATTTAAGTCAGGAGAGTATTTTGGTAAAAAAAGTATCTGATGGCCTGCTTCCTCCACCAGGAGCCTAATTGCTGTCTTACGATGAATCGGTGCATTATCCATGATTAATATTGATGGTATTGTTAAAGATGGCAATAAATATAAAGCTAACCACCCTTCAAAACTTTCTGCATTCAAGCTCCCTGTAAAGACCATAGGTGCAATCAAGTCCTTGTTGCCTTTTCTTCTTCCTGCTACTAAATTTTCTCTTTTTCCGCGTTTTCCTTGTCTCTCCCCATATACTTTTCTCCCTTTTTTTGACCACGCATAAACACAAGCATGAAACTCTTCAAACCCTGACTCATCAATAAATACAAGGCTTTTACTCCCATGAACTTTAATTAAAGTTCTCAGTGTTTGGTAGTATTGTATTCTTTCTTCTCTATTCCTTTCTCTATAACGAAATTCTTTTTTTTTATCGTAATTTTCATTTTCTTTAAGGCATAGCATATGGCACTCGCTCTCACCCCGAATTTCCTTGCTCTTTCTATTAATCTTGCTTCGGGATTTTCTTCTACATCTTTTCTGAGCATTTCCCAGTCTATCTTTCGCTCACGGTGTTCTACCTTAGTGGCTCGAAGGTCTTCCCTCCCTAGCCATCTGTATATTGTTGCTCTTCCTACTTTAAACAGGGCGGCGGCTTTGGTTATACCCCCTCCATTTTCCACATAATCCACTACTCTTTTTCTTAAATCTAGACTGTATGCCATTTTTCGGCTCCGAGTTAACAATTTTTCTTGATTTTACATCATCTTGCATTTGTCTCACATTTATTTGAAATGACTATATCTCGGACGAGAGACTCGGACGGAGCACCCCAACTGCGTGTGTGCCAGTTGAGGGTGCGGAATGTGGGTAAAAACCTCCAAATCTACTTACTAGCATAACCCGTACTTACCAAAAACTCCCGCAACTTCCCAAAGAATTGAGTGCGATCGCGCCCTTGATAAACTCTGTCCAACAACTGCCAACCTTCCGCCTCCTGGCCCATGACATACTTGCTCGCCATGAAGGCCGCCAACACCCCTTTCACCTCCCTATCTTCACTCAGACGCTTGTTAGATTCCAGCCAAAGCTCAGCAGAATTCGTGTATACTTCCACCGGATACTGTTTGCTAACATCTTGCATTTTACCTTGGCGGTACTGCCAAATTTGCAGCGGAAAGCGAGAATCAGCATAATTTGTAAAAGCCTCGGAAAATCTGCCGTCCTGACTCTTAAACTCTGGGATATCATTTTTGCCAAAATCGACAATTTCGTAACTCACATTGCCCCAGAAATGCTTGATATGAGTGTATTTGTTAGCGTCGGAATCGTAGCGGTAAATAAACGAATAATTGCAGCAGCGGACGCCGCTTTTGATTGACACTAAATCTGCCAGCACTTCCGGTTCCTT
Source organism: Oscillatoria nigro-viridis PCC 7112 (assembly GCF_000317475.1). Lineage (NCBI taxonomy): Bacteria > Bacillati > Cyanobacteriota > Cyanophyceae > Oscillatoriales > Oscillatoriaceae > Phormidium > Phormidium nigroviride. The sequence continues at coordinate 4,729,273 of NC_019729.1, forward strand.
GTCGCCGTCCAAATCGCGAATTAGCAGGGATAAAAAACGTCCTTCTGATACTTCTTCGCTGGCTCTTCGATCGGGGTTATCTACTAGAGAACGAGTCGGAATCAGCACTGGTTCTTCCAATAAAGTTTTACCGTCGCGGATAATTTTGATGCGGAGATTTTTAGCATTTTCTGCTTCTTTTACGAAAGAAACTTCCGCTCGAACTTTCCCCGCTTCGGAGATTTCTGTTGTTCTCGGCGGGCCGATATTGGGCGGAACTTGGGCGATATATTGGGCAGGAACTAAGGCAGTTTGACCGGGTTTGGCGATCGCCTGACAGAAAAAACTTGCTACTTCGGCGCGAGTAGCATTCCGAGTAGGTTCTAGCTGTTTAACAGCCGGATAATTCACCACAAGTTGTTTTTCTGCGGCGGCGGCGATCGCACTTCTGGCCAGTTCGGGAATATCCCGCGCATCTTCAAAAGTCGCATCCAAAATCTCAGCCGCCGACCCCGCAGGTGTATATTTCAAGCCGCTGGTTAAAGCTACCAAAGCCTGCCAGCGGGTAATATTCAAAGTGGGGTTAAAGATACTGCCACTGTATCCAGACATAAAACCCGTCTGATAAGCTTCTCGAATTGCTTTAAAACCCCAGTAATTTGTAGGAATATCTGCAAAGTCGATCGGAGCGCGGACAGTTTTGGCATCGGGAAAAGCCATGCGAACCATTGCCGCAAACTCAGCGCGGCTGACGGGACGATTCGGGCGAAAAGTGCCGTCTTCGTAGTAGCCACTGATGATTTTTTTCTGTGCTAACTCCTCTATGCAAGCTTGCGCCCAATGATCTTTAACATCCTGAAATTTGGCTTGAGCAAATGCCGGCGCTACATTCCGGCCCGGAAACACCAAATTCCCGATGATTATCCCTAAAGCTATCGCCAAAGCGATGATAGCTTGCCATCTGTGCGATCGAACCATATAACAGACTCCTCTACTTACAAATTGGCGATCGAAACTTTCGGAAACTTTATACTTTATATAGCAACGCTCGCGTCACTTGTGAATTTCTTACTCCCTCCCCTTACTAAGGGGAGGGTTGGGGTGGAATAAAAAATTTACGACTCCTGCAACGATTGCTATATCAGGTATATTAACCCGATTTAATACCAGTTCTTAAAAATTTACCGACAACTAAGGACACGGCAATGCCATGCCCCTTATTTTTCGAGTTGGTATAATAAAGCTTACTTCGACTCGAAAGTTATCTCCATCACCATTTTTGTTGTGATTGTTAATTCTTCAGAACTGCCAGCAGTTTTAGCACTCATTTCGCTATTTGAACTAACAGACGCAGTAGACCGAAAAGGCATTAATCTATCCAAGCGCATTGTGGCTGCTCCCCGACCCTGAGAAGCAAAAGATTTTAGGGTTAAGGTAGTTCCCGGAGGCAGTTGGGGATCGGTAATATTTTGAGGGTTTGCTTGCTGCTCTATACTTACATTCAGGGAGGCAACTCCATCTTGCCAGCTAGCCAATTCATAGGTAGAAATGTCATTCACATTAATGCCGCTGAAATCAGAGGAAGAAGAAACGCGCCATTTTGCTCCTTTTCCGACTGCTTCAGCAGGCAGCGGCGAGGCAATTTGCTCTAGAGATTTAGACATTTGTCGAACCATTTGTTTGACGTTGTTGTCAGCTCCTTCGGGCAAAATAATGTCACCTCCTTTATGAAAACCGCGATTGTCCATGATGAAAGAGCCTTTCACTCCCACGATGTTTTTGAGTGCAGAACGCATGGCATCTAGGGCGGCGGGCTGGGTATTTCCAGTATCGCCGGCTATATCTGAGTTAGTATAAGCAAACTCGTAGTGAATATCGCCGTTGGGATCAATTTTAGTGACTTTGGTCTCGAAAGTCATCACCGATACTGGAATTTTAGCCCCAGGCGAAGACCGGCCGGATGCGGATATTTCCATATCCATTTTTACGGTCATCACAGTTGTTTCTTTGACATCGATAGCTGGCTTTAAACGCAGTTGCTGTCGGGGTTCCACTCCCGGATTTAGCAATTCCACTTGCGGGGTTTTCGAGTTGGGGGCAGGCGCGGATACGCCACGGGTTGGCTGCTGCACTAAAAGTGAAGTTTCAGCACTGAGGGAAGCAGGAGAAAGCTCGATAGCCCATCCGGCGCTCGCCAAACAAACAGATGTAATCAACAGTGTTTTTTTCATTAACTTAATTTCGTGTTATCGGAATGTTTGCCTGTTCCCAAAGCCGATCGACTGTCACGAATTTGTAACCTTTATACAAAAGCAATGGAATTATTTTATCAGCAGAAGCTGCAACCTCTTCGCCGCCGCAATAGCCATCGTGCAGTACAATAATCGATCCGTTTTCAGTTTGCTGCACGACGCGACTCATAACTTTCCTAACCCCCGGCCGCACCCAATCTTCCGGGACGACACTCCACATTACGGGGCGATATTCCCACTGTTGCAATAACTCTAATGTTCGCGGCGTAAAAATGCCGTTGGGCGGGCGCACGTCCAGGATTAATTTTGGATCTAAATCGCAAGCTTTGGCAATTGCTTTTTGCGTGTCTTCTAAACTTTGTTTTAGTTCGTGGGTTTTGAGTTTGGGAAACGATATATGCTGATAGCCGTGGAGACCGATCCAGTGTCCGCGATCGTACACTTCTTTAGCCGTTTCTGGATGCCTGTCCACGCAAAAACCCAGCCAGAAAAAACTAGCTTTGATGCCGTATTTATCTAAAATTTTTAACAGTTGAGGTGTGTGCTGACGGTGCGGCCCGTCGTCAAATGTGAGGGCAATTTCTCGGCTGTTGATATCTCCCGTCCACAGACATCTGGGAAAAGCAGATTTGAGGATGGGATGAACGACAGGAAACAGGGGTGCTAGTGGCATTGGTTAATGTTGTTTAGCGCGATCGGGTAGAAATGAAGCTGCGTTACAATAAACTAAAGTTAACTCAATCGAGGTAAATATGACAACTGCCGTTGATATAGGAACGCTAATTGTCCGCACTCCAGGAACTTGCGGCGGCCGTCCCCGCATCGCCGAAACTCGAATTACCGTAGAAAATATTGCTATTGATTTCAATGCTGGGCTGACTCCAGAACAAATCATTGATGAAAAACCGCACTTGACTTTAGCACAAATTTATGGTGCATTAGCCTACTATTATGCAAACAAAGACCAAATTGACGCGGATATAGCAGCAGAAAACGCTGAGTGGGAGCGCTTGGAAGCAGAATATATGGTAGGTAAGGTATCGTGAGTCAGATTCGTTTGTATCTCGATGAAGATATTCAGAAACAAGCTCTGATATTGGCTCTGCGAAATTCTGGAATAGATGTATTGACTACCTCAGAAGCTAACAGAATCAGCTATGTAGATGAAGAACAGCTAATTTGGGCAACTGAGCAAGGGCGAGTCATTTACAGCTTTAATAGGAGAGATTTCAGCAGTTTGCACAGTCAATTTATAGCTAAAAATAGAAATCATGCAGGAATCATTCTTGCACAGCAACAGCGTTACTCTGTGGGGGAGCAAATGCGAGGAATATTGAATTTAATGGCTGCTAAGTCAGCAGAAGAAATGATAAATAAACTCGAATATTTGGGGGCTTATATCAGAGATAAATAACTGTATGTAAAAGATGAGCGATCGCCCTTAAAAAATTGCTTAACTCTTTTGATAGATCCTCAAACTATATCCGATCGCATCAACCTCTATCTCGCGGTCGATGCGATCGCCCTGCGGTGTCCTCATATACTGAAAACCAGCACAATTAATCTAAAAACCATCAAGGAGGAACAATGACAGAGGAATACCTAGCCGAACGCACAGTTTCAGCCGTATTTAAGGAAGAAGAACAATTAGACGGCGTAATTCGGCGGTTGCTGGATCGCGGAGTTTCCCGCGACCACATCTCAGTCATGGGAAAAAACTTTCAGTCTAAAACTAGAATTGCCGGCTTTCTTACTAAAAAAGATGTGATTTTAGGCGGTCTGCGAAGCGGGGCAATTTTTGGTTCCTTATTCGGTTCTTTTTTGGGTTTGCTAACAGGCGTCGGCGTGCTGTTTATTCCCTTTGTCGGTGCAGTAGTATCGGCGGGCCCGCTGGGTGCGGTACTGTTGGGTGCAGCTAGCGGCGCGATCGCAGGTTCGGCCGGTGCGGGTCTAGTTTCCGCTTTGGTCGCTTTGGGAATGCCCGAAGACAAAGCAACTATCTATCAAACCCGCGTTGAAGCAGGCGAATTTCTCGTGATGGCAGAAGTTCCCGCAGATAAATCGGGCGAATTTCAACTCTTGCTAGAAAGTGCAGGTGGCGAAGAAATTTCAGTTAGCGAGATGACGCTGCCGCGCGCCGTCAAAGGTCGCTGCAACAGTCCGGCAGATTTGTCTCCAGAAGTGCGATCGCACCTGTCGGAAGCCGCTCAAAAAACCTTTATGGAATCCTACAACGCCGCATTTGACGAAAGCAATGACTCGATACAAGCCGAACACACCGCTTGGAACATTATTCACCAGCAGTACGAAGAAGATGAAAATGGCGTTTGGACTAAGCCTTTAGCAAAAGTCTAGTCTTCCAATCGCAGCAAACTAATAAAAAATACCATCTAGCCTCTAGAACTGTGATTCTGGAGGCTTTGACGATTTTAGATTTTAGATTTGAAGATGGTGCAAAACTTAATTCGTAAAGACTTGGGAATTATCGAAAGTCTCATTACTGTTTGAAAGTGGTATTGCATTAGGTTGCGTTGTCAAGTACAATCTATAGGCTTACAATTGAAAATTGAGTTAAGCAAATGCAAAAATACGTTTGTACAGTTTGCAATTACGTCTACGATCCAGAAGTAGGCGACCCCGACGGAGGCATAGCTCCCGGTACTGCCTTTGAAGATATCCCCGACGATTGGGTTTGTCCCACTTGCGGGGCGGTAAAATCCGATTTTGAACCAGAATAAGCGAGAAAAAATTTGTCCGATCGAATCCTCAAAATTACAGTCATCGGCGGCGGTGCAGCGGGTTTTTTTAGTGCAATTACCTGTGCCAAAACCTACCCGCAGGCCCGCGTCACTTTACTAGAAGCTGGCCGGCAACTCCTGGCAAAAGTTCGCATCTCTGGCGGCGGGCGCTGCAATGTGACTCACGCTTGTTTTGACCCCGGTGTTTTAGTGCAGAATTACCCCAGAGGTGGAAAAGCTCTGCGCGGTGCTTTTACTCGATTTCAACCCCGCGATACAGTAGAATGGTTTGCCAGTCACGGTGTGAAGTTGAAAACAGAAGAAGACGGGCGAATGTTTCCGATTACAGACGATTCGGGGACAATTGTTAACTGTTTGATCCGGGCTGCTGAGGATGCAGGCGTGAAAATTCGCACCGGCGATGCAGTAGTTTCAGTAAAGAAACTAACGGTCAACACCGCAGAGGGCGAACACGGGGACACCGCCCCTAGGTTTGAAATTGAGTTGAAGTCGGGGGAGAGTTTTAAGTGCGATCGCATTCTGCTCGCTACAGGCAGCAATCCGTCGGGTTATAAGTGGGCAAAAGAGTTAGGTAATACTGTAGAACTGCCCGTTCCTTCTCTATTTACTTTTAATATTTCCGACAGCCGAATCAAAGATTTAGCGGGAATTTCTGTTCCTAATGCTAAGGTGAAATTGCCGGGAGCTAAATTAGAACAAAGCGGGCCTTTGCTAATTACTCACTGGGGTTTAAGCGGGCCTGCTGTACTCAAACTTTCGGCTTGGGGTGCGAGATTTTTGCACGATCGCCATTATAAAACTTCTGTGCTGATTAATTGGCTTCCCCAGTACAATGCGGAAGTTTTGCGGCAGCAACTGCTAGCGGTTAAGTCGCAGTTGTCGCACCGCTTGATTGTTTCTAGCTGTCCGTTTCCGGTGCCGCGCCGCCTCTGGGAACGCTTGACAAGTTCGATCGGCATTGACGAGCAAAAACGCTGGGCTGACTTATCTAACAAAACCCTCGATCGCCTCCTGCAAGAACTCGTTCAAGGGGAATATCAGATTGCCGGAAAAGGCGCATTTAAAGAAGAATTCGTCACCTGCGGCGGTGTCAACCTCAAAGAAGTCGATTTTAAGACAATGGAAAGCCGCCGCTGTCCCGGACTTTTCTTTGCGGGCGAAATCTTGGATATCGACGGCGTGACGGGCGGTTTCAACTTCCAAAGTGCCTGGACTACGGCGTGGTTGGCCGGAAACGCGATCGGCAAACCATCCGATTTTAGATTTGAGATTTGAGATTTTAGATTGGGGAATATTTGCTGTGTAAAGGTTTGGGACTTGCGATCGGGCCTTCTGCTTGCCTGTATTAAATTTTGTGTTATTTTTGAATTAAGAGGCACAAAATGTGAATGCTGTTGAGCCTGTAGAAGAAATTCGCAGTTTTGCCTCCTTCAACATCGGGGTCAAACACATGAAAAACTTTAAGCTGAAAACCTTAAAATTCCCGAACCACACTGACAGCCATTTTGACTCACCTTTCATCGAAAAAAATGGCTTGCTGCAACTCAACCCCAAATTTATCACTCCCGAATTTTTAACAGCCTGGACGTTTGAAACACACCTGTACGACGAACAAGTTGCGATCGACCACTTTGTCATCACATTTCCCAGCCGCACCGAACTCGAAAACTACGCCGAATCTTTTTACCCCTTCGGTGCCAAAACAGTCGAAGGCCCAGACTTATTCCCGCTCAACTTTTGTGCGGAAAACATTAATGTTCCCTCCGACTTGTGGCTGCATTTAATGACCTTATTAATGCCAGCCGGTGGGTTAGTAGTATTAGATGCCCCCCACGCACCGGGCGACAAAACAGACCGCTTCCAGCAAGCAAGAGGATTAGAAGCAGTTCACCACGTCGCGATTCGAGTTGAAAACGTGCAGAAGGCTGCTAAAATATGGCAAAATAAAAACTTTAAACCCCTATCAGAGCATCCTCTAAACTCCGGCTCATTAACCCAGTGGTTTCTGCAAAACCCCGCCGGACAAATTCTCGAATTAATAGAACGTCGCCCCGGCAACAACGCCACCTTTGACTGCAAAAACATCGCAGGTTTGCGGCTTAGTGAAGTCGCCAGTCAGTAGGGCAGGCAAGATGACTGCCCCACAATTAGCAATTACCCATTCCATTACAAAATAAAATATATGGTCGCATTAAAAATCCCCAAAGTTACAATTCAACCCCCAACATTCAACTCAATTGAAGAAGAACGCCGCCACCGCAAACAGCGTTTAGCCGCCGCATTCCGATTATTTGCCCGCTTCGGATTCAGCGAAGGAATTGCCGGACACATCACCGTCCGCGACCCCGAACACCTCGACCATTTCTGGGTTAATTCTTTTGGAATGCACTTTAGTTTAATTCGAGTCAGCGACCTAATTTTAGTCAACCACAAAGGCGAAGTAGTTGAAGGAAATAAACCCGTAAACGAAGCAGCATTTGCCATTCATTCCCAAGTGCACAGCGCCCGCCCCGACGTAATCGCAGCAGCCCACGCTCATTCTCCCTACGGCAAAAGTTGGTCGAGTTTGGGCCGCCTGCTTGACCCGCTGACGCAAGATTCTTGTTCTTTTTATGAAGACCAAGCTTTATTTGACGATTACACCGGAGTTGTTTTGGAAATCGAAGAAGCTAAACGCATCGCCAAAACTTTAGGTGAGAAAAAAGCCATTATCTTACAAAATCACGGACTGTTAACAGTAGGTCAAACAGTAGATGAAGCGGCTTGGTGGTTTATTGCAATGGAACGTTCTTGTCAAGCGCAGTTAATGGCCGAAGCAGCGGGAAAACCAATTATCATCAAGCCAGAATGTGCCCGTTTGACACAGCAGCAAGTAGGGTCTCACCGCATGGGATGGTTTAGCTTTCAACCGCTTTATGACATGATAGTGCGCCGGGAACCCGACTTATTAGATTAGAAACTCGGCGGTTTCAACCGCTATTACACAAACACAGTCCGCCTGCGGCGAATAAAGAATGAAGGGGGTATTAAAGCCTGATTTAGTATCAGGAGTGCAAAAGTTATAAATTCATGCTGAAGCCGATTCCAACCAAGCTATCAAATCCTCTTGACTGGTAAAATCTAACAAAATTTCTCCTAAATCCTGTAATTGTTCGAGAGATAACTGCCGAATGCGAGTTTTAGTTTCTGGTGAGATTTCGCCAGTGCGCCGCGCGAGTAGACGGAGGATTAAAGCTGTTTGCCCCTCAATTATGCCTTCTTGGCGACCTTCTTGCATCCCTTTAATAACAGCACCGCGTTGGTCTTCAAAAAACATTTCCCGCTTTTCCAATTCCTCTAATTCCTTAAGGGTTAAATTACTGCGGCTGGCGATGGAAAAAGCTGTTTGAATTTCGGGAATTGATGCAAATTTTTCGGGAATTTCATCTAATAGGGAGCATTTTTGATAAAGTAAATCCAGCTTTGAATTAGATTTTCGATTTGTTCCATTTCTTGGTTAAATTTGGGCAGTTCGACAAACACTAATTCGATCTCTCTGTTATAATACTCGAAGTTTTCTTCTAGTTCTTTAAAGACAAAATGGGTGAGAAATTTTTCGGTATTTTCAAACAAAATAAAATCTGTAATTGTTAAAGCAATCAGAGGATTTAATTTCGAGTCTCCTTCCCTAGGTTTGAGTTGAGTTGCGTAGGTTTTGGCGGCATTGTAAACTACCCGTTTAGTAAAAGCTTCTACATTTATTACCTGCATTTCGATAATCACAGTTTTGTTGCCTGTAATTTTGGCTTTAACATCCAGGTAAGTGTCTTTTAATCCAGTAACGCTCGGCGCGGCGTAAGGGTCAATAATTTCTAAGTCTTCAATGGTTGGCTGCGCGTCATAGAGCATCGCATTGAGGAAGCTAATCAAAATGTCTTTGCTCTGGGGCGAAGCAAAGATTTTTTTGAAACCAAATTCTGTCTTAGGATTTATGAAATTCATAATTTCTAATTAGTAATTGGTCTTTAATTGTGGTACTTATATCACAAAAGTCCTTCCATTTCTAAATCTTCAATTATCTGCAATCCGCGCGGGTCGCCAACTCGCAAAAGTGAAGATTTAGCATCTTCCCTGACGCCCATATCTTCATCTTCTTCTAAAGCTTCAATCAAACCGTCGATCGCCCCAGCGTACACTATATTATTCGGCAATTCGCGCGCCAGTTGCCCGATCGCCCAAGCGGAATTACTTCGCACAGCAGACACAGCATCTCCCCGCAGCGCTTCAATCAACGGCGGAATCGCCGCAATCACCACAGAGTAACCAACTTTTGCCATCTGACCCAGAGAACTCGCCGCCCACAAACGCACCGCCGAAATATCAGTTTTCAGAGCATCAATTAAAGACGGCAAAGCGCGCTGATCCCTGCAATTTCCCAAGGCCCAAACTACGCCTTTGCGAACGTAACCGTTCCAGTCGCGGTTAAGCTGAAGAATCAGCGGTTCCACAGCATCCGGACTCGGATTTCGCCCCAACGCATAAGCCGCGCTTACCCGCACCAAGGGGCAACCGTCTCTCAATAAATTAATTAAATGCGAAATTGCTCGATCGTCCTGCAGTTCGCAAAAAGCCCGCGCCGCCATCATCCGGTGCTGAGGTTCCGGGGATTCCAGCAAAGGCAGCATTTCCTCGGGATCTGGCAGCGGGGGTTCGGATTCGTCAAATTGATCCAAAGGGCTTTCCAGTTCCGTATCAGTATCAAGGGCGTTGGAGTAGTCGTTATTGTTCATAAAAAAACTTTACCGCACAGAGGATGCTCCTAAGCAACTCAGTCAGCAGTCAGCAGTCAGCAGTCAATAATTATAGGGTGCGCGCGCAGTACCTTACTACAAACAAATACCTCTGCTGTCACCTAAATTGGTAGCGAGGACTTCAGTCCTCATAATTGCTGTCACCTAAGTTTGTAGTGAGGGCTGAAGTCCTCATAATTGGGATGAATCAGGACTAAAATCCTTACTACAAACGAATATCTCTGCTGTCACCTAAGTTTGTAGTGAGGGCTGAAGTCCTCATAATTTGGATGAATCAGGACTTTAGTCCTGATTCCAAACCCGTTGAATTTATATTTCAAAGAGACTTGAGCATCGAGACGGAATGACTTTGATAGCCTAATTTTTGATAGAGATTCACCGCAGGCTGATTGCTCAGAAATACTTGCAAACCAATTTGCCGATCGCCCCTTTCCCGCGCCCAATTTTCAGCATGAATAACTAAAGCTGCACCGACTCCTAGACGGCGATGTTCCGGTGCTACGTACAGCAAAAAAATGTGAGCATAGCGTTCTCCGGTGGTTTGGTCGATCGCATTTCCCAACCACAAACATCCGACAACCGATGTCAGATTTTGGGCTTGAGATTGGGGATTGAGGTGCTGCGAGGGAAGCGCCGGCAAAATTTCTGCCTCTTCTTGGGTGTTTTTATGGCACTCTACCCACCAAACCGGCGTCTGGTTAGAAAAATACTGCTCGACAGTTTGAGCCAAATGTCCCAATTCGGCATCGGGGTAAAGCTCTCGGTATGTCCGGTGCATAAACTTTACCAGTTTTGCCCGATCGACTCCCGATCCCGAGCGCAGCCAGTAGCCCGGTATTAGTTGAGCGGACATCAGCGAGCGCGGACACCGAAAGCGGAATAATTTAGCCCCAAGAAAATTGGATTCACTACTGCCGCTTGCTTTTGGGGGATCGGTTCCTCAATCGGTGCCGGGGCAGCCATGTCAGCCGGCAAAAAAATGCGAGCGCTGACTGCTACCAGAGCCAGGAAAAATACTAATATCGCTATTAATGGAGCAATGTATTGACGAATGATAGCCATAACCGCAAAAACTTGATTCTTGAGTTGATATTATCAAGTCTACCATACAAATCTTGTCAGCTATAATGGCTGCCATTGGACAATTAGCTCGAGAATAGAGCGATCGCAAATACCAACAAACAGAAAATCTAATATTATGAGTGCCTCGCCTGCTGTTTATGAAGCTCTGGCTAAATCAATTGTTTTTTTGAATCAAAAGCCTAGCGCGGCAAATGAAGTTTCGCGTTTCCTCGATACTAACGGCTACTATATCGATCGCATATTCGACGACCCAGAAACCAACTTTTATGCGATCGGGTTCGGTTCATCCAATCCCGAAAACCCGCCAGCCCTGGTATTTAAAGGTACAGATTTCATCGACGGCGACGCTATCTTTTCCGACTCGCGGGACATTGGTTTACCTGAATTTGAAAAAAACAAAGATAATATCAAAAATTGGCTCGCAGAAATCGGTCAAAATACAGGTAAAAACCCCAACAAATTATTGCCCGATGTCATCGGACACAGTTGGGGCGGAGCAGTCGCTCAAATTGTAGCAACCGAATACACATCTCTGACCGGGGATATCTTTACTTTCAACTCTCCGGGAGTATCAGCGAGTACATTCAACACTTTTCGGAGAAATCTCGGCAGAGTCGGCAAAAAAAATGTCACTCACTACATTGTCAGCGGAGATATAGTCAGCTTGTTTGGCGAAGCATTTATTCCGGGTAAAGTATTTGTCCAAAGTTTTACAGACCCCAGTATTAATCCCTTAACTGTTTTGGCGAAACATCGAACTGAAAATTTGTTAACTACTCCGCCCGTGGGTTTTTTGCAGAGGCAAATTTCCGTAGAACAATTAAACAGTCCCGAATTTGCTTATAACAACGATTCAGATTTTAACGAGTTTATCGCTGCGATGAATTTGGCCCTGCCCAATGTGTCAGTAGCCATCAGAACCAGAGGCGGTGCTGAGAGTGTGAGAACAGCACCAGAATTTTCTTTCGTGCAGTTAATCAGACAAATGCAATTCGGCTTAGCTCCATTACAGCCGAATTATTTATCAGGGGACGATCGCAACAATACTGCTACTGGCGGCCCTGGAGAGGATACAGTTATCGGCAATCGCGGTAACGATACTCTCAGAGGCAATCGAGGTAATGACAGCATCATCGGTGGTGCTGGCGACGACTTCTTGTACGGCGGCAGAGATAACGATTATTTGGACGGTGGCGACGGAAACGATTTGATTTCCGGCGAGTTTGGCAACGATTTTTTAATTGGTGGTGCGGGGCGCGATCGCTTTGTATTGGAACCCGGTGGCGGAGCAGATGTAATTGTAGATTTTCAAGATAGTCAAGATTTAATTACACTGTCGCGGGGTCTAACTTTTCCTCAAATTAGAGTAACCCAAGGTGGTGACGGAGCTTTAATTACTATCCCGATTACTGGGGAAATTCTTGCTACTCTCAGAGGCGTAGTTGCCAGCGATATTACGCGGGTAGATTTTGTATAGCTTGATGGCTATAAAAAATTGTAGTTTTGGTGGCGCGAAACCGGGGTGGTTTTTGTAGCTAGAGTGTTTTTTTGTATTAAAAAATTTTTCCTAAATTTGCCATTAAAAAAACACTAAAAATGACCAATTAATATGGTTAACAACCGGAGTTTACAGTAAAATTAATTAAGTAGCTTAAACACTAATTCCCAATCTAACGACAGGAAATAAAAAAATATGCCCTCCTCCCCCGCCGCTTACGAAACTATAGCCAAGCAACTTGCTTACATAGATGACAAGCCCCAGTCTCAAACTTTAGTTCAAACGGGTTTGACCGCTGCTGGCTACAAAATCGATCGCACCTTTGACGATCCCGGAACTGGATTTCACGCGATCGGCTTAATTTCCACCACCCCAGACAAACCGCCTGTTTTGGTATTTCGCGGCACCGACTCGCCCACAGACGATCTTGCCAACGCAGACAAGCGCGGCGTCGGTTTCAACCAATTTGAAGCCAACAAACAAGCATTAGGAAATTGGCTGACACAAATCAGTCAAGATACAGCAAAAAACCCGCGCCGCTTGCCACCAGACCTTCTCGGGCACAGCTTGGGCGGCGCCATAACGCAACTAGCCGCAACAGAATTCACATCTGCGATCGGAGATGTTGTCACCTTCAATTCTCCCGGAGTCGCTCAGAGTACAGTCAATACATTCAAGCAGAAAGCCGGGGCCGGAAAAAATGTAACTCACTACATAGTTAGCGGAGATTTTGTGAGTTTGGGAGGAGAAGCTTTTCTACCGGGAAAAGTAGTTCTTCAAACATTTACTGACCCGATTATCAACCCGCTACTTGTCTTGGACAAGCACACCCAAAGCGGTTTGTTAACTGCTCCTCCTCCCGGCTTAACTCAGGCCGAAATCTCTGTAGACCAGTTGAACCGCCCGGATTTCACTTTCACAGATTCAGATTATTTAGAACTGTTAGCTGGCTTAGACTTTACACTGCCTGCCTTGGCAACATCGCTGGAATCGCGCAGCAGTGTAGAACAATTAAGAACCGCTCCGGGAAGCTCCTCTTTAGGAAATCTTGTGGCAATGAAAACTGCTCTCGATCTCTCCCAAATTAATAATTTAGTAGGCGACAATGCCAACAATACAGCATCGGGTTTTGCAGGCGACGATATTATCACTGGCAATGGGGGAAACGACACTCTCAGCGGCAACAAAGGCAACGATATTATCAGCGGTGGCGCCGGCAACGACCAGTTATTAGGTGGCAAAGGCGATGACAATTTGAACGGTGGAGACGGGGACGATACGCTCATTGGCGCGGCGGGTTCAGATCTCTTAATCGGTGGCGCTGGACGCGACATATTTGTGTTAGGGGTTGGCGGTACAGATACACTTGTAGACTTTCAAAAGGGCCAAGATTTAATCGGTTTGAGCGGAGGTTTGACCTTCAACCAAGTGAGAGTTACTGAAGGAGATTTTTCAACGACGATTGAAATTGCCCGTAATGGCCAAGTTCTTGCCAGTATTCCTGGCATTTTAAGTAGTCCGCTAACAGCCACTGATTTTATTGCGATTTAGTTGGCTGGCAATACAGATCTTCGGTAGGGACACAACAATGTTGTGTCCTTATTTTATCTTATGAAGGCACGCACAGTTTATACCAGTTAGTGATTAAAAACATCCATATTCTTGCAGGGGCGGGTTGACCGAAATCTCGAAAAAGTAGTGCAGACATTGGTAAACCCGACCCGTCCGAATCTTATAGTTATAGCGACCCGACTTGATATTAATCGAAATCGTCCAGTCCAGGCCTGGGCATGGATGCTAATTTTTTCTCATCTTCTAGGGGCAGAAAGAAAATGGTCAGCATACCGGGAATCACAGCCAGCGCGCTCATCAAAAAATAATTTTGATAGCCGAGATTCGCCTGCAAGTAGCCGCTGAAAACGCCCGGAATCAGCACTCCTGCCGCCATAAAAGCAGTTGTAATTGCATAGTGAGATGCTTCGTATTCAGGGCGGACAGTCCGCATCAAGAACACTGTATAGGCAGCTACGCCAAGTCCGTAAGTAAATTGCTCGATCGAGTTTACAGCATAAGCCCATTCAATCCCCGGCTGATTGATTGCCAACAGCCAATACAGCACGTTAGTCGAATTTTGCAGAATAGCCGTCGGCCACATCCATTTTTTCAATCCTTGTTTCGCAATCAAATAACCGCCCAGCAACCCTCCAATTAAGAGAAACATTACCCCTAAAGTACCGGATAATAAGCCCATATCCGACGTAGAAACTGCTAATCCTCCTTTCTCAACTTTATCCATTAAAAATGGAGGAGCCATTTTAAACGTCAAGGCATCTCCCAAGCGAAAAATCAAGACGTAAGCCACAATCCAACCTATTTTATCTTGCTGAAAATATGTTTTAAATGCTTCGATAAAGCTGGTTGTTTGTTGAGGGGTGTCGGATTCCAGATCGTAATTTCGAGGATAGGGAAGATACCACCGCTGAAAGAGATATATCAGCACAAACATAATCGCACAAATACCAAAGGCTGTCGCCCATCCGTAGTTAAGCGCAGACACGCTAAAATCCGAACCGAAAAGTGACAGCGGAATGTTTTGATATGTTTTGATGTCGCCTGTATTTCCGGTGACTAAATGCTGTTCGGCCAGTTTCCCGGCTAAGAACACCAATACACCGCTACCCGCAATGACAGCACCTCTATAAGCCGTGTTCCGAACCCCGACAAACAAGGCTTGCTGGTCTTTATTGAGAGTGTTTAAATAAAATCCGTCAATGGCGATGTCGTGAGTAGCTGAGACAAAGGCGATCGCCGTAAAGATAACAAGCGATATAATAATCGGTGCCGGCGTTAATACGCCAAAAGCTAGGAAAGCAAACAGAAAAGCACAAATGATTTCAGTTGTTAAAATCCATTTGCGTTTGGTGGAATACAAATCAACAACTGGCCCCCACAAACCTTTTAAAACCCAGGGAAAAGACAACAGACTTGTCAATCCGATGATTTCGTTGCTGGTTCCCATACCTTTCAAAAAAATCACCGACATTAAATTAACGACGGTGTAAGGCAGACCTTGAGCGAAGTACAATACTGATACCCACAATCCAGCGTTATGCTTTTTTTCCATTGCAGAGATATTTTACCTAGTTACTTATTTGATTTACTGAGTGCGATCGACAATTCCGGTCAATTAAACCGCTTGCATCACAGTATATGTCATTCCGATGCCAGCGGCAGCCATATAAATAGTGCATTTTACCATCATTCAGACTCACAAATATTTTCATTTTTGGAATAAGCCTGCAAAAGATTTTCTCCTTTCAAATAAAGGAGGTAAGCCCGAACATTCTTGTCCCAGTCAGAAGTGTCATAAGTTCGCAGCAGTTCTAAAGCACTTTCTTCTATCTGATATGCAGTTTTTGGACTATTCGCCGGACGTTCGGGACTGTCAGGATTAACAACAATTAAACCTGCATCTAGAAACAGATGCACCGTCTGGCGCCGCACAGTTTCCCGCGTATTGGGCGCATACTTTTTACCATATTGCTGCTCCATAAATTCCATAATTGGCGTGATTCCCAAAAGTGGAGATTTCGCAGATTCCCAAGCATCCTTTGGCTTGAGGTCAAGCAAAGCCAGAAGGGTTAAGGCAGAACGTTCGTTAAGCTGACCTTTTGGAAAACCCAGCGCTGCAAGTATTTCTAGAGATTCATCAATACGGTTCTTGATTGTCATTGGGCTATTTTCTAACGGATTTGTCGGGTTAAGTAGTTGTGTCTCGACAAGTCGATCGAGCTCCCGCTGTGTAGGAAATATGTCTCCAATTTCACTACCAAGTAAAAGTAATTGCTCTACATTAGGATACTTCAAAGTGCGTAAATCCGTAGCATTAACTTGAGTGTGTCCGTTGAACAGTCGAAAAAACGCATCTACCAAACTAGAATTTAGATAAACGGCCAATCCCCGCGCCAGGGTGAGGTCTAATCCGCGTCCCTGTTGGTGAAAGTAATTCAAATGGTTCTCAAAACCCACGCTAGAACTATTAATTTTAGTGGCATCCCAGACAACAGCAACAATTCGCTTTTTCTCTTCCTTTGACGAGAAGCGCTTGCTCAAAACATAATGTTCGTTAGGTACGAGGAGTGCAGCAGTTTTTTCCGTGACAGCTAAAGCTTGATGCTTTCTCGTTGCTGTGGGATATTCAACACCGCCAGCCGAGAAGTGTGCGGGATAAATCAGCGGAACTGTACCGTTCTCAGGTTTTAGCCGCAAGTCACAGCGAACACGAAAATCTACAACTTTTCCGGTGGAAACTGTTAAGCCTAATTCCTCTATAGTGCAAGTAAATTGAGCCATTTGCTCGACTACTTTCTGGCTGACAGAATCCGGTAAAATCCGAATAAATTGCTCGGAATCTTGGGGATTAATTAGGGCAGTATAGGGCAGTTGGTGAGACAAAACCAGGTCGTCGCCCGCGCTGCTGCTTGAGGTAATTAGTACAGTATCTGGCTGTTCTATTTGTTTGGTGGCGCGCACAATAATAGTTTCTTGCAGCACCGCATCATCGCGAAATGGCAACTGTCGGGATTCAAAGATATGTACTTGGCGTAAAGCCATCATTTGAAGGAATACTTTGCGGAAATCTCGAAAGTATAAACCGTTGCAAAAGCTGCGGGGAGTAATCGACACTAATTCACCGTTGGGTTTGAGCAGGTGAGCGGCAGCAACTGTGAAGCCAGCGTAGAGATTGCTGGTTTCTAGTCCTATAGAACGCAGCAAGGTTCGGGCTTGAGATTTCGCGTCTATTTTGGCATAGGGAGGATTGATAATTGCATGGGTAAATTCCCGTTTTACTGGCTGTGTAAATAGATTGGGCTGCAACATATCGGCGCTGTCTTGAATAAAATCAATTGCGCGAACCTCACAGGTAAAAGATATCCCAAAATGCTGACATTCAATACTGCACAATTCTAAAGTTTGCTTGAGGTATTCAATCAAAATAAGGTCAATTTCATAAGCTGTAACGTGCAGGCTGCGAGGTTTGTTTGGGCGCTGGCAAAGTTCGCAAACAACGGCTGCTAACAGGGAACCAATTCCTGCACCGGCATCTAAAAGCGATATATCGGGACGGTTAAATTCAAACATTCCCGCCATCAAACTTGCGACTGAGGAAGGTGTTAAAAATTGTCCCTTTTCTCCCCTCTGGCTTTGCTGCAACTTTCGGGTTGCTTCTTGGCGCCAGCCATCTACTCGATCGAGTAAATTGCTTGCAGTTGAGTAGCTGTTACCCGGAAGGGCTAGGGTTTGAAATTGCGGTGCTATCATTTGTTCAAAAAGTATGTGAAGCGCAGCTATCCCGTAGGGAATCGCGAGTTCAGTTTATTTTCGCCAAAATAGGAATCTCTACGCTATCATAGTACCAGTTTACTCTCTTCCCATAACAGCAAAGGGCAGCCATGAGTCAAGAAAGTTTTACATTTCTCCTTGATAGCGAAAAAAAAGAGGCGCTGAAGGCGATCGCCAATGTCACGGATCGGGATTTAACTTATGTTTTGAACGAAGCGATCGCTTCTTACCTGGACATCTATCAATGGCTGCTTGATGAGATTAATAAAGGCGTTGCCGAGGCCGAAGCTGGAGACTTTGCCAGCGATGATGAAGTCAAAGCAGTTTTTGTCAAATTGACCAATGAAAATTAAGTGGCTGCGACAAGCTTTGCGAAATCTAGAACAGGCTCACGCATATATTGTCAAAGACGATCCAGAGGCAGCAAGGCAATTAATTTTAAGGATTCAGAGTGCTGTAGGTCAACTCGCCGAATTTCCTTTTATGGGTAGAGTTGGTCGCGTAGAAGCTACTAGAGAACTTGTCATTTCCAATACCTCTTATCTCATCATCTATCGAGTAAAAGAAGAAAACGTAGAAATTCTTCGTATCCTTCACAGTTCAAGAAAGTATCCAGAAAATTAGGTGATGCTGCCGATCGCACTTTTAGTGTATTTTCGCCAAAATAGGATTAGTATTATTGAACCGCTTCGAGGTGCGTTAGGCGAAGCCGCGCGTAAGTGATCTTGTCACGAAGGAAGAAAAAAGAAGAAGAAAGAAAAAGATAATTTTATACCGAGAAGGGTGTAAGAGGCCCGATCGACTTTTTCTGCAAGGGTGTGTTTTACAATACCGATTTTACTTATTTGCCCACTTAATGTACCATTGTGCGAAAATGTCAAGCGGACGCTCAAACCAAAAGTCCGTAAAGGACTGTTAAACGCTCTCTCACACACTTCTCATGCGAAAGACCAAAACATTCTTTTTGTCAAGCTTGTTCCTGATCGGCTTAACAATTAGTTTTCTGCTGACTCCTGGTTGGTTCTCCAACTTCCCATCCCGCGCTAGCGCAACTATGCCCCCGCAAACCCAAACCGCCGAATTTCGGGCATTCTGGGTGGACGCCTTCAACCCCGGCTTCAAAACCCCTCAAGAAGTCACAAAATTGATCGCAGACGCGCAGCGGGCAAATGCCAACGCCATCGTCGCCCAAGTCCGCCGCCGTGGCGATGCTTTTTACACCAGCGCGATCGAACCCCGCACCCTCGATCCCAACGTTCCCCCCGGTTTCGATCCCCTGCAAGATTTGATTGACAAAGCCCACGCCGCAGGCATTGAAGTATACGCTTGGATGGTGACGCTGCCGGTGGTTTCCGGCACCAAACTTCCCGCCGGTCACGTTTGGCAACAACACGGGCCCAATGCGCCGGGAATCAACAATTGGGCGATGCTGACTTACGGTGGGGAATCACCCGGTTTCCTCGATCCCGGCCATCCAGACGCCGTAGATTATACTGTTTCCGTCTATTTGGACTTGCTGAAGCGCTACGATGTGGACGGCGTACAGTTGGATTACGTGCGCTACGGCGGACCGACTTGGGGCTACAATCCGACTGCGATCGCCCGTTTCAATCAGCAAACAGGTCGATCGGGCAAACCCGCACCCAGCGATCCCGCCTGGATGCAGTGGCGGCGCGATCAGGTGACAAATTTAGTGCGGAAGCTGTATGTAGAAAGCCTTGCAATCAAACCGCGCGTTAAAATTACCGCCGCCACGATCGCCTGGGGAGACGGCCCGAAAAACGAGGCAGGATGGTATCAAACGCAGCCTTACAAAGAAGTATTGCAGGATTGGCGCGCTTGGCTGGAAGAAGGGATCTTAGACATGGCGATGCCGATGACTTACCAGCGGGAGTACAAACCATCGCAAAAACTCGCTTATGACCACTGGATCGAGTACGCCAAAGACCACCAGTACAACCGCCAAATTGCGATCGGCCCCGGCAATTACCTCAACTACATCGAAGACACTCTAGGCCAGATTCGTCGCGCCGAACAGCCCTCTGCGAAAGGAAATCACGTCGCAGGTACGGTTCTCTATTCCTACGCTAGCAGCAACGTGTACACGAATGTGGAACTGCGATCGGGCGGTAGCGGTGATTTGCCCCGCCAGCCTTGGAAATACGTTCCCCAAAGCAACGATTTGTTTTACACCGCGCTTTCTGTGCCGAGTCAATACGTTGATGCTGCGACCGGCAAAACCTATGAAACTCAGCCTGTGTGGGCGACAGCAGCAGCCGTTCCCGATATGCCTTGGAAGTCGCGACCGACTACAGGTGCGATCGCCGGAAATTTGCAGCGGTGCGCTCAAACTTGCGACGGTGCTAGCTTGACATTGCAGTCGATCGATGCTGCTGGCAAGGTGCGTCAACTGCGCGCCGATGGTAAAGGATGGTTTGGGGCGATCGAGCTTTCACCCGGTTCTTATCAGTTGAAAGTTGACGGAAGTCAAATTCAACAAACAGTTAATGTTGCCGCAGGTGAAGTCACAAAAGTGAATTTCGCTAGCTTGTAGCGTGTCAGCTTAGCCGGAAATACCCCAGGGTTAGTAAGGTGCTTATGGCGTACCTTACTAATTCATAAATCATCAATTTATAACATTCATTGAAATAATAATTCTAATAATTGCAGTCGGTTTTAACCGACTTAGGATGCGAATTAAATAATTTACACTCTTGAAAGTGGGAAGTAGGGTTGGGCTTATAGCCCGCCCTTTCTGGACGGGCGGGACGCCCATCCCACAAGAACCATCACGCATTCTAAGGATCGCGAATTAAATAATTTACACTCTTGAAAGTGGGGAGTAGGGGTTGGGCTTATAGCCCGCCCTTTCTGGACGGGCGGGACGCCCATCCCACAAGAACCATCACGCATTGTAAGTTATTTAATTCTCATTCCTTAAGCTATGAGGCAGGGGTTTAAACCCCGGACTGCGAGAAAACGCATTAAGCTGACAGCATGAAAACAAGTTAGGCTGAAACTATTACCGCAACCTATCTTATAGCGCCCGATCGAGCTGACAATATCTTAAATCTCAAGCCACAACGGCTGGCGTTTCTTGTATTCCCCCAATATTAAACTGCGGGCAATGTTTGGGTCGATCGCCAAACGGTGTTGTGTGTTTTTTGTGCCACACAACACCGTACTCGATTCAAACTTAAAGCAGTGCGATCGCCTGAAAACTAGCTGAATTTAAATTGCGCTGAATTGTTGATATTTAGACCAGAGGGTGCATCTTGAACGAGCCCGATCAACTCAAGGGGCTGTGCAAATCCATTGTTCTTGAAAATTCCCACATCTTGAGCTGCACTCCCTCCTTGCAGGGAATTGGGGACGGTTCTGAGCACGTAGCTATTGCTCGACCCACCGAGTTGAATGACATCCTCACCGATTCTAAAGTCTAAGATGCGGGCAAAATCGCTCAGACCATCAATGCCAATGTTACCATTGAAAATGTCCGCAGCATTGTCTAACAAGCCGTTGCCATCATCATAATTAATTTGCCCGATCTCTCCGAGCACAAAAGTATCTGCTCCTGCACCGCCAATTAGCACATCAATTTCACCCTTGCCTCCTCCTCTTTCGGCACCTGTAATTCGATCGCTCCCGTCACCCCCGGAAAGAACGTCACTTCCTCCATTACCAAATAGCTCGTCGTTCCCGTTACTGCTTACGAGAATATCATTTCCGTTACCACCACTAGCATTGATGTTCGCTGATACATTAGTTGTATTCAGGCGATCGTTGCCTTCTCCCCCCGTGAATTGGATAAATTCGACACCGCTTGTCGCGCCTAGATTGCGGACATTTAACACATCATCGCCACCGCCACCGTTAATTGCATTGAAACTCTCTATGCCTGTGGTTGTTAAGGTTACGGGGACGAGATTGGTGCGCTGCAATACAATGTTCAAGCCCGATTGGGTGAGATCAATATTATCCCCTTGCGCGATCGAACCGTTGAATAACAAGTTATCGCGACCGCCGTCGCCTTGAATCAGATCGCTGCCGTCGCCATCCACCCATTCAAATGCGTCGTCTCCGCTGCCACCGATCATCGTATCGTTGCCCTTGTCGCCAGCTAGGAAATCTGCCCCATCGCCACCGTCTAGCAGATCCGTATCGTTGCCACCTCGCAGGTTATCGTTTCCTAGTTCTCCCTTTAAAGTATCGAATCCGGCTCCACCAATTAGGCGATCGTTCCCTGCCCGGCCCGAGATGTCGTCATTGCTAAAACTACCATCGATCAGATTGTCAAAACCGTTGCCAGTTAAGACATCTTGATTGTTACCGCCAATTAAGTTTTCAATACCGATGAAAGTCCCGCTACCTCCAAAAAAAGTTGCTTTGTTCGTCTCTAAGGAAGCATTTATGTTATTGCCAAATCCCAGATAGGTCGCTGTATCGTTTCCGTTTCCACCATCCAGAAGATCGTCCCCAAAAAAACCGCCAAACAGATTATCGTTTCCGTCTAATCCCCGCAGGGTATCGCTCGCAGCAGTACCGTTAAGATTGTCGTTGCCGTTGGTTCCATTAATTACAGCCATGTTCGTTGCTCCTAGATATTAAGTGAATTATTGAGGCAAATCAAAACAGTTTGCTTTGGTTTGCTATGTCACAATCTTAGGAAATCAACTCGGTTCAACACATCTGAAAAACGTCTCGATCTGACATCAACGAAATAGATATTCTCGATCGCCCCCTCATCTGCCAAAAGTTGCGATCGCCCATCACTGCCGAGTCCGATGTTCGCGCTTCCTATCCCGATCGGCTATAACTTTAGTCATAGTTCCCAGGGGTGGCATCAGCGAAAGTTAGAAAATTGCCGAGTTTTATCGACATTCACTCTGACTTGCAGTATTTTTGGGGAATATTTGAGAGCCAGAACTACTGGAGGCCCCTGCCATGACTGCGATCGCATCCCTACTAAAAACCCAACCTCAACCATTTCGCTTTCTGCTGTACACCGAATGGATCATGTTAGGCAGTTGTGGAGTGATGGCCGCCATCGAAGCGTGGCAGCGTCAAAGTCTTCCCGTACAGCACATTCTGATCCTGATCTCCCTGGGCTTGATGGGATGGATCTTACCTGCGGGCAAAACTTCGTTTCGCTATCTCTATACGGCGATCGAAATGGGTCTGATCTTCTACGGAACTACCTTGGGATATCTGCATATCCTACCGACCCTGTATTTAATCGTCTTAATTCGCAGTTGTTTTTTATTTGCATCCCCCGGTCGATGGATTGTGGCAGGTCTGTCGCTGGTAATGTATATGTTTCATCAAGTTCAGTATCTTCAAAGAGTGATACCCCTAATGTTGCCTAATGTCGAGCAACAGCAAATTTGGATGCACCAGACGGCAGAATTGTTGATGTTTGGATTGGGGCTATTTTTCGTGTCGCAGTTGGTCAGTACCTTACTAGCAGAACGCAGAACCCAGGAACAACTATCGCAAGCCCACGCACAGCTACGGGAATATGCCCTGCAAATAGAAGATTTAGCAGCGGTTCAGGAACGCAATCGCATTGCAAGAGAGATTCACGATTCCCTGGGTCACGCCTTGACTTCGCTCAACATTCAACTGCAAACCGCCATGAAACTCTGGCAACATGACCCCATAGAGGCACAACCGTTTTTGGAACAAGCCCAGCGACTCGGTAAGGTGGCGATGAAAGAAGTTCGACAATCGGTAAATGCGCTAAGAGCAGACGCAGAGGCAGAAGAACCCTTGGAACAGGGGATTGCCTCGCTGATGGAAGACTTTCGCCAGATTACGGGTGTCACTGTTACCAGCAGCATTTGCGTGGAAGTTGTGTTACCACCTCAAGTTGTCAAAACGCTGTATCGCATCGTGCAAGAAGCGTTGACCAACATTTGCAAATACGCCCAAGCTACCGAGGTTCGCCTGCAATTGCAAACAACGTGCGATCGAGTGCTTTTGACTCTTGAAGATAACGGGCGGGGGTTCCAATTAGAAAGTGGTACTGGCGGGTTTGGATTGCGAGGGATGCAAGAGCGAATTGCTTCTCTCAACGGAGAGTTTCACCTGGAAACATCACCCGGAGCGGGGTGTAGAATCGATGTTAGCCTGCCGTTAAGTAGGTAGGCGAAAATAAATTACTTCATGTAACAAAGTGTAAAATTAACGTAACCTCTTTTGGCGTTTTTTCTTTGTCGGTGTAATTAAGAACTATCATGGGATAATACATTTTAGGAATATCCCATGATTCGTCTGTTGTTAGTTGACGATCAGCAGCTTATCTGCCAAGGGCTCAAGGCTATGTTAAGCCTAGAATCAGATTTAGAAGTGATTGGAATTGCCCACAACGGTAAAGCTGCCATAGAGCAAGTCGAAGCTCTCCAACCCGATGTTGTATTAATGGATTTAAAAATGCCCGTGATGGATGGTAGAGAAGCAACTCGCCTGATCTGTCAGTCATTTCCCAACACGAGTGTCTTGGTTTTAACTACTTTTGATGACGATGGATACATTGTTGATGCGATGCGAGCCGGAGCCAAGGGCTATTTGTTGAAAGATATGCCATCGGAAGAGTTAGCACAAGCAATTCGTTTGGTGCAATCGGGTTATACTCAACTGGCTCCTGGTTTAATGGATAAGCTAATAACAGGATTTTGTGCAGCACCTACGACTCCAACACCTACTACTCAACTCTCGAAACTCCCTGCACTGGCACAATTAACCCCGCGCGAACAAGAGGTATTGCGGTTGATTGGTAAAGGTTTAGCCAACCGAGATATTGCCCAGCAGTTGTTTATTTCTGAGGGAACAGTGAAGACTCATGTCACTCATTTACTGAATCGGTTAAACTTGCGAAATCGATCGCAGTTGGCAATTTATGCCCATTCTGCGATCGAAACCTGAATCACTTTATTTTTTTTTTATTAACCGCAGAGGGCGCAGAGATCGCAGAGAGAGGCTGCACAATCCCGATCAGATTACCGCTGCATACTTTACCTCAGCTACAATCAAATTATCTTAGATGTAATTGCGATATTTTTGGTGAAACTATGCTGATAACAGAAGCCCCTTTTTATGCTCCGCAAATGGACAGTTAAAAAATATCAGATGCTGGGAGAGATGGGATTTTTTCACCCAGAGGAGCGAGGTGAATTAATTTTAGGAAATATTATCAAAATGAGTGCGAAAGGAACTGCCCATACTTCTGCTACTAGACGCAGGGCGACACTGTTGCGCGAACTTCTCGAAAACCAGGCTGCTGTCTATACTCAAGATCCGATCGCCCTTGATGACAATTCCGAACCCGAACCGGATATCGCCGTAGTCAGAATCGATCCTTTTGACTATGCGACTCACCATCCGACTCCCTCAGAAGTATATCTAATTATCGAAGTGGCAGACAGCAGCTTAACTTTCGATCGCGAAATTAAAGCCAAAGCTTACGGGCGATCGGGAATTGCCGATTATTGGGTGCTAAATGTGGGCGATCGACAACTGCACGTTGGGTGCATCTCACTTTGGCAAATACATCAAATTGAAAGTTGACCGTTGAGATAAGCACAGCGAAGAGAAAGGATAGAGGGAACGCTCTCAATCTTCCATTGCGCTCCTGATATTTTTACCCTAAACCCAATTCGTTTAATGATTGATTCAACTGTTCCAGAACCTATCGAACTTATGGATTCTTCTTTATAGTATTGGTAGTTGACTATTCGGCAGCGATGAGTCTCTAAATAATTACAAAATGTTTTAAATGCTTGTTTTTTCATCTCTTTAAATAGATTGATAACTTCATCTATTTTACCTTGCCACAACATATTTTCTGCTAATTTCAAACGTTTTAGCGAACCTCCTACCTTGTAAAGATTTTCTTTCAGATGATACCAATCTAAGATTTCTTGTCTTTGTTCAGTATCTCCTATTTCTTGAAATATTTTCCAAATTCCCGCATGACCGTCTCCTAGGCAATACATAGGATGTCGCAATTTTTGGCTATTAGTCCAATCAATTAAATTTTGATTATTTTGAAAAGATGCTCCCGAATAAACATTATCTAAACAAATGGCTTTATAGTCTTTCCAGTAACAACCCTCGCCTTTGGTGTCGTTGCGTAGCCTGACTTTCCCGCCATCTAATGTAATTTCTTGAACTCCTTGTTTAGATGTAGGTAATTCAAATTCTTGTCGTTTGACTAATCTTTGTAATGTACTATGAGAGACTTTGATTCCGGTGAAAATCTCTAAATCTTTTTCTGCCATTTGATAAGATTCGTTGGCACTAATTAAAAGACAGCATTTTTCCATCATTGGACTGAATTGACTATACGCTTTCAATCCAAAATATTTCGCTTGATTGTCGGTAATTTCGAGCGAACCGACTATTGATTTTATTTTTCTGGGTTTTCCTGTTTGAATTCCTGATACTGCTGAAAAAAAAAGTTACCTAGTTCTGGTCCCACTTCTTCTAGCATTTTCTGACGGAGAGACTTTTCTATGCTATCAAAGCTTTCTAACTCGCTTGGAGCTGTATTTCTGTAAAGAATTTCTGCTGCCGCTTTTAAGTAGACTTTTAGCTGTTCTTGGTCTGAGGGTGTCATTTTCTTTACCTCATATTTTTGGGCAATTTTACTAGCTTTTCCATTTTAACCCTTTGGTGACATATTCGCCAAAGTGAGATGCACCCTGCACGTTTTTCGAGAACCAACTGAAAATTGCTATCAAAGCGAAGTAATTCTTGCGGAAACTGCGAGCATTTCACCGATCGAATTTCCCGCTTTCAATATCGCAATTCAGGCAATGTTGCCCCCTCTGGTATCAAATTGAAAACGCCTGTATCAACCTCCCAAACTTCGAGGTAAATCTCCTGGTTGGATTTCTGGACGTAAACGACGACGTATAATTCGATATCCCGTGGTCTAAAAAGGGTTGGCTCCTACGATAAACCCGACAAAAACTCTCCTTAATCTGATGTTTTTGATTGTTATTTTTGATTGCATTCAATTTACATTAATGCACTTCTTTATTCTGTCTTAGTCTCAAATCCAGTAATGAATAATTATCATTAGCGGTTGCGCTTAATGGTTATAAAAGCTGCTGAATAAAATCAAATTTAGGACAATTTACTATCAAAAAATCAAGGGGCGTTTGTACTTGCACAGGAGAGGGATTAATGAATACAAACTTAACCACCGCCCGATTAATTGTAGTCCAAGGGCACGGCGCAGTGTCCTGATTTTGGGTAATATCAAATCCGTTGGCATCGTCCTGTATTCATCTCTCTCTTCCCTTTCTCTGTATCCTCTGTGTTCTCTGCGGTTTAATCATTCCGATACAACCGGAATGGATATAACGGGTAAAATAAACCGGATTGGATGGTGAAATTGCCGTCGCGAGTGCGATCGACTCCAACCATCGACAACAAAGCAAAAGAGGACACGGCATTGCCGTTCCCCTACCCAAAAAATAGCAACTAAAGTGTTTAACAATTACCAAAAAAAAGGACACAGTAATACTATGTCCTTACCTCTGTATTGTAGGGACACAGCATTGCTGTGTCCCTAACCGTACCGATATCCCGATTAGGATTCTTGCCGTTTAGAACAAGAACAATTCAGAATTACCGGAAACTCCCAAATTGACATCGACAGTGGCAAACAAACTGTTACCACCAACCGTAGAACCGTTGCTATCGTAATACAGCTTGGTAGACGCAGACAAACTGTCGTAGATAGCCATGATGGACGGCCCGGTTAAAGTTGCTTCAAACACAGTTACATCAGACACTGTGCTGCTGTAAGCGTAGAAACTCGAACCCAAAGGCCCAGAGCCGGTCGTAAAGGCTGCAAAACCAGTTTTGTCGAGGTTAATTACATCATCAGCAATGCTGTAATTGGTAATTATATCCCCGCCGTCAGCAGTAGTTCCGGTGAACACAAACACATCCAAACCAGCACCGCCGTTGAGAACATTGGTTCCCACACCACCGATTAAAGTGTCATTCCCGATGCCGCCGTTGAGAGTATCGCTACCGCCACCGCCGAAGAGGCTGTCATTACCATCGTCGCCGGAAATGCTGTCGTTACCCAAACCGCCGTCGAAAATGTCGGCACCAGAACCGCCGCTGAGGATGTCAGCAAACTCAGTACCAGTGACGCTGTTAGCACTCGCATCTCCGGTAAACAAGACAGGAGTAGTGAAGTTGTAACCGCCAGCACCTGAACCGAAATTGTTAAAGGCGACGGGGAAAGTGTTCCCAGCAGCAGTTAAATCGGCAACGCTGCCTGAGTTGGTAGTAGTACCAGTGGGAGAAGAGGCGATCGTACCTGTAAATACAAAGTCCGCCGTTCCCAGATTGCTAGCAGCCGTACCCAGATTCGCAATCAAGGTAGAACCACCGGCCACCGTACCGTTCGAGTCAAAATACAACACAGTCTCGTTCGACGCATTCGTAAAGGCGAAGAAACCAGCAGTTGTAGAATTGCCCAGGGCTGTAGCTTGTGCCTGTTCCAAAGAAGCATAACTGCCCTGAGTGAAAATCACTAACTCTTTGCCAGTAATGTCCGGAGTTGAACCGCTAACACCGTCAAAGTTAGTCGTCGTCAAATTCCCGAAAGCGCTCGCGCTAAACTCGAATTTGTCTGCCCCAACAGTAAAGTCGGTAATTGTATCGCCGCCTTCACCTGCTGCTTTGTAAACAAACAGATCCGCACCAGCACCGCCAGTCAGAACATCTGCACCCGAACCGCCGCTGAGGATGTCAGCAAACTCAGTACCAGTGACGCTGTTAGCCTTCGCATCTCCGGTAAACAAGACAGGAGTAGTGAAGTTGTAACCGCCAGCACCTGAACCGAAATTGTTAAAGTCGCTTGGGAAAGTGTTCCCAGCAGCAGTTAAATCGGCAACGCTGCCTGAGTTGGTAGTAGTACCAGTGGGAGAAGAGGCGATCGTACCTGTAAATACAAAGTCCGCCGTTCCCAGATTGCTAGCAGCCGTACCCAGATTCGCAATCAAGGTAGAACCACCGGCCACCGTACCGTTCGAGTCAAAATACAACACAGTCTCGTTCGACGCATTCGTAAAGGCGAAGAAACCAGCAGTTGTAGAATTGCCCAGGGCTTTAGCTTGTGCCTCTTGCAAAGAGGCATAACTGCCCTGAGTGAAAATCACTAACTCTTTGCCTGTAATGTCCGGAGTTGAACCGCTAACACCGTCAAAGTTAGTCGTCGTCAAATTCCCGAAAGCACTGCTGACAAACTGGAATTTGTCTGCCCCAACAGTAAAGTCGGTAATTGTATCGCCGCCTTCACCTGCTGCTTTGTAAACAAACAGATCCGCACCAGCACCGCCAGTCAGAACATCTGCACCCGAACCGCCGCTGAGGATGTCAGCAAACTCAGTACCAGTGACGCTGTTAGCCTTCGCATCTCCGGTAAACAAGACAGGAGTAGTGAAGTTGTAACCGCCAGCACCTGAACCGAAATTGTTAAAGTCGCTCGGATAAGTGTTCCCAGCAGCAGTTAAATCAACAACGCTGCCTGAGTTGGTAGTAGTACCACTATCAGGAGATGCGATCGTACCTGTAAATACAAAGTCCGCCGTTCCCAGATTGCTAGCAGCCGTACCCAGATTCGCAATCAAGGTAGAACCACCGGCCACCGTACCGTTCGAGTCAAAATACAACACCGTTTCGTTCGACGCATTCGTAAAGGCGAAGAAACCAGCAGTTGTAGAATTGCCCAGGGCTTTAGCTTGTGCCTCTTGCAAAGAGGCATAACTGCCCTGAGTGAAAATCACTAACTCTTTGCCAGTAATGTCCGGAGTTGAACCGCTAACACCGTCAAAGTTAGTCGTCGTCAAATTCCCGAAAGCGCTGGCACTAAACTCGAATTTGTCAGTTCCAGACTTAAAGTCGGCAATTTTATCGCCGCCTTCTTTAGTTGTCCTGTAAACAAACAGATCCGCACCACTGCCACCGCTTATGACATCCAAACCGAGGCCGCCGGTGATGGTATCGTTGCCGTCGCCGCCCTTGAGGGTATCGTTAAAGTTGCTGCCGACAATCTTGTCATCGCCTGCTAAACCATCGTAATTAACTGCAGCCGGATAAGTGCCGAAATCCACATTGTCAGGGCCGGCAGTACCGACAGGAACATTTAGTGGCGTGCCTGTGAAGACAAAGTTACTGACTTGCAGGCGAATGTTGAGTGAGAAACTGGTGACAATTTCAAAGCGCGCCCCAACAGAAAATACCAGTACGGAACGGCCCGTAGCGGCATCTGTAAACTGACAGAAAGTAGGCGCGTCTAGGTTGCCACCCAAAGCTAAAAACCGCGCTTGCAAAGACGTGATGCTGTTAACAGTGATGTCCGCGCTGAAGTCGAGCAAGTTAGCGCTGCCGATCGACCCAACAGCAGAAGTAGCAGTAATCTCCAGTCGGGTCAAGCTAGAAACACTGAGATTACCAAAAGCTGCCGTAGAAAGCTCTAAAACATCGTCATTGACATTAAAGTCAGTAATCAAGTCAGCTTCTGCAACTGTTTGAATCTCTTGGCGGGAAGTCTGGTAAATAAAGCGATCCTTTCCAGCACCTCCACTGAGAATATTGGTTCCTAGACCACCTTCGATCTCGTCATCATCATCGCCGCCTTTAATTGTGTCGTTGCCCAAGCCTCCTTTTATTTTGTTTTTGCCTTTACCGACTTCGATCTCGTCATCATCATCGCCACCGTCGATCTCGTTATCGCCATCGCCGGCTTTAATTTTGTCGTTGCCTTTGCCTGCTTTTATTTTGTTTTTGCCTAGGCCGACTTCGATATCGTCATCGTCATCGCCGCTGTCGATCTCGTTATCGCCATCGCCGCCTTTAATTGTGTCCTTGCCCAAGCCACCGATGATTTTGTCTTTGAGCTTACCGCCTGTAATGTTATCGTCACCATCGCTGCCTTCGATGTCGTTATCCAGCGTCGCAGAACCGACAATAACTTGAGATTGTGTGGTGCCACCAAACTTAAAGACATTTCGCTCGACATTCAAGCTAAAACGCTGGTTGGTGAGAGCGTTTTTGCCGTTGCTAACTTCAAAACCAAAACTAAGCGCACCGATAAAACCTACTGCCGCTTTGAAAGTTAACGAGCCTGCGTTAATGTCTGCTTGAGTGAAGGTAAAACCGACTTGTGTTACGGCGACTCCCTTAAAGAATAGTTGGCCGGTTTTAGCATCGGGCAGGTCGGTTAGCTTAAAGACTGTGTTGCTGGGACCTTGTTCGGCATCGACAAACCGCAATAACTCAGGAGTAATAGTTTGCTCGCCGCCGCTGGAACCAGCAGTCAGGGTCTTATTAACTTCCGCTCGCGGAGGGTTAAAAATCGGGTTCGGAGTTGGAGTTGGAGTTGGAGTTGGAGTTGGAGTTGGAGTTTGACCATTAACTCCCAAAAAGTCCCCAGCATCGATAAGCGTTGCGTTGACATTCAACAATAGCGCCAGCGCGAAGTTATTGACCCGAATTTCGGTATTGCCACCGACTTGTATAAAAGTCAAGCTGCTAAAGTTCAAGTCGCCAAACAGTAGAAACTTGTCCAGCTTGTCTTCGAAGTCAGCGATGACTGCAGTTGCCCCAGAGGTACTGTTACTCACGACATAAACGTCATTTCCAGCACCGCCGATACAGGTATGGTTGCCAGTTCCGCCCATCAGCGTATCGTTGCCATCGCCGCCCATCAGCGTATCGTTGCCATCGCCGCCGCCAACAACGCTGTCGTCGCCCTGGCCGCCGTCTGCCATATCATTGCCGTCGCCAGTAACGAGGGTATCGTCGCCGCCACCCCCCATCACGGTATCGTCGCCGGCACCGCCGCTAACGCTGTCGTCGCCGTCGTCGCCTGCACAGTTGTCGCTGCCGGCACCGCCGATCACGGTATCGTCGCCGATGCCGCCGCTAACGCTGTCGTCGCCGTCGTCGCCTGCACAGTTGTCGCTGCCGGCACCGCCGATCACGGTATCGTCGCCGGTGCCGCCGCTAACGCTGTCGTCGCCGTCGTCGCCTGCACAGTTGTCGCTGCCGGCACCGCCGATCACGGTATCGTCGCCGATGCCGCCGCTAACGCTGTCGTCGCCGTCGTCGCCTGCACAGTTGTCGCTGCCGGCACCGCCGATCACGGTATCGTTATCTTTGCCGCCGTTAACGGTATCGTTGCCGTCGCCGCCGCTAACGTTGTCCTTGCCTGTGTCACCCCTGACGGTATCGTTGCCTTCGCCACCCTCGCATTTGTCGTCACCTTTGCCGCCGTAGATGCTATCGTTGCCGGCGCCGCCGTCAACGTCATCATCTCCTTCGTTGCCGTGCACCCAGTCATCGCCGTCATCGCCTTTGCAGATGTCGTTGCCAGTACCGCCAAAAAGGCTGTCCTCGTCTTTACCGCCGTTAATGGTGTCGTTGCCTTTGCCACCCTTAACCTTGTCTTTATCGCGATCGCCCTTTATTTCATCGTCGTCATCGCCGCCATCGCAATCGTCGTCACCTTTACCGCCGTAGATTTTATTTTTTTTGCCAGGGTTCCCTTTGATTTTGTCCTTGCCTTTTTTGCCGTATATCTCCTCGTTATCGCCGGTGGCGACAATTACGTCATCGTCATCAGTACCGAATAGGGTTCGGCGGCGATCGATGCCGCTGCCATCATCCTTGCCCGCACCTTCTTCGGGTATGCCGTTAAATTGAGCTATTGAGCTGTTATCAGCAGCACCTGTTTTGGATGCACCGTTAGACCGATCCGGAAATAAGGCGTTAATGTCGGCGGTGTTTTCGGTGAGCGCTACCTGAATTACCTTGGCTAAGTCCGGAGCGGAATTTGGAGGGCTGTTTTTGCCTAAATCCCCCACAGGATTTTGTGTTTCATTTTGAGCGAGAAAAAGTGTTCCCTGTCCTTCTTCTTCTAAAAACGTTGTTACGTCTGGTTCCATTGTTGATATTTCCCAAAAAATGGTAAGATTCTTAGAATCAATTTATCAGCAAACAGGAGGCTGCAGAAGATTTTTTTTAACTTCATGCTTTCGCCTGCTAGAGGAGCTGGTTTCCTCATCTTTACTCTTATAGATGCCACTTCAACCGCAAGGTTTTTTTCGCTCTGTTGCGAGTTTTATATTCGGCAATTGCGTACCAAAATTAATTGATATGCAACCTACACTGTAATTACTGCGCCGAAGCGCCGAGCATTTGAGATGTTCTCCGTAATTTCTACAGTAAGCTGCGCCGCAGGGCCCCTGATTGTAGATTCTCTACGTAACTTCTACAGTGAATTAGCTCAATTTAACTCGCAACTGACAACTCCTAAATAACTACCCAAAACCTGTATCCCCCAAATTCTACCCTTGCTTTTTTTCCGATCTAGGCTGGGTGTATTGAAGTTTTGTAACACTCCCAGCTTTGACAAATCCTTCCCTGACTTAGGATTTGAATCTCTTTCCTAAACGACAGCACTCTCCTAATTTTAGTTCCCGATGAGTAATTAGAAATTTAGATAATTCGCCCAGGCAAATATTTGTTCTAATTTTTAGTTGCACAATTTTCTCTCGATTCGAGGAAACCTCGCGAACTGAGAATTTGTTTTTTTTCGGATTAATACTAAGAGTTCTGCAAAAATATATCTATCTCAAGACAGATTGCCAAATTTGCTAAAAAGTAGTATGCACGCAGGAGTCGTTTTTGGTGACAGTTGCAAGCTCGATCGGCATTTTGAGCGGGCACGACCCGCGGCGAGGCTGCGAAACCCTGTTGCTTTGTAGAGGCTTCGCTACCAAATCCAATAATTCTCCGAGAAACCGGCTTGATGAGGCGTAATCCTCTAGATGCCCAAAATAATGGTTTCTGGAGAGTACCGGAATAATTTGGTTGCCGTTGTATTGTTGAGAGTTCTTGGCTGCTTACGTTTATTTTTACTGCTTAACTTTAACTAGATTAAGAGAGTTAAATTCAAAGTTTTCTATATCATAAAAGCGGTAAATTAGCAATAATTTATTAGCAATTATCGACGATCGACTATCGATTACCGATCGCCACTGAGGTCTTAAGCATGAGGGCCCAGGGCTTACGGATGAGAACCCGGGGCTGACCAATTAATTAATTGACACAAAATCAAGATTACACATGGGGGGTTGGTGGTAGAGGATAAGCGGTAAAGACCGATCGACGGATCGAAAAAAAAAATAAAATACTCAACTTTCCCTGCGATATTGCCCTGAAACCGGTTGGCGAGAGCCGAAGTAATTTTAATAAGAACTAGAGATCCGCCTGGTAAAGTGCCTCCAATTTAACTTTACTCAGCAATGAGAAACTCAAGTTCAGGACGAATCTAAAGGGGTCTGCGGTAGAGGTGCAAAATGTTAAAGATAGCAAGATTGGAGAAAATTAGGCTTTCACCGAGCCACAGGGCAATCAAAACTAATAAACTGTTATTAAAGTACAACTTTTATATCCTCAAAGTGTTTGAACAAATATATATCACCCCAGCGATCGCCCGATCGGGGGAAGCGCATTCAGAAACTTTGATTGGAACAGTAAAAATTATTTTGCCGATCGCTATTGCTAGCCGCAAAAACGCAGGCAAATTCAGAATTAAGGCGGGAGGGCGCTAAAGCGGTGAGCCAGGAATTTCAACTCTCAGTCACCCCAGTTGGGGACGACGAATATCTAGTGCGGACAGAAAGGGTTGCACCCGGTGTACCCTTAGCCGAACAACAAGTCCGCTGGCCGATCGACGAATGGCTTGCACTGTCTGCTCAACTGATGAACGACCCGCTGGTGGGCTTGCTCCAGGGAAAAGCAGTACACGGAAGCAGTTTGGCCGGTCGCGGCCTCTCCCGTTCGGGAAACAACTGTGCGCCGAATTTAGTAGCCCTAGGGCAACAATTATACAGCGGGCTGTTTCAAGGAAACTTGCGCGATAGCTGGACTTGCGCTCAAGGCATCGCCCAGCACCGCCGAGAAGTGCTGCAACTGCGACTCGGCCTCAAAGGCCGGCGCTTGCCGCGGCTGCCGTGGGAAGTTCTGCACGCGGGCGATCGCCCTTTGGCAACCGGCACCGATGTCGTGTTTTCTCGCTACCAACCAGGTACAAGTTTATTCAAACAAACCCGGATACTGCCAAGTAGCGGGCCGCTAAAAATTTTAATGGCGATCGCCTCTCCGAGCGATCGAGACAGCTTGCAGCTCAAGCGAGAAGTGCTCCACCTGCAACAAGAACTCCAAAACCGCACCGGTAATCCTCTCAAAAACAGCCCCCATTCCCCGGAAATTCAACTGACTATTCTCGAACAGCCCGATCGAGAACAACTTACCCAAGCCCTAGAACAAGGACACTACCAAGTCCTGCACTACGCAGGCCACAGCAACTTAGGTTCCAGAGGTGGCGAACTCTACCTAGTCAGCAGCCGCACCGGCTTAACCGAAACCCTCAGTGGCGACGACTTAGCTGGATTGCTCGTTAACAACGGTATTCAGATGGCCGTGTTCAACTCCTGCCGCGGCGCCTACGGCGACCCCTCAGACCTCGCGGACGACAGCGCGGAACGGAACTTAACCGAAGCTCTAGTGAAGCGGGGCATTCCGGCAGTGCTAGCAATGGCAGAAAGCATCCCCGACGATGTAGCCCTAACTCTGACGCGGTTGTTTTACCGCAATCTCAATCAAGGCTATCCAGTCGATCTCAGCCTGAGCCGGGCAAGAGCTGGGCTAATTTCTGCCTACGGTTCTCACCAGCTATACTGGGCTTTGCCGATTCTCTACCAGCACCCGGACTTTGACGGCTATTTGACCGGCGGCCCAGCCCACAGTGCCACATCCGGTTCTATGGTGCACATAATCGGGTCGGGAACGCAACCGGCGCTGGGGGGTACAGAATGGAAGGCTCCGTCTTCGGTTTCGGCGATCGCCCCATACCCCCCAATCCCAGCCAATCGATCGCATGAGTCAGACAGTTCTGACGGCGAAGTCTGGGAATACTTTCCCGACCAATTAAAAGATCGCAGGGATTGGGTTCACCAGAACGATCGACCCGATGCTGCTAATTCACCGAACTCACCGACGGCTTCGCCGTCCTCTATTCCTCATTCTGAGTGTTCGGCGATCCAAGCAACTCGCGCCGCTGCAGCGACTCAGAAACCGTTAAAAAAACCGGGGTTGAAAAAATCTGTCGCCCTAATACTTTGCTTATTGCCCGTTGCTTTGAGTGCTGGCTTTTTTGGGTGGCGGTACTCGCACCAGCGAGGAACGAAACCAGAAGAGTTACTGCCGGCGGTACGGACTCCCCTGTCGCAAAATTACCTGCAACAACGTCACTAAAAGCGATCGCCCACTACTGCAATGCTCAATTTAGACCCTCTTGGGCTGGCTCCACACTGGGTGAGGTTTTTGCTGGTCATTCGCGATCGGCTGCCGCTGGCAAAGCGATCGAAAGTATACTGCTCGATCGAATCTCGGACTTACCTCGATCGAGCCGGTTTCTACCCCAAATAAGCACCAGCGCAACCAAGCATCGAGGAAGAAACCGGGTTTCTCGTCGAGAGAGCAAGTCCGAGACTGCTTGATGCAGTATTCGTCAGTTAATTTTAGATTTTATATTTTAGATTTACTCCACAGATGAATCTGGCAGCTTGAACAAGGGTCTAAAATTTTGATCGGTAAACGACAGTTGTCGGGGGGTGGTATCCGTTTTTGGGCCGAGTCATTCGGCAGCCGGAGCATTCGTTATTCGGCACAAGACAATAAAAGCAAGAGTTGTAACAATTAAAAACGTCCTTACCGTCAAGGCGGTTGCTCTATTTCACAATAATTAATTATGGGAGCGGCTGTGAGTTTGACAATCAAGCATCCAGGATACAAGCCCCCGGATTCATCCGTCCAGAAATAAAAACCTGTATCCGATAAAGAGCCGAACGTATTTATCCGTGGGGTCAAGGCTTCAATCTAAAATCTAAAATCTAAAATCTAAAATCGATTGACGCGCCCCTCCAGTTGGTGCATAAATTTTGAGAGTATGGCAGTTTACAGCCCACGAGTGGAAACCAATACATTTCCATCGAAACTCGATGTCGGGAACCGCTGCTAATTTGTAGTGCATCAAACATTTAAGCTGTTGTGCATTTAACTCGGTCTTTTTCAATTCCCCTGTGGAAATAACCTCAAATTCTCTGGCTTGGGGCCGGAGGAGGAAGATTTTCCCGAGTTCCCCCTAGAAATCTACTGATTCCTGGCGAAGTGTTAAGAGTCGCCAAGCAATCTCGCCCGATCGAAACTATTCCCCTCTTAGTGGCTGCCCGATGTTTCTGCCGCCGCGCCCATTGAGTGGGCTTTTAGCTTAAACCCGTTCAACGAAGAGGTGAAATTCCCTTCAATTTTTACCTGATTGCCCTCCCCAGACTGCGTTCTGTGCAAGTTATATGCCCAACACCTTAATAGAAGATTGCTCGTTGGGATTTGGGGTTTTGAGGGGATTTGCAGCCCCAATAATAGGGTTTATACCCTTTGAGATTTGAGATTTGAGATTTGAGATTGAAGAATTGGGAATGACTTATTCCATAAGGGTTTGGAGCTTGCCTTGAGTTGGATTCTTTTTGTAAACTGGTTTTGCAAGTAGCTGGCAGGGGCACCCTTGAACAAGTGCTGCCTTCCCTTGTTGAGGTAAAAGTTAACCCGTGCCGGTAAATGCTTTCGGCAAATTTACAGCGGCCGCGCTCTAGGTATTTCGATTCATGGCTGTCTTGTTTTTACCTTGACCATAGACTCGATCGGGGATTGGTGAATGCAGGGAACAGACTTTACTGTAAAAAAGTAAAGCATTTAATTTGCGACAAGAATTCCCCGCGCGATCGCAAGAGAGGCTTACACAAGGATTTGGGCCGCGAGGAGCAATTATTGTCGCCCTTCGAGCATCCTTACTTGCACCCCCGGTCTTGAGGCCGCAGAAATTTATCCAGAATCTTAATATTCAGAATTCTTAGTATTGACAGTGAAACAAAGTTAATCTAATGTGTTGTAATTGATATAAGTAAAGTCCAATAAGCGAGGTACGGTCAATGGCAGAAACAGCTACAGCACCCTTAACAGGAAAAGGTCTGCTTCAAAAAATCAAAGGCAGTGATTTGCCGCGCAGAGAACTTGCAAAGCTTTGCGGCTACTTCACTGTCAGCAAAAGTGGAGAAACCCGGATTAATCTGGCTGAGTTTTACGATGCAGTGTTAGCTGCTAAGGGCATTGAGCTAGAGAAGTCTAAAGCAGACGGACGCGGGCGAGAAGCGAGTTATCGAGCTAGCGTTCACAAGAATGGTTCGATCGTGATCGGGGCAAATTATACCCAAGAAATGGGATTAAAGCCGGGAGACGAGTTTGAAATTAAGCTCGGATACAAGCACATTCGCTTGATTCAGATCGATGTGGACAGACCGGATGTGGAATTGGATGATGAAGAGGAGGATACAGAAGAATAGAGGCGATGGGGATGCAGTCAGCCGATAGCAAGGCGACTGGATTTGGCATTCGCTACACGAGTATTTGCGCGCCACCCTTCGATTGAACTGATGAGCTGTCTTGACTATTTCTATTTTCTCTTGTCCCGCAAAGACTACAGTGCCTCTGAACTTCGCAAAAAGGGGCAAGAGAAAGGTTTTGGCAATGAGGAAATATTGGAGGCGATCGCGCAAATTCAAGACCGCGGCTATCAGTCCGACACTCGCTTGGTGGCAAACTCGATCGCCTCTGCCGCAGGCAAATACGGGAAGTCGGCCATCAAGCGCAAGTGCCTGCAAAAAGGAATTACCAACGATTTGTTCGAGCAAGTCTGGGAAGAAGAAACTGCCGAAAATCAGGACTCCGAAGCAGAAAAACTGGCCGAATTAAAAGCCAAAGTCATGCGGAAATACAAGATCGATACTTGGGGTAAAGCAGATCCGAAAACCAAGGGCAAAGTCTTGAATTACCTGCAATACAGGGGCTTTAATGCCTTTGAAATTTGGCGGCAGTGGCAAACAGAAGAAGATGACGAGTAAATAGTAGGGCCACGCAAATATGTGCGGCCCAGATAGGCAAGCACAACTACACTGCTGCCGACATGGCTAAAGTGTAAGTCCTGAGTTTTTGTAAATTTATGTCAATCCTCAGCGTTGACTAAATAAGATTCGTACATCTGCCGGTGTCTGGCTAAAAGCTCGAGATATTTCTCGTTGATTTTGGCCAGCATCCATTTCTCTTGAAAAATGGCCGCGGATTCTGCTTTCACCGGATCTGCTTGTAGCGGCAAAATATCTTTTCGAGCGGCGCTTTGCTCTGCAACAGACTTCAGCTTCTGAGGGTTTTGCTGGTATTTTCGGCCGCTTTTGTGGTTGGCGTAGCGACGCGATCGAGTATACCCCATCTGCAAGAACTTGCGGGCCATGTCGGCTCCCACAAAATCTTCGCGATCGAGATACTCTAAAAACAAGGAGTAAATTTTGCTGCTGGACTCCCTGGCAATTTCAGGAGTCTTAAATCTCCAGAAAGGCAGAATTTCTCCTTTGTAGGGTTCAACCAACAGCACTCCCTGTTCTCCTTTCCCTACCCGATAAAGTTCCGGGTGCTGTCGAAAGTCGATGTTCTTAAAATCCGCATGGTAGTCGAACTGCTTCATCGGGCGTTTTCTGTTCTATCTGGCACTATAGAAGCCCGGGGTTTACCTTCGTCTGGTTGAGTGTAAACCCAGGCCCAAGCAATCAAGACAGCTTGAAAAGGCAGCCTGAACCAATACAGTAATTGGTTGTGAGGAATCCCTTCTATCGGAATGTTGTTGACGGCTTGATTGATATTAGCTGGAAACACGGCAATAAACAAGGCAATTAATCCCCACGCCGCCGCCCTGCTGACAGGAGGAACTAACAGCCCAATTCCGCCCAAAATCTCGAAAAAACCGCTGATATAAACTAAGGCTTCCGGGTAAGGAAGCTGGGGCGGCACGATTCGGATAAAAGGTGCGGGCACTGCAAAGTGCAGCACGCCTACAATACTGATAGCTACTGCGAGAATAACTCGCCAAATTTCTTTTTGACTTTTCACGGGCAATCGGTAATTAATAATTGTTAACTTGCTGCGATAATGCTTGCCAAAATTCGCTATCTGCGATCGAGATAACAAGAAAATTGAGCTCCACAAATTCCAGATTTCCGGGTTTGTCTGCTCTTGCTGGTGGCTGTAACGATTTTATGTCGTAGAAAAAGCAGGTTTCTGGGTAACTCCCAGACAAGTTTTCACAGCCCCAAACTGGAGGAAGCGAGAACTGGAATCGAAGGTCTGGGCGTTGACTGCCAAAAACAGCTAGCGTGCATTTTGATAACACGATTTTACTGTCTAGTGCACTTTTGCTGTCTCTATCTTCGGGTAGTAAAACATGATTTTTGTTCCGGCTCTGGCTTCGTCAGCAGCCAAACCAGTGGGGGATTTTCTCGATCGACAAATGCACCACCGCTTAACATTAAATAAATCTTCGCCGCAATTGATGAGTGCGATTGCTGCTAAATTTGACAATCAAGCATCCAGGACACAAGCCCCCGGATTCATCCGTCCAGAAATAAAAAACCTGTATCCGATAAAGGAACCCCAGAATTTATCTCGCGCAAGTCAGTCGATTTTAGATTTTAGATTTTAGATTTTAGATTTACCCCACAGATAAATCTGGGATCTTGAACAAGAGTCTAAAATTTTTATCTTTCCACGACAGGAGTACGTGGCAGCGTATCCGTTTTAGGGCCTTGTCAATGCTTCAATTCTTTAATCTAAAATCTCAAATCGCGCAATCGATTGACCTAGCCTTCGAGCCGCTTCCCTACCCTACCCTACGGGGAACGGGAACCCTTGCGGGAAGATAGCTTTGCTAGCGCGTACCTTGATTGGACTAATTAAGGCGAGTAATTTGTCAAGAACTTTTATGATTATTTAATATTTGCGCTTTGAGAATTATTGGGAGAGGCAATTCGGGAACGCTCCGTAATTAAAATTACCATCTAAAGTTTGACTTTTGTCAACTTTCCACAGATGTTAGAATGAAATTATCGAATTTGCTAAAAAGTCGATCGTCGTAGCAACTCTCAAAGCATCCTGCTGGAATTCAAAATAGTCACTCCTAGGCAGGAACTTTTTAGCCACCACATTATTCAAAAATATTGAGCCTCCAAGGGCTGTGTCATTTTTATCTACACGCAATCAATCACCGACGACCATGAACACCTCACTAAACACCTCTAAATTTGGCATTAACCGGATGCTGCGACAATCGCTGTTGCTCGGCATCATTTCTGCCGCAGCTTTAGCTAGCGGATGGGCGCCCGGTTTGTACAGACAATCCCCAAACCTCGTTTTCGGAGCAGCAGCCCAAGCTCAAGAAATTAGCAGCGAGGAAATTACTAGCTACGCTCGCGCTGTGTTGGCTATAGAACCCAAACGGCTGGGAGCCTCTCAAGAAATTAAAGGAATAGCAGGAGGCTCGGTGCCGCGGGTGGTGTGCAACGAAACTAGCCAAATCAACAGGCTGTCTGGAAATGTTCGCGGTATAGTGGTAAATTACTGCGATCAAGCTAAAAAAATTATCGAAACCAATGGTTTGACAGTTAGTCGCTTCAACCAGA
This sequence comes from Oscillatoria nigro-viridis PCC 7112, assembly GCF_000317475.1. Lineage (NCBI taxonomy): Bacteria > Bacillati > Cyanobacteriota > Cyanophyceae > Oscillatoriales > Oscillatoriaceae > Phormidium > Phormidium nigroviride. Next base: position 4,770,634 of record NC_019729.1, read on the forward strand.
TCACTTTGCTCCAGCAAGCGAATCCGGCAATCAAACAGCAAATTCAAGCCGAGCTCCTGCGACTGCAACAAGCGGGCAATAAATAAGCTTGAGGGTTTGAGTCTTTCTTCCTCTCCCGTTCTATTAGACTTCTCCAGAAAAGCAAGTCTTGGGCAGGCAGGATGCCTACCCTACAAGAATTATTGGAGATTTCAATTGTTTAAGTTACTGGACGATATGCAAAAATTTTAGAAAAAAGCGCGATCGTCTGCAATAAAGTGCTTGACAAAATAACATAAATTTGGTAATAAAGCCAGAACGGGAGCGGTCAGAGAGATGAATATTTTTCAACTGGCTGTAAATCGCAATCAGATATAGCGATCGCCAAGGCGATTAAGACGTTTTTAATTTCTGAAACATGAGCTGAAGATTGGAACTTCAGTCTTCCTTATTCCTTCGGCTATAAAAAAATATTCCTCAAAAACTAGATGAGCAGTGAATTGCTCTGAGGAATAGAATATAAAAATGCTAACATTCACAAAACATTTACCAGCAAATCCCGATGCTGTTGTCAGCTTTACTTTACCGATGACAGCCGACGATCGCACTCGCAGCCGCCACCGATTCGAGACGGAGACGGGGGAAAGGCTGCACCTGAGTTTGCCCAGAGGTACGGTACTGCGCGATCGAGATTTATTGCAGTCAGAAGACGGTAGTTGTTTGGTACTGGTAAGTGCAAAACCCGAACTGGTGCTGACAGCGCGGGCATCAAGTCCGCTGCTACTGATGCGGGCGGCTTATCATTTAGGAAACCGCCACGTAGCTTTAGAAATTGCCGATAATTATTTAAGACTTTCTCCCGACTCAGTTTTGCAGGGAATGCTAGAAAAAATGGGTTTGGAAGTAACAGAGGAAATTGTGCCGTTTCAGCCGGAAACGGGGGCTTACGGGCACAGCCATTAGATTTTAGATTTTAGATTTTAGATTTTAGATTTTAGATTTACTCACACCGATGAATCCGAGGCTTATGACCAAATTGGTTTCGGTCATTCAACAAAGAAGAAGTCAACAGTCAACAGTCAACAGTCAACAGTCAACAGTCAACAGTCAACAGTGAACAATCAACTTTTATCTTTGTTGCAGCTAGCTTTTGCACCTGTCGGAGCTTATAGTTATTCTGAGGGAATCGAAAGTCTGGTAGAAACCGGTGCGATCGACAGCGAGATTACTTTGAGGAATTGGTTAGAAAATTCGCTGCAATTCGGGGCTGTTAGAGTAGAAGCCGCTGTGGTGGTAAGGGCTTTGAGGGCGGCACAGATGGGGGATTTGACGGCTTTGAATTACTGGAATGCTTGGGCGACTGCTGCTAAGGAAACAGAAGAGTTGCGCTTGCAAAGTTGGCAAATGGGGCGGACTTTGGTCAGGTTGCTGCTGGATTTGCGTGAAGCGAAGCTATCCGGCAGGGAATCGCCAGTTGCTTCTGGGTTAACAACAAGTGTAAAAGATTTGGTGGAATTTGGCAGCAATCAGTGCAATTTTGCGATCGGCTTTGGCATTGCCGCCGCCAACTGGCAGATTGAAGAGGAAGCGGCCGTGTTAGGATATTTGTACAGTTGGGCTGCAAATTTGGCGAGTGCGGGCGTGAAACTGATTCCCCTCGGTCAAACATCCGGTCAACAGTTACTGTTAGATTTGCAATCGCAAATTAGTTGCACGGCGCGAGAAGTTTTACAATTAGAAGATGATGACCTTGGCAGTTGCAGTTGGGGATTAGGACTGGCTAGCATGGCGCACGAAACTCAGTACACTCGATTGTTTCGCAGTTAAAAATCAGACAATCCCAAATCCCTCAATCCCAAATCCAAAATCAGACAATCGAAAATCGAAAATCGAAAATCGAAAATCGCTATACGGCGCGAGAAGTTTTACAATTAGAAGATGATGACCTTGGCAGTTGCAGTTGGGGATTGGGACTGGCTAGCATGGCCCACGAAACTCAGTACACTCGGTTGTTTAGGAGTTGAAAATCAGACAATCCCAAATCCCTCAATCCCAAATCCAAAATCAGACAATCGAAAATCGAAAATCGAAAATCGAAAATCGCTATACGGCGCGAGAAGTTTTACAATTAGAAGATGATGACCTTGGCAGTTGCAGTTCGGGATTGGGACTGGCTAGCATGGCGCACGAAACTCAGTACACTCGATTGTTTCGCAGTTAAAAATCCCTCAATCCAAAATCTAATTAGTAAGGTGCGTCAGAACCCCAAAGCCTCGATAATCGTTCCATAACTCCGTCTGACGCACCCTACAACTACAACTCGGTTATTTCGCAGTTAAAAATCAGACAATCTAAAATCTAAAATCTAAAATCTAAAATCGCTATGGGTGCTTTTCGTATAGGAATTGCTGGGCCGGTTGGTTCGGGAAAAACTGCTTTACTTGATGCTTTGTGCAAGTCGCTGCGGCAGCAGTACCAGATTGCGGTTGTTACTAATGATATCTATACTCAGGAAGATGCACAGTTTTTGGTTCGGAGTCAAGCTTTAGAGAGCGATCGAATTTTGGGCGTAGAAACAGGAGGCTGTCCCCACACAGCCATCCGCGAAGATGCTTCCATTAACTTAGTAGCGATAGAAGAGTTAGAACACAAATTCACGGATTTAGATTTAGTATTTGTCGAAAGCGGCGGCGATAATTTGGCCGCAACGTTTAGCCCGGAGTTAGTAGATTTAACAATTTACGTAATCGATGTCGCGGCGGGCGATAAAATTCCGCGCAAAGGCGGGCCAGGAATTACTAAATCAGATTTATTAGTGATTAATAAAATAGATCTCGCGCCTTTGGTGGGAGCAGATTTGGGCGTGATGGAACGGGACGCGAAAAAAATGCGGGGGGAAAAACCTTTTGTTTTTACTAACTTGAAGATAAAGGAAGGATTAGAATCGGTAGTTAACTTTGTTAAGTTGAATATTGCATAGATGGAGAAAACATGGTATAACGTAAATAAAGTGACACGGCTCGCAATTAACCGTGAAAACCTCTCCAGACAAATATAGTCTGCTTGAGTCGCGGGAGTGTCAAAAAAATCTCGTTCTAGTTTTGCCGTTTAATGACTACCAAGTAAGTTATGCTGAGTTGTTATGATGCAGCCAAATACTTTTTGGCTCAGGCAAGTGAAGATGCTGGCGATCTGATATCTAATCTCAAGCTTCAGAAGTTGGTTTACTATGCTCAAGGGTTTCATTTAGCTTTGTACGATGAACCGCTATTTCCTGAAGCGATAGAAGCATGGACTCACGGGCCGGTTGTTCCTGACTTGTACCGTTACTATAAAAAGTATGGTGCTGGTGCAATTCCATGTCCTGAAGATATAGACTTTTCGATTTACGACGAAGAAACTAAGAGCCTGCTTGATGAAGTTTATTCTGTGTTTGGACAGTTTGCTGCATGGAAGTTAGGCAAAATGACACAGGAAGAAGAACCCTGGAAATTTGCAGCTCAAAATAGCGGTAAAATCACTCATCAATCCCTGAAGGAATACTTCAAGACTCAACTCAATTGTGAAGAAGCATCTTAAGGCAAATCAACGCCAAGAAAAAGGGAAAAGGCTCTCACTTAGAGAAACTGTTGATGTACCGCCAGAGCAGCAGTCACCTCTATTTTCTTTGCGATACATGAATAAAGATTACTCTCTTTCTCAATGCACAAAAGATGAAAAGGCTGCTTTTGCAGATACGCTCTACAAATTAAATCAGCTTACCTGGAGTGAGATTAATGCTTGTACCCGTCACGGATTGGGCTACGAGAAGATAGCCCGAAGTTCCATTAGAGCACCTATTCCCAGCCATCTTAAGGATGATGTAAATTTTATTGCTTTTCGGTTTTTCGGGAAGGCTCCGATGGTTGGTTATCGGGATGGGGCTGTGTTTTATGTTATTTGGTTGGACAGGGGTTTTACGCTTTACCCTCATTAAAAAGAACTCGTTAAATTAGTGGCGGTGTCCAATTTTCGCTACCGCACCACCAATTCCCTGACCAAATTTGCCAAACGTTCTGTACTGTCTGTCACCGCTAATTGAAGAGCAGCTTGAGACATTTTTGCCAAATATTCGGAATCTTTTAACAAATACAGCACTTTGCTTTGCAATACCTCTGCTGTCAGTTCGCTTTGACGGAATACCACGGCGGCGCCGGATGCGGCAAATACTTCCGCATTAAATCTTTGGTGGTCGTCAGCCGCGTGAGGAAAAGGAATTAAAATAGAAGGTACTCCCGTCACTGCTAATTCTGTCAGGGCACTGGCGCCCGATCGACTAATTGCTAAATTTGCTCGCTGCAACAAGCTCGCCACATTGTCGTAAAATGGCATCGACAAATATTGTTCGTGTTTCAAACTCTCGGCATCCGGGTCATTATTTCCTGTCAGGTGAACTACCCAAGCACCGGCATCAAACCAAGCCGGAGCACACTGCCGCACTAACTGATTGACGGAGACAGCACCTTGAGATCCGCCCATAACTAAAATTACAGGTACGCTGTCAGGAATTGGCAAATTTAGAGGTTGGCGAGTCAGGAATTGCGATCGCACGGGCGTACCGGCAACCACCGTTTTGGCGCGGGGTAAATGCTGGGCTGCAGCTTCAAATCCGATCGCCACAGCAGTGCACAAAGGACTAAACCACCGCGTCACCTTCCCGGGAATGGCATTAGATTCGTGGAGAATCACCGGCAAACCCAAAGAACGGGCCGCTAGAATTGCAGGTGCTGCGATGTAACCGCCGGTAGTAAAAACTCCCTGAAAATTTCCCGCTTTGAGCAACTTCCGCACCTGAACGATCGAGCCGGCGAGTCTGCTCAAAATTCGCACTGTACCGAGTCCAAATCGCTGCTGAAAGCCTTCAACGGCGATCGTGTGGAGGGGGTAAAGGGATGAAACTAACTCGGTTTCCATGCGGTCTGGGACTCCCAGCCATTCGATCTGACAGTCGTTCAACTGACTAGCGGTGGCGATCGCGGGAAATAAATGTCCTCCGGTGCCGCTAGCTGCAACCAACAACCGGAGGGGGGCTTTTGTCAAGGTATTTGTTTCTTTTAGAACTTCCACAGGTCGAGCGATTTTATATTTGAGGTTTTAGATTATTATGCTTATTATTCCGGCAGTTTCAGCCAATTTTCAATCAGCAATCTAAAATTAGATTGTGCCGTGTCCGTCCTTCCGTTGTCAGTTTTCGTTGCAGGCGAACACTTGCCCGCGCCGCGAATCCTGACAAATAACCAAATTATCATCTAATGCGTAATTTTTTGAATTTAATGCCAAGTGCATCTCAGTATTTTTCCAGCCGTCGGGACGAAAAAGCCGATCCTATTCGGGGGCTGCGCCAACGGGCGATCGTTTTTGGCTTTAACTGCGGGCAGTCGATCGCTCAAATGTTGTTATGTTTAACAGTGGTAAGTGCTGGCGTGCTGCATCAAGGTGCGGCAAAAGCGATCGGTGCGATCGCGGCGACTCCCCAAACGATCGCCCAAACCCCTGCAAATGCGCCTGCCCCACTCACAAAAGTGCTAACAGAAATTGACGCAGCGGCCAACCGGCGCGATGTCAAAGCAGTGATGGCATTTTACAGCCCGAATTTCACTCATTCTGACGGCTTAAACAGCCAAAGCATGGCAAAAGCCCTCACCCAACTCTGGGATCGATATCCGAGTTTAAATTACCGCACCGAGATCAAATCTTGGAAAACCGAAGGTAGCGCGATCGTCGCAGAAACCGTAACTACAATTGCAGGCACTCAAAAAAAGGATGGCAGAGAATTAAATCTCAAAGCTACCATCCGTTCTCAGCAGCGCTTTG